>NZ_JBQHDG010000005.1:0-485542 GCF_052068095.1 Phytohabitans sp. LJ34 | reverse complement strand
GCAACGGGTGTGACGTACAAGTTCGAGGGCAACGGCGAGCTTGACCCCACCCAGGTCATCGTCTGGGCGTTCAAGGTCCAGGCCGGGAAACTGGTCCCGGACCAGGAGATCGCGAAGGCCTGACTGTGGTAGCGGCGGTGGCGGCCGGCGGCGTCATCGACCTCGGCGAGATGCGGCACGAGACCGAGGTGTCCATGCCCGAGCCACGGCGCATGCCGGTCCGGTGGCGGTTGGCCTGGGCGCTCGCCGGGCTTGTCGCGCTGGCCGCCGCGCTCGGGCCGGCTGTGCCCACGCCGGCGGCGCTGATCGAGGCCACCATCCCGGCGCGGCTGGGCGATATGACGTTCGCGACGGGTGAGCAGTTCTACGTGGTCACCTCCGACCGGGCCGAGGGGGCCGGGCCGCGGACCATCACCGCCTACGCCCTACCGGACGCCCAACGGCTGTGGCAGGCGCCGCTCCCGCTGTCCGGCGCGCTGCGCGGGGTCGGCGCCACGGCCGGGCAGCTGCTCGTCCGGACCCAGCCCGAGCTTCCGCAACAGGTCGAGACCGTCTCCATCCGGGAGGCGACGGGCCAGATCGCGTGGCGCCGCCGGGCACTTTTCGAGGGTATGACGCCGGTGCGTGGTCAGGTGCTGCTCTGGACGTCGCCGGACGGCACGCCCACCGCCAGCACCGGGCAGGACACTCTGGAGGCCGTCGACCCGGTGACCGGCGCGGTCCGCTGGTCCTACCGGGTGCCGAACGGGGGATGGCTCTCCTACCGGTACGCCGGCCAGGCACTCACCCACGTTGTCACGCTCCTGCCCGCGGGGCGGGTCGAGGTGCGCGACGCCGAGGATGGGCGGATCCTGTCGGCCGCCGACCTCCTGCCGCCACGCCCGCCGTCGGTGCCGGCGACCTACGTGCAGTTCACCGGCGACCTGATGCTGGTGCGCCAGGAATCGATGGTCACCGCATACGACCTGAACGGCCTCGACCGGCGGTGGACGGCCGCGGTCGACCTGCCGACGGAGTACGTCCCGGACTGCGGCGACACGCTTTGCGTCACCTCCCAACTCGGCGGCGTGCGCGTGCTCGACCCCGCGACCGGTCGGACGCTGTGGTCAGACCCGACCCGGACATATGCCGGCCGGTCCGGCGGCCACCTCGTGGCGGCGGTCCGCACTCGGGACGGCCTCACCGACCTGACCGTGCTCGATCCGGAGACCGGCCGCACGGTGGAACACCTCGGCGTCTGGACCCTCATCAGCCCGCCCGGCGCCGATGGCAAGCTGATCGGGATGCGCACCGACCTGGCCACCTCGCGCGCCTGGCTGGCCCACCTCGACCCGGCCAGCGGCAGGGCGCGCTTCTTCGGCCTGGTCGGGGGCGTCACCCGCGACTGCGAGGTACAAGCCGGTGCGGTCATCTGCCGCCGCCTCGACGCCACGATCGGCGTGTGGCGCTAATCCCGCCGTACGCCTGCGCTTAATCCGGTAAGGGACGGGAAACGAGCGGAAACGGCTTCGAGAGGGGAAGGCGATGCCGCGGAAATCGAGGATGTTCGGCACATCGCCGGAGCGTGTGTTCGCTGTGCTGGCTGACGGTTGGACCTACGCCAGCTGGGTCGTCGGTGCGTCGCACATCCGCGATGTCGACGACGGCTGGCCCGCCGCGGGGACCCGGATACACCATCAGGTCGGACCGTGGCCGCTGCACGTCAAAGACACGACCTGGGTACACGCGGTCGTCCCAGGACGGATGCTCGAGCTGCACGCCAGGGCTTGGCCACTCGGGGAGGCGATGGTCCGATTGGATCTCGAACCGGTCAACGGGGCGACCCGAGTGACGTTGACGTACGACCTGATCGCCGGCGTCGGCCGGTTTGTGCCGCACCTGGTGCAGTCGGTCCTGCTCGGTCCGCGCAGCACCGAGATGCTCAGCCGTTTGAACGACATAGCGGTACGGCGGCGCGTAGGCGGGCAGGTCATGGCCTGACGGCGTCCGGAAACCCGGTCCAGCGCAGGTCGGCCGGGAGGTGGCTCATGTCGTTGAACATGATGACCGCGGGTGGCAGGCCGGCGCGGCACTCGATGACGGTCAGGCCCGTGTTGGCGCTGTTGAGGCCGAGCCACCGGGATGGCGGCGCCTCCAGCGCGTGACGCACCAGCCAGGCGACCTGGTACGCGTGGGTTATCAGCACCTCGTGGGTGTCCGCCGGGTGCGTGGTCGGATCCAGTGCCGTCGTGAAGCGGGCGACGAGGGCTTGTGCCAGCCGGTGCCCCGAGGCGGCTTCGGCGTCGTCGTACCCGTCGAAGAAGGCTGTCCAGGCCGGGTGCCTTTCGGCCACGCTGGGCACGTACGGCACGTGGTCGACGAGCTCGACGGCCTCGGCCACGGGCACGTGGGGTAGATGTCGGGCGAGTTCGTGCGCGGTGGCGACCGCGCGCGGCAGCGGCGAGTGCCATACGGCGTCGACGGGGATGCCGGCGAGGCGTTCGCCCAGCAGGTTCGCCTGCTGGCGCCCGGTGTCGGTGAGCGTACCGAACGCGTCAGCCGAGCCGTGGCGGGCGAGATAGAGGTGTCGAGTTCCCATGAGGCCTCCCATCAGGAGATGGTCACGGTGCCGGTGGTGCCGTCGATGGTGATGGTGGCGCCGTCGTGGAGCGTGGTGGTCGCGTTCGCCATGCCGAGCACGGCGGGGATTTGACGCTCGCGGGCCACGATCGCGGCGTGGGAGAGCACGCCACCGACTTCGGTCACGACGCCCGCGGCGAGGCGCAGCAAGGGCGTCCAGGCCGGGTCGGTGTAGCGGCAGACGAGGATGTCACCGGAGCGCACGCGGGCGAACTCGCCGGGACCGCGGACGACCCGCGCCGTGCCGGTCGCGATCCCGTGGCTGCCAGGGATCCCGGCCAGCGTGGCGGCCGAGGTCGTCGAGGCGCCGGACGGTGGTGGCGGCGGAGCGGCGGTGACCGGCCGGGCCTGAAGCAACCAGATCGTCCGGCCAGCGATCGCCCACTCGATGTCCTGCGCACCACCGAGCACGGCGGCGACCTGCTGCCCGAGCCGGGCGAGCCGCACGGCAGTCGCGTCGTCGAGCGAGGGCTGGCGCCGGGCGGCGGTGGGCACGTCGTGCGCGACGAGGCCCGTGCCGCGCCGGTCAAGGCGGGTCCTCTTGTCAGCCACGGTGCGGGTGACCAACCCGCCCTCCGTCACGCGGTAGGCGTCCGGAGTGACCGTGCCGCCGACGACGCTGGGGCCGAGGCCCCAAGACGCCTCGATCCGGGTCACGCCGCCCGGGCCCGTGGGGGTGAACATGACCCCGGAGACATCTGCGTCCACGTGGCACTGGACGAGGACCGCCATCGCCAGAACGCCGGCCGGTCGGTCGTGGCCGACCGCGTCCCGGTACGCGACGGCGCGGTGCGAGTGGAGCGAGGCCCAGCAGGCACGCACCGCCTGCACGACCGCACCGATGCCGTACACGGCGAGGGTGCTCTCGTGCTGGCCGGCCGCCGACGCCGCGGCCGTGTCCTCGCCCACAGCTGACGAGCGCACCGCGACCGGCGGATCGCCGAGCGCTTCGAGCGCGCGACCGAGGGCCTCGAGCAGGCCGGGGTCGAGTGGGCCGGCCTCGATCGCCCGCCGTGACGCGTCGCGGTACGCGCTGAAGGGAATCACGAAGCCGTCGGGCACCGGGAGGCCCGTGCGAAGGAGCACACCGAGGACACCCGCCTTGCCCCCGCAGGTCCCTACATCCGCGTCCGCGAGCGGCACGATCATCCAGACACCCTTCAACGAAGCGTTGACAACAATTTGTTGATTGTGCAGGATCGGCGGCATGCCAGGCAAGGAAGACGCCGATCACGCTCAAGCACGCCGCGAACAGGACGCGACCAAGCGCCTACTGGGCCTTGGCGCGAGTGCGCTTGACGCCCGCCCGTGGCGACCCGCCCCCGTCCCGCCGTCGGCGGTCGACCTGACGCACTTCGCGCTCTGGCGCGCCGCCGACCTGGCCGCGGGAGACATCCTGAGCGCGCTCGCTCTCCTGCCGGCGGCGCGTGCCGAGATCGAAGGGATCGAGGCCGGCCTGCTGTTCGTGGCCCGCGGTGCGGGTCTCACCTGGGCGCAGATGGCGGAGGCGATGGGGTTCAACTCCCCGCAGGCGTGCCAGCAGCACTACACCCGGCTGACGGCACGGCAGGAGGCTGACTCGTGACTCACGAGTCGCCGCTTGAACTGCTGGTGCTGCACGCGGTCCGCATCACGGGGTTCGCCGACACTCCGGTGATCGCCCGGCGGTTCGGGCTCGACGCCGCCGAGACCACCGAGATCCTGCTCGACGCCGAGGCACACGGGTGGGTGACCCACGCCGCGTTCGCCGATGTTGGAGGCTGGTCACTGACCGAGTCCGGCCGTGCGGAAAACGAACGCCAGCTGGCAGCCGAGCTGGCCCGCGCCGGGGCGGCGGAGGAGGTTCGCGAGGTCTACCGCGAGTTTCTCCCGCTGAACGCCCGCCTACAGCGCGCCTGCACCGACTGGCAGCTCCGGCCGACCGCCGGCGACCGGCTCGCCGTCAACGACCACACCGATCCCGCCTGGGACGCCGGTGTCCTCGACGAGCTCGCCGCCATCGACGCCGCCCTCGCCCCACTCGCCGACCGGCTCGGACACGTCCTCGCCCGGCTGGGCGGCTACCACAGGCGATTCGCGGCGGCACGACAGCGCGTGCTCGCGGGCGAAGGCGGCTGGGTCGACCGCACCGACGTCGACTCCTGCCACCGCGTCTGGTTCGAGCTCCACGAAGACCTCATCGCGACGCTCGGCCTCGATCGCACGGCGGAAGCCTGAACGCCGACCTCAGGCGCGGTCGAGTGCGCGTTGCAGTTGGGCCTTGGTCATGGTCGACCGGCCCTTGACGCCACGGCGCTGCGCCTCGCTGTAGAGCTCGTCCCGGGAACGGTCGCCGCGGCGTGCCGCCGCGCGTTCGGCCTTCGTCGGGGTGCGGGGCTTGTCGGACGACTTCATCGTCGCGGTCGGCTTGCCCAGGTCTTGCCAGCGCTTCGCGGTCATCTCCACGCCGAACTTGTCGGCCGCCTTGCGGATCCGCCGGAACGCTTCGCGCCGCTCGTCGTCCGTCACGTCCCGGACCTGATCGAATCGGGCGATCGCGTTGCGCACATGGGACGCGTCGTTGAGTGGCTCCTTGCGTACCCGGGGAAACGCGTAGGCGCTGTCTGACATCGAGTTGCGCTTGGCGGCGTCTAGCTCGCGTGTTGCTCGTTTCGCAGCCATAAGCGGGACCTACCCCGGTCGGGTGGGTTCTATGCGCTCGGGCGCTATCTGGTGAGCGCTATGTGGGCGGACAGGCCGAGGTGTTCCAGCGCCTTACGCGGCGTCAGCCCGGTCGGGAGGTGAAGCACGTAATCCCGCCACGTCTTACGGTCCGCCTGCCAGGCGTCCAGGTACTCCACGCAGAAGGCCGGGGTGATGAGCTGCCGCCGGCCCTGGGCCGCTTTGAGCGCTTCGACCATCCGGATCTTGTCCTTCGGATGCATGTCGAGCCCGGGCACCTTCTCCAGGACGCGCTGGATCAGCAGGTAGCGGTCGTGGAGGAAGCCGCGCCAGAACTCTTCGTCGGCGTCGGCCAGCGACTTGCCGTCGTCGAGGAGGGCATAAACGCCCTCTGCCAGGCAGTCGCCCAGCTCCTCAGCCCGCGCGCGACGCGGATCGGAGAAGGGGTCGAACTCCTTCTGCGCCACCTTGCCGGTGACCGCTACCCGGCCGAATCCGGTGTCGTCGAGGAGGAAGAACCAGTCTTCGTTGTAGATGTTGGGGAAGAACGAGGTGGATCGGCCCGGCACCGCCATCGCCCCGCCGCCGACGAAGCTGTCCTGGTACTCGCCCACGGCGCGGTACGCGTGGCAGACGACGGAGTTGTCGGGGAAGCCGACATTCTCCAGGCCGACAGCGCTGTAGCTCGACAACAGGGCGGCCGCCGAACGCATGTCATCCGGGCGGATGTCCGTGATGTCGTCGTCGAGAAACACCACGTTGTCCCACCCGACCATGCGGGCCAGGGCGAGGCCGAGGTTGCGCTTGAGGCTCACGTCCGTCGACCGGGCGAACTTCGTGCCGGCCAGCAACACGGACGTCTTGAGCGGTATCTGGCCCGAGGCCTCGGGCACGTCCGCCGCGATCAGAGTCGCGTTCATGCCACGCGCCTCGCGAAACGCCCTGTCCGCGTGGGCCCATTTGCTGCACAGGGCGACGACCGGACAGCCAAGCTCCATGGCCAGGCTCATCGCGTCTCTGAGATAGGCCGACGGGCGTGCCGTCGGGACGAGGATGGCATCGACATGGGCGTAATCGGCTGAGACGACAGGGTCGAGCAGCAACGAGTGAGAGGGGTGGTGGCTGGGCTGCCCAGACGCCGGATTCGCGTCTGTGTCGACCAGGGCAGTTGTCATGTGGCAATCCCTACCCACTCGTGCAGCCGGGTGTCGGCCTCTGTCCAATCTGGAGTGACCACCGTACCCGCCGTCACCTTCGCACGGGCCAGAATGCTGTACGTGGCTCCGTCTGGCACCCGCGAACGGATGAACTCGGCGTTGCGGTCCCGGAAGACAGCGTCAGTCAGGGTGCGGACCGCGGCGTATGTTCCGCGCCCGTACATGCCGTTGCAGATCGTGACGGTCAGTTTCCGGTTGTGCGGGTTGGGTCCGCGGACGAACTGTGCGACATCCTCGACGAGGACCGTGCCGCCCTTGTTCTTGAACACCGGCTCGAAGACGCGGCGCCGACCGTCCTCGTCGACCGCGAAGGCACCCGTGTCACGGTCGCCCTCCCGGGCTACTTGCGTGACGGGCACACCAAGAAGCTCCACCATGTCGCGCGTCAACGGATTCCAGTCCACGCCGCCCAGAAGCACCAGGTGCTTGGTGAGATCGTCGCGATCTATGACATGGTCCGGCTCGGCCAGATGGAAGGTCACCTGGCTACGCGGATTCGCCGCCCGCACATGCCCGTACAGCTCGACGAGCGCGTCGAGGTCGGCGTAGTTGTACAGCTCGATGTAATCCGGGCTGTGCGGGTTCGTGTACGACTCGTCGGCTCGCAGCTCCGGCGGCAGGGAAGCACAGATGATCGTCACCGGCGCCCCGTCAGGGAAGTGCCACGGCCCAGTGTTGAGCGCGGCCGTTTGGGCACCCGGGCCGTTGTCACTCACGATGCCGGTCGCGCTTGCTCGCAACGCGGTCAGTTCGCGAAGCAGCTCTTCTCTACGGGCGCGCTCCGACTCTGTCAGGTCATCGATGTCGATCAGCCGTGGCCGGCCGCCGTCCATCGAGCGCGTCGTCGAGAAGAACAGGGCATAGTGCTCCAAGTGCTGCGGTGGGGGAATCGTCAGCTTCTTCAGGCTTTCCCACGAAGAGATCAGCGGGACGCTCACTCCGAACGCCTTGGCCAGGACGGGTTGAGTGACGGCTTGGCTCCACTCTTCAGTCCGCAGTCTCCGGAGGCGCCGGGCGAGGGCAGTAGCGTTGTCGGCTTTCGTCGCCATCGGGGCCCACCTCCTCCAGTAAAGTTCAGCCTGCTACTGAAGCCTGCTCCACCGTGTCAATAGCGCCGACCTACGACTCCTACTTGGTTAGCAGCGCATGAGGCATGACTAATACCGCATTTTCCTCGATATGGTGATTCAAGGGACAGCCGACAAGTAAGGTAACGCTTGATTCAGTGGTTCACTGAAGTTTACTCTGAAGATCCAAAGTTTCCTGGACTTCACCAAAGTCCGCTGAGGTACCGGGGGATCATACCATGATCTTCAGCCTCTTACTACGCGGAAACGTCGTCGCGTCAGCGGCAAGAGCGCCGCCACGCATCGATCATCGACTACTCCCGCGGAGCACGCGGGGGTCGCCACGGGGACGGATCACGCGACGAAAGACACCCCCGGATCGCGGCCAGGGGTGTCCGGAACGGCAAGGCCCCTGCTCAGGATGCCGAGGAACTCGCCATGCCAAGCCTAGCCCCATTCAACCCTTTGTTGGGTCACCTTTTTGACGCAAGTGCCCCCCATCAGCGTCCGCAACCGCGTCCGACCACCGGTTCGGACGCGGCCGCCCTGACCGTCGTCGCACTGGCGATAGCTTTGGTGATGCTGGTGTGGATGGCGTGCCTGCTGTTGGTCATCGTCTTGATCGTCTCGGCCACCTAATCCATCGAGAGGAATCATTAGGTCGTGAGTGATGACGAGGACCTTGACATCCGCTACGTCGACTCCGAGGACCTGCCTGAGCTCGGACAGGTCCTCGGTATGACGCATGCGCACTTCTACCGGGCCCGGCTCGCTCGGCGCGGTGTAGTGCTGTCCGCCTGGCGAAAAGACGAACTCGCCGGCGCGATCCTCGTCTCCTGGGAGCCGGCGGACGAGCCGGAAATCCGACTGCACCTGCCCGGCGTTCCGCTGCTCTACCGGCTTCAGGTGCGCACCGAGATGCGCCGGCGCGGGGTGGCGACCGCGCTGGTGCGAGCGGCTGAGGAGTTGCTGATCGGCCGCGGCCACCACGCGGTGGCCTCGGGCGTCGACCGGCAGAACGAACCCGCCGTCCAGCTCTACCGGTCGCTGGGTTTCGAGCAGTGGGCCCACGGCGAGATCACAACAGTCCGCGAGCACTACGACGACGACGGCCGGCTGGTCACCACACCGGACCGATGCCTGATCTTCGTCCGGCCGCTCTCCGCCTAGCCGAGCGTGAACCTCTCCCAGGTGCCGATCGCCGTGCGGCCGGCGAGCAGCGGCTTTGTGCCCGCGCCCTCCGCCGCGACGTAGCGGTCGTTGACCACCGCCTTGAGGCTCACCGAGCCGTCGCTGTTTTGGACCATCGTGAACCGTTCCCACCCACCGACGGCCACCCGCCCGGCGAGCAGCGGCTGCGTTCCGGCGCTCTCCGCGGATACGAATCGGTTGTTGGCGCGGGCGAAGAGGGCGATCTGGCCGTTGCCGAGGTCGACGATGTCGAACCGCTCCCAGGTGTTGGCGGCCGGCCGGCTCGCGATCAGCGGCTTGGTGCCGGCACTCTCGGCCGATACGAAGTTGCCGTTCGCGTGGGCCTTCAGCGTGCGCGCGGCATCCGTGAGCCGCACCTGGTGAAACTTCTCCCACGTGCCGATCGCGGTGCGGCTGGCTATCAGGAACGGGGTGAACGCCGGTTGGAGGCTCACGTACCGGCCGTTGTACTTCGACCGCAGGCTGATGCTGCCGTCCGCGTTGCGGATCAGGGCGAACCGCTCCCGCTCTCCGATCGCCACCTGGGTGATCCCGAGCGGGTCGGTGTCGGTCAGGCCAGTCGTGACGTAGCGTCCGAGCGACCGAGCGAAGAGGGCCACGTCCGCCTGGCCCGCGTCCACGAGGTCGAAGTGGCCGGCCGCCGTCACACCCGCCTGGCTCGGTTCGAGGGTCGGATACTCGGTGTTCGTGGCGACGTACTTGTGGTTGTAGAGCGACAGCAGGCCGAAGCTGCCGATGACCGGCAGCATGCTGATCGAGGTGTCCATCTGGCCGGACCGGCCGTCGGTGTCGGTCACCTTTATGACGATCGAGTAGCGGCCCGTCTGGGCATAGGTGTGTGTGATGACCGGCGAGGTCTGCGTGACGACCGAGCCGTCACCAAGCCTGAACTCGTACGAGGCGATCGGCGCGATGCCCGGCTGGGTCGCGGAGGCGTCGACGGTCACCGTGCGCGTGGCGACGTTCAAGGTGGTGTCGGACCAGACCACCGGGACGCGGATGTTCTCGACGGCGCCGCGGTCGGCATACGCCACCGGGCCGGTCCCCACGTTCGGCATCGCCGGGTCGTCGATCCGGGCCCGGCCGGCCATGTCGGTCGCCCGGTATCCGGGCGCCGCCGAGTTGGCCGAGTCGGTGTTGTCGCGGGTCTGGCCCATGGTCTCTTTGTCGTGCGCGGCCTGCCCGGAGGCGGTGCGGAAGGCGGCCATGCTCATCCGGGTGCCGTTCCACGCGTAGATCCTCGGCGACTTCGCCTCGCTGTCGCCGTGGTTGGCGTTGTTGTAGTCGACCGTGGTGCGCCCGACGGCGCCGTCGAATACCCCGATCTCGAAGCCGTCGGTGGGCACGCCCGCGCACTGGGACTGGCCGTAGTTGAAGTTGAGCTGGAGCACGTTGTTCTGCACCGATACGCCGGACGAGGCGCCGTCGACCCGGATCCCGCCGCGGCAGTAGGCCGTGACCGAGTTGTTGGTGATCGCGGTGCCGGTGGCGCCCCTGTTGTGGATGCCGTAAGTGCTGCCGAACTGCACCAGGTTGTTGGCCACGACGGTGTCGACGGCCCCGGACTCGATCGCGATCGCGGCGCCGGTGAAGCCGATGACGAAGTTGTTGACGATCGTGTTGGCCGGACCGGCGACGTCGATCCCCACGGCCCCGGTGATCGGCCCCGACCCGGGCTGAGAGAGTTCGAGGTGGTCGACCGTCACCCCGGAGGTGGCGGCGTCGAGGCTCACACCACCGCCGGCCATGCGGCCGTTGACGGTGATGTTCCTCAGCCGTGAGTTGGTCACGCCGGCGAGCCGCACGGGCGGCACGGTCGTCGCGTCGTCCACGGTGAGGTTGCCGCCCTCGACCGTGATGGCCGACGAATCGCGGATGTCCAGCACCGGGACGTCCCTGGTGCCGTACGTCTCGATATTTCGGATCCTGAGGTCGTGCTGGCCGTCGATGACGAACCCGGCCGTCGGCCCGGACATGTGGACGCCGGCAAACAGCTGAGCCTGGAAGGTGATCGGCTCCCCCGGTGCTCCGGAGGTGGCGACCGTGACCCGCTCGGCGTACCGGCCGGCGCCGATGTCGACGGTCTGCCCGGCGGCGACGACCGCGGCTGCCGCGCCGATCGTGCAAAACGGCTGCTGTGACGTGCCCGCGCCGCTGTCCGAACATGTGGAGGACGCCTGGCGGACGTACAGGGTGGTGACGGCGGCCTCCGCGGGAGCCGCCGCACCTACGAGGGTGCCGCCGGTCAGGGCCAGCGCGGTGATTCCGGCACGAAGCGATAAGCGCATGCTGCCCTCGTGTGATCAAGGAAGGGGAACCGGATAACACCACACGGATCCCGGTGTTCACAACTGCGCGAACGTGCAAACAGTCCCGCTGCCACCGGCGAGAGGTAGACGCCCGGTACATCCGTCGATATGTTCTGGGCCTCCATCAAAAGTGGACACTTCGGGGGTTCTCATGCCGCAAGCTCGACATCTGCTCCTCGCCAGCGCCGCCGTCGCCAGTGGACTCGTGTTCGCCGCGCCGGCGAGCGTGGCCGCCGCGCCGGCCGATTCGCCGCCGAAGATCGTCGTCGAGGACGGGATGACCCAGCCGGTCTTCTCGTTCGCCGACGCGATCGAGGAGCGGGTCTACGTGGAGACTCCGCTCGACACCAACCACGACGGCAAACGTGACCGGGTGGCGATCGACATCTCCCGGCCCCGGGAGACGGCCACGGCCGGCTTCAAGGTGCCGGTGATTTTCGAGCACAGCCCGTACCGCAAGGGTGTCTGGGGCGACGTGCCGTATCACAGTGTCCTGGTCGACGAGCTGCCCCAGAACGGTCTGGGCGACCGCGCCGGGGCGCGGTCGGCGGACGCCGGCGTCCAGGCCGCACAGGCCAAGGCCGACCTGCCCGGCTCGCTCGACAACTACTACGTGCCGCGCGGATACGCGGTCGTGCTCGGCCAGAGCGTCGGCACCGCCGACTCCGACGGCTGCTCGACCAGCGGAGACTCGGCCGAGACCCTGGGCACCAAGGCCGTCATCGACTGGCTCAACGGGCGCGTCAGGGGATGGGACGCCAACGGCGCCCCGGCCAGGGCGACGTGGACCACCGGCGCGGTCGGCATGACCGGCGGCTCGTACGCGGGCACCCTGCCGAACCAGGTCGCCACGACCGGCGTCGAGGGCCTCAAGACGATCGTCCCGGTGGCCGCGATCAGCAGCTGGTACGACTACTACCGGGCCAACGGGCTCGTCGTCGCGCCCGGCACCTTCCAGGGCGAAGACCTCGACGTGCTGGCCAAGTTCACCGCCGGGCAGGCCCGCTCCGAAGGAGACTGCGCCGACGAGATGGCCACCATCACGACCAAGCAGGACCGGGTCACCGGCGACTACTCGCGGTTCTGGGCCGAGCGCGACTACCTCGACGCGCGCCGGGTCAAGGCCAGCGTGTTCGTGGTGCACGGGCTCAACGACTGGAACGTCAAGACCGAGCACTTCGGCGGCTGGTGGGACCAGCTCACCAAGTGGCACGTGCCGCGCAAGATCTGGCTGCACCAGGGCGGGCACAGCAGCCCCAGCGGAGTGCCCGTCACGCTGCCGAACGGCAAGGCCTGGACGTACAAGCAGACCGAAAACCGGTGGTTCGACTACTGGCTCTGGGGTGTCCGCAACGGCATCATGAGCGAGCCGACGGCTGTCGTACAGCGGGAAAACCTCGCGTACACCACGTACCGCAACTGGCCCGACCCCGGCGCCCGCGACGTGGCGGTGCGCCTTGCCGCGCCCGGCTCGCTGACCACCGGCAGGACCCGCGGTGACGTCGAGCAGTCCTTTGTGGACGAGGGTCGCACCATCCACCCGGACGCCCTGGTCGCCAACCCGGACGCGGCGAGCCCCAACCGCCTCGCGTACACCTCACCTGTACTCACCCGCGACGTGCGGCTCTCCGGGCGTCCGGAGATGCGGCTGCGGATGGCGATCGACAACAAGCCGGACGCCAACCTGACCGCGTACCTCGTCGACTACGGTCCGGCCGGCTCGACCGCCGCGCCGTTCGTGGTCACGCGCGGCTGGATGGACCCGCAAAACCGCAAGGCCGCCAACCGCAGCGAGCCGGTCCGCACCGGCAAGCTGTACGACTACCGCTGGACCATGCAGCCCAAGGACTACGTCTTCCCAGCCGGCCACCGGATCGGGGTCGTGGTCTTCTCCACCGACCAGGAGTACACGCTGCTCCCGCTCGGCGGCACCCGCCTGCGGGTCGCGCCGCACGACAGCGAGCTGCACATCCCGGTCGTCGGCGGGCGGCGGGCGCTCGGCTTCTGACCCGGTGTCACGGCTGGTCCGCGCGCAGCTTGAGGTTGGCGCGGACCAGCTGGGCGTCGGGGTGGTCAAGCTCTTCGAGGATCGGGAGCGCGCGCCGCCACGCCTCGTGCGCGGCGTCGTGTTCACCGGCCGCGTGATGCGCGTCGCCCTTGTGCACGAGGTTTTCCGCGGCGAACCGGCGGTCGCCGATTTCCTCGTGCATCTGGGCGGAGCGCTCGAAGCAGGCGATGGCCTCGGCGTACCGGCCGAGCTGGTGCTGGGCAAAGCCGATGCTGTCCCAGACGTCCGCCGCGCCGGCGTAGTCGCCGAGCTCCTCAAGGAGCGCGAGAGACCGCTGGCAGTCGACCAGCGCCTGCTGTGGCTCCCCGAGCTGGGCCCGGTACCAGCCGATCGCGTTGAGCGCGGCAGCCTGACCGTGCCGGTGCCCCACCTCGGTGTAGAGGCGCAGCGCCGTCTTGACATGCTCCAGCGCCGCGGTGCGTTCGCCCTGCCGCCCGAGGAGCGACGCCAGGGCGTGGTGCGTGTGCGCCTGCCCGACCGGGTCGCCGTCCCGCTCGCACAGTGCCAGTGCGAGCCTCATGTGCCGGTTGGTGTCATCGAGGCGCCGCAGCTGGTAAAGCGCTCGGGCGAAGAAGCGGTGTGCGCGGGCCTGGGCACCGATTGACGCCGACCGCTCGGCGGCGGCCACGGCGGCACCGGCGACGGCGGCCCAGTCGTGCCCGTACCCGTTGCGGTCGAGGAAGTCGGTCAGGGTCCAGGCCAGTTGCCACGTGTGGGTGTCCAGCTCGGCGGCCACGGCACGGTCGACGGCCGCGAGCAGGACAGTGTGCTCGGCGACGAACCATTCCATCGCCTGCTCGACGGAGTCGAGACTCTCCGGCACGACGCCGGGCTGCGCCGGTGCGAGGTCGATGGGGTCTCGGGCCGAGTACAGGAGCCGGGCCGCGGTGTACGCGGTGTGGAGGTAGTGGTCGAGCACGCGGAGGACCGCCGCCTGCCGCTCGGCCTCGGGGTCGGTCTCCGCGGCGAGGTCGGCGGCGTACGCCCGGAGCAGGTCGTGAAACGTGTACCGGCCGGGGTGGTGCTCGAAGAGCAGGTGCGCACCGGTCAGCTCGGCGAGCAGGCCGCGGGTGAGCCGCGGGGGCAGCGCCGCCAGGCTGGCCGCCCCCGCGGCGGAGGTGTCCGGGCCGGGATGCAGCCCGAGGAGCCGAAACAGGCGGGCTGCCTGCGGCGAGAGCGTGCGGTACGACCAGGAGAAGACCTCTCGGACGTTCGCCAGGGCGTCGAGCCGGCCGGCGGGCTCGCGCAGCTCGGCGGCGAGCGCGCTGAGCGGAAACTCCGGATAGGTGGCCGCGCGGGCGGCGACGATAGCCAGCGCGAGCGGCAGCTGCGCGCAGCGGTTGACGATGTCGTCGACCGCCTCCGGCTCGGCGGCGACCCGGCCGGCGCCGAGCCGGGTCGACAGCAGCTGCCGCGCCTCGGTGTACGTGAGCAGGTCGATGGTGACCGGAACGGCGGCCTTCGCGGCGACGAGACCGGAGAGCTGGCTGCGGCTCGTCACCACCACGAGGCTGCCAGGCGCGCCGGGCAGCAGCGGGCGGACCTGCTCCGCGTCGCGCGCGTTGTCGAGCAGGATGAGTATCCGTTTGCCGGCCACCAGGCTGCGGAACATGGCGGCCTGCGCCTCCAGGCCCGGCGGGATGCGCTGCGGCGGCACACCGAGCGCATGGAGAAACCCGCGGACCGCCTCGCCCGCGTCCATGAACCGGCCGGAGTGGTCGAAGCCGCGGAGGTTCACATACAGCTGGCCGTCCGGGAAGCGGTTGGCCACCCGGTGCGCCCAGTGCAGCGCGAGGGCCGTCTTGCCGACGCCGGCGGTGCCGATGACCGCCGAGATCACCACCGCTGCCGGCTCCGGCGTGCCCGTGTCCGGCAGTAGTGCGTCGAGCCGGTCCAGCGCCTCGGACCGTCCGGCGAAGTCGGCGACGCCTGGCGGCATCTGCCGCGGCACCGGACCGTCCGCGAGCCGGGAGTCGACCGGCTCGGCGAGCGCGCTGTCCTCGGTGAGGATCCGCCGGTGCAGCTCGCGGAGCGCCGGCTCGGGCTCGAGGCCCAGCTCGTCGTCGAGCACCTGGCGTAGCCGCTGGTAGGCGTTGAGCGCGTCGGACCGCCGCCCGGCGCGAAACAGGGCCTGCATCAGCAGGGCACACAGCCTCTCCCGCGTCGGGTGCTGCGCGGTCAAACGGCTCAGCTGCGGGATGAGCTCTTCGTGGCGGCCCTGCGCCAACTCCAGCTCGGCGCGGCGTTCCACGGCGGTCAGGTGGCGCTCGACGAGGCCTGGCGCGTCGACCGACTCCAGCCACGCCGAGCGTGCGCCCTCGAACGGCGCCCCGCGCCACAGGGCCAGCGCCTCGCCGAGCCGCGCACGCTCCACTGTGGTGTCAGGCACGGTGGCCGCGGCGTCGAGCAACTGTCCAAATCGGACGGCGTCGACCTGCTCGGGCTCGATCATCAGCGCGTACCCGGCTGGTTCGGTGCGGATCCGGTCGGCGCCGAGCGCGCCCCGCAGCCGGGTGACGTAGAGCTGGACCGCGCGGCGCGCGTTGGCCGGCAGGTCTTCGTCCCAGATCGCGGTGGCCAACCGATCGACCGAGACCGGCCGGCCCGGGGCGAGGGCCAGCACCGCGAGCAGCGTGCGAAGCCGCGCCGATGTCAGGGGGACGGTGTGCCCGCCCATCGAAACGTCGAGCGGCCCCAGCAACCGGATCGTCAGGTTTGAATCCCCGCTCACCCGCCGATGGTACGCGTTCCAGAAACGGCGAGGCGCCGTGCCAGATCGCACGGCGCCTCCGCGGATCGGTTGGGATTACTTGACGTCGAACCGGTCGAGCATCATCACCTTGTTCCACGCGGCGACGAAGTCGTGCACGAACTTCTCCTGCGCGTCGTCGCTGGCGTAGACCTCGGCCAGCGCGCGCAGGATGGAGTTCGAGCCGAAGATCAGGTCGGCCCGGGTGGCGGTCCACTTGACCTCGCCCGTCGCGGTGTCGCGGCCCTCGAACGTCTCCTCCGCGTCCGAGGTCGCTTCCCACGTGGTGCCGAAGTCGAGCAGGTTGACGAAGAAGTCGGTGGTCAACGCCTCCGGCCGCTGCGTCAGCACACCGTCCTGCGACTGCTGGAAGTTGGCGTTCAGCACGCGCAGGCCGCCCACGAGCACGGTCATCTCGGGGGCGCTGAGCGTGAGCAGCTGCGCCCGGTCGACGAGCAGCTGCTCGGTCGGCTTCACCTGCCCCTTGGCGAGGTAGTTGCGGAAGCCGTCGGCGGTCGGCTCCAGGACGGCGAAGGACTCGACGTCGGTCTGCTCCTGCGACGCGTCGGTGCGACCCGGCGTGAAGGGAACCACGACGTCGTACCCGGCGGCCTTCGCGGCCTTCTCGACGGCCGCGTTGCCGGCCAGCACGATGAGGTCGGCGAGCGAGACCGTGCCGTCGAACTCCCGCTGGATGCCCTCCAGGACACCGAGCACCCGCCGCAGCTGCGCCGGGTCGTTGACCTCCCACGCGTTCTGCGGAGCGAGCCGGATGCGCGCACCGTTGGCACCACCGCGCTTGTCGGTGCCCCGGAACGTCGAAGCCGACGCCCAGGCGGTCGCGACGAGCTCGGAGACGGACAGCCCGGAGGCGAGGACCTTCTCCTTGAGGGCGGCGACGTCCTCGGCACCGATCAGCTCGTGCGTGACCGGAGGCACCGGGTCCTGCCAGATCTGCGGTTCGGCCGGCACCAGCGGGCCCAGGTACCGCGTGATCGGTCCCATGTCGCGGTGGGTGAGCTTGAACCACGCCTTGGCGAACGCGTCGGCGAACTCCTGCGGGTTTTCGTAGAAGCGGCGCGCGATCGGCTCGTAAATCGGGTCGACGCGGAGCGCGAGGTCGGTCGTGAGCATCATCGGCGCGTGGCGCTTCGACGCATCGTGGGCGTCCGGCACCAGCTCGCCCGCGGCCGGGTCGGTCGGCTCCCACTGCTTCGCGCCGGCCGGGCTCGTGGTCTGCTGCCACTCGAAGCTGAACAGCGTCTCGAAGAAGCTGTTGTCCCACGCCGTCGGCGTCGGCGTCCACGCACCCTCGAGGCCCGAGGTGATGGTGTCGCCACCCTTGCCGGAGCCGTGCGCGTTCTTCCAGCCGAGGCCCATCTCCTGGATCGGGGCGGCCTCGGGCTCCGGACCGACGTTGCGGTCGGGGTTGGCGGCACCGTGCGCCTTGCCGAACGTGTGCCCGCCGGCGATGAGCGCGACGGTCTCTTCGTCGTTCATGGCCATCCGGCCGAACGTCTCCCGGATGTCGCGGGCCGCGGCGAGCGCGTCCGGGTTGCCGTTGGGGCCTTCCGGGTTGACGTAGATCAGGCCCATCTGCACCGCGCCGTACGGCTTGGCCAGCTCGCGGTCGCCGCTGTAGCGCTTGTCACCGAGCCACGTGTCCTCGGTGCCCCAGTTGATCTCCTCGGGCTCCCAGACGTCCGCGCGGCCGCCGGCGAAGCCGAAGGTCCTGAAGCCCATCGACTCCAGGGCCACGTTGCCGGCGAGGATCATCAGGTCGGCCCACGAGATCTTCTTGCCGTACTTCTTCTTCACCGGCCACAGCAGGCGCCGGGCCTTGTCGAGGCTCGCGTTGTCCGGCCAGCTGTTCAGCGGTGCGAAGCGCTGGTCGCCGGAGCCCCCGCCGCCACGACCGTCGCTGGTGCGGTAGGTGCCCGCGCTGTGCCAGGCCATCCGGATGAAGAGCGGCCCGTAGTGCCCGAAGTCGGCCGGCCACCAGTCCTGCGAGGTGGTCATCACCGCGTGGATGTCCGCCTTCAGCGCGTCGAGATCGAGGCTCTTGAACTCGGCGGCGTAGTCGAACCCCTGGCTCATGGGGTCGCCCGATGGCGGGTTCTGGTGGAGGACGCCCACGTCCAGCTGGTTGGGCCACCAGTCCCGGTTGGACCGGGCTTTCGGCGGGCGGACCGGCGCTTCACCGGAGATGAGGCCGTCGTGCTCAGTTCCCACGTGTGCTCTCCTTGCGCTAGAAAGGGTGCCGGTCGCGTGAGATTGTCGATCACTTTTCTGGACTCAGTCAAGAATATTGGTTGCCCTTCTCCCGCCAAGGTCCGACGAACCGATTCAGTCGCACGTGATCCTGCTCACAGCGTTGATCCGCTTTCGCGGCTATGCACGTGGTGCTTCATCGATGTCTGAAAGCATCGAGACGGTCACTGAAAGTCGTTGTGGTGTAACGGATTCTTTGTGCGCCTGGCTACCAGTGCCGTTGGGTAAGCTGGCCGCCGGTCACACGCAGCACGCAGGGAAGGGAAGGTATGACGGCGCCTGTCCGACGGTGGTGCACCCTCGCACTAGTGGCGATCGCCGCCGCGACCTTGTTCCTCACCGCGCCGACCGGTGCGCTGGCCAAGCCGGGCGACCCGGCCGTGCCGAACGAGAGCGGACCAGCGCTCCTCGGCGACGTCCTGACCGCCACCGGCAAGCGGCACGCGCAGGCCAAGGCCGCGCTCAACAAGTCGCGGGCCAAGCAGCTCCAGCTCAGCCTGGAGCTACGCAAGGCCAACGAGCGGTTGAACGAACTCGCGCCGCAGATCGGCGAGATGGCCGCCACCTCCTACCGCACAGGCAAGCTCACCGCGGTGTCGGCGCTGCTCGACACCAGCTCCCGCGACCAGTTCGTCGAGCGGGCATCCATGCTCACCGAGATCAACATGGTCAACGACCGAAAGCTCGCCGACCTCAACGCCGCACGCGACAAGGCAGCACAGGCCAAGAAGGCGCTCGACGCCGAGGTCGCCGAGGAGCAGCGCCAGCTGGCGGTCATCGCGCGGCAGAAGACCGAGGCGGAAAAGGCCCTCGCCCTAGTCGGCGGCACCAAGCTGACCGGCGGTTTCGTCTCCGCCACCTCACCGGTGGCCAAGGCCGCGCCGCGCGCCTCGGACGGCTCGTGGCCGGACGAGTCGTGCAGCGTCAACGACCCGACCACCTCGGGCTGCATCACGCCACGCACACTCAACGCGTATACGGAGGTCCGTAAGGCGGGCTTCCGCCGGTTCGTCGGGTGCTACCGGCCGGGTGGACCGTTCGAGCATCCCAAGGGCCGCGCGTGTGACTGGTCACTTCAGGGCAGCGGTTTCTCCAACGCGCACAACGACGACATGCGGCTATACGGCAACAACCTGACCGCGTTCCTTGTGCGCAACGCCGACCGGCTCGGCGTCCTCTACGTCATCTGGTATCGACAGATCTGGTTCCCGGCCACCGGTTGGAAGAGCTACAGCGGGCCGCAGGACCACAAGGACCACGTCCATATGTCGATCATCTGAGCCGATTCCCAGCGAGCTTTCAGGTCCCGCCCATATCCTGACCAGGAGGGGAGTACTTCGCCAAGATCGTTCCGGTCAGTACGGGCTTTGCAATACCGCCCCCGGAGCGAGCACCCGCCAGCGCCTGGCGGGTGAGGGAGACCTCGGACGTTGCCGTGTGTCCGAGGGAGGGATTGGCGAGTGCTGGAATCGATCGGGTCGCCGCTGCTGTGGGCGGTGACCATCGCGGTCCTGGTTGTGCTGCTGGCGCTGGATTTCGCCGTGACGAGGCGCCCGCACGACGTGCCGATGCGCGAGGCCGTCGGCTGGACAGTGTTCTATCTCGCACTTCCGGCCGTCTTCGGTGTGGTGGTCTGGTGGGCCTACGGCGGCACACCGGCCGTCGAGTTCTTCACCGGATACGTGGTGGAAAAGTCGCTGTCGGTCGACAACCTGTTCGTGTTCATGCTGCTGCTGGCGTCGTTCGCGGTGCCGCCGGCGCTCGCCCAGCGGGTCCTGCTGTACGGAATCGTCGGCGCCCTCGTGCTGCGCGGCATCTTCATCGCCGCCGGCGCCGCGGTGATCGCCAGCGGGGCGTGGGCGTTCCTGCTCTTCGGTGCGGTGCTGCTCGTGACGGCGGTGAAGGTGATCCGCGACGCGGTCCGGGGCGCCGACCACGAGATCGACATCGACAAGATGCGCGCGGTGCGCCTGCTCCGCCGGCTGATGCCGGTCACCTCCGACTACCACGGGTCCAAGCTGACCGTCCGCGTCGCCGGCCGCCGGGCGCTGACGCCGATGGCGCTGGTCGTCGCCGCGGTGTTCATGACCGACGTGGTCTTCGCGGTCGACTCCGTCCCCGCCGTGTACGGCGTGACCGAGGACCCGTACCTGGTGTTCGTCACCAACGCGTTCGCGCTGCTCGGCCTCCGCGCCCTGTACTTCGTGCTGCGCAACGTCCTCGCGCGGCTGCGTCACCTCAACTACGGCCTCGGCCTGATCCTCGCATTCATCGGGGTCAAGCTGGTGCTGCACTGGGCGCACGGCGTCTGGGACCAGGTGCCCGAGGTGCCGACCCCGCTGTCGCTGGGTGTCATCCTCGTCACCCTCGCGACAGTAACCGTGACGAGCATGGCCGCCAACCGCCGCGACAGCCTTGCCCCAGCCTCCCAGTCGCCCCACTGACCTGCGAACGGCGATCCGTTGAGGTCCGTGGCGAGTTTTGGCCCCCATGGGGGCGCATTTTCGCCACGGACATAGGTGTCCGCTAGCGACGTGACGCGTTGTCGGGGTAGGGCGTAACGCCTGGTGGCGCCGGTTCGCTTCTCCGAGTGGCAGCAAGCTCTCCACCGAGAGGACCGTTCCATATGCGTAATATCCGGCGCACCCTGGCCGCCCTCGCCCTCACCGGCGCCACCCTGGTCGCCACCGCACAGCCCGCCGCCGCCATCACCGGAGGGGAGCCGGACGGAAACCGGCACCCCAATGTCGGGTTGATCCTGTTCTACAGCGCCGAGGGCCGCTTCCGGTGCTCCGCGACGCTCGTCACGCCGACCGTGCTGGCCACCGCCGCGCACTGCACCGACGGCACGCTGGGCAAGACCCTCGTGACGTTCGACTCGGTGATCGCCGAGGCGCCGCCCAGCCCGTTCCCGGTCGCGGCCGACCCGAGCGCCGGCTACACCTCCGCCGAGATCACCGCTGCCGGGTATCTCGCCGGCACCGCGCTGACCCACCCGGAGTACTCGGACTTCACCGACCTCCGCAACTGGAACGACTTCGGCGTCGTGGTGCTGGACAAGCCGGTCACCGGTATCGCACCCGCCACGATCGCTCCCGAGGGGTACCTGGACCAGGTCGCGCAGCCGGCCCTCAACAGCACCCTCTTCGACGTGGTCGGGTACGGCACCGAGGTCCGCAAGCCGGAGTCGGGTCCGCAGAAGCCGCAGCCGATGAGCTACCCGCTGATCCGGCGCTACACGACCTCGCCCGGCCAGAAGCTGACTCCGCAGATCCTCCAGCTCAACGGCACGGTCAACGACACCCGCGGAGGCGGCGGCACCTGCTTCGGCGACTCCGGCGGCCCGGTGTTCCTGGACGGCTACCTGGTCGCGGTCACCAGCTACGGCTACACCCAGAACTGCCGCTACCTCGGCGGTTACCAGCGCGTCGACATCCCCGTCGTGCAGGACTGGTTCGCCAGCGTCAGCTAGCCAGCCACCCCCACCGGGGTGATACGGCCGGTGCCCAGCTCCGGAGGGCACCGGCCGTACCCCGTCTATCGCCAATCGCACGGAGGGACCGCGACGCATGGGGGACCGCATCATCGGCGACCGGTACCGGCTGGAGGAAGAAGTAGGCCGCGGCGGGACCGCGACCGTCTGGCGCGCCGTCGACCTCGACACCGGTGTGCCGGTAGCCGTGAAGATCCTGGACCGCGAGCAGGCGGCCCGGCCGGTGGCGCTGGAGCGGCTGCGCCGGGAGGCCGAGACCGTGGCCCGGCTGGAGCACCCGAACATCGTCGCCAGTCACGACCTCGGCGCCGGGTTTCTGGCCATGGAGCTCGTCGAGGGCCACACCGTGGCGCAGCTGCTGACGGGCGGCGGGCGGCTGCCGGTCGACCAGGCCCTGTCGATCGCCGAGCAGGTCGGTGCCGCGCTCGCGGCCGCACACGAAGCGGGCGTCATCCACCGCGACATCAAGCCCGGCAACCTGATCGTCAGCCACTCCGGCACCGTGAAGGTGTGCGACTTCGGCATCGCCCGGCTACAGGCGCGGGACGGCGACGCCGCGCTCACCTCGCACAGCCAGGCGGTCGGCACGTGCGAGTACATGGCGCCGGAGCAGGCCACCGGGGACGGGGTCGACGCGCGCACAGACCTGTACTCGCTCGGCTGTGTGCTGTACGCGATGCTGACCGGCCGGCCGCCGTTCCTCGGCGAGACCGCGATCGCGGTCATGCACCATCACCTGAACAGGGCACCCGCGACGGTACGGTCCGTGCGCGACGACGTACCCCCGGAGGTCGACGACCTGATCGGGCGGCTGCTGGCCAAGGATCCGGCCGGCCGCCCGGCCACCGCCACCGAGGTCCGCGAAGAGCTGGCCGCCATCCGCGCCGCGCCGGCACCCGCGGAGCCCGCGACGGCGGTGGTCGCCAGGGTCATTGTGGCGCCCCAACGGCCGGCGGGCCGGCACCGGATGCCGCACGACCTGCCCGCCTGGTTGCTGGCCTGGCCCACCGCCGAGGCGTGGCTGCGCCGGTGGTGGATCGCGGCGGTGTCCGGGGCGCTGATCGTGCTCACCGTGGTAGCTGTGGTGCTGCTGCTCCCCGGCGGTGATCCGGATCGGCCGCCCGCCGCCGCACCGGCCGTGGACCCGCCCGCGGCTACTCAACCCGCGGAGCCGACGCCGGCCCCGACGAGCGTCGAGCCCAGCGCCACGGCGAGCTCGCCGAGCGCCTCCCGCACATCACCGGCCGGCCCCGTCGACCGCCTCGCCGCCTTCGCGACCACGGTCCAGCGGCTTGTGGACAGCGGTGACCTCGGCCGGAAAGAGGGCCGGGAGTTGCAGCGCAAGGCCGCCTCGATCGCCGAATCGGTGCAGAACGGACGAAGCGAAGGAGCCACCGAAAAGCTGCACGACCTGGACGAGCGACTCGCCGAACTCCGACGGGACGGCAAGCTCAGCCGCGCCGCGTTCGAGGCGCTCGACGTCATCGACCCGATCATCGCGGCGCTCGGCTGAGGCTCGCGGGTTCGGTGGTCGAAGCGCTGGGTACTGCGAGGTTGTCCCCCAAAACCAAGGAGGCCCCTCATGGGTATCGGTGCGTGCGTTTTCCTGATCGCGGTCGGCGCGATCCTCACGTTCGCGGTCGACGCCAGCGTGGCCGGCATCGACATCGACGTCGTCGGCTGGATCCTGATGGGTGCCGGCGTGCTCGGCCTGATCCTGACGATGACGATCTGGGGCAACCGCCGGCGGACGGTGGTCGCCGAGGAGCCGGCGGAGTATCGGCGGGTCGAGGAACGGCGGGACGTCTCCCCGCCGTTGTGACGGGGATGTGAGGGGCACTGCCGGTACAGCACCGCCAGATCATGTAGGTGGTGCTCCTCCACTCCGCCGCGAGCGCGCTCTCCGGCGGCCATCCACAAGTGGCAGAAGCTCCGGCGCACCGGCGAGCTTGCCGCAGACCCGACAGCCTAGGTCGGGCCCCCCGGGATAAATTGACGAACGGGAATCGACCAAAGTCCTGGGGGTTGGTCGTGGAGCTGAGCTTGCTCGGTCCTGTCGAGGTGCACGCGGGCGGCCGGCGATTGGCCGGGGGGCGGCCGCAGCAGGCGGTGGTGCTGGCAGCGCTGGCGGTCGACGCGGGCCGGCTGGTGCCGGTGGAGTCCCTGATCGGGCGGGTGTGGGGATCGGCGGCGCCGCCACGGGCGCGCCAGCTGGTGCAGACGCACATCAACCGGATCCGCCGGCTGCTCGGTCAGGCCGCCGGCGATGTCGTGGTCGCGCGGCGCGGCGACGGATACGTGCTGGAGCTGCCTCCGGAACGCGTCGACCTGCACCGCTTCGGCCGGCTCGTCGAGCGGGCGGCGGCACCCGAGCGTTCGGATACCGACCGGGTCGGGCTGCTGCGCGAGGCATTGGGGCTGTGGCGTGGCGAGCCGCTGGCCGGGCTGTCCGGGCAGTGGGTGGAGCACACCCGCCACGTGTGGCAGCAGCTGCGCCTATCCGCGGTGCTCGCCTGGGCCAGGGCCGAGCTGGCGGTGGGCAACGCGCCGGCGGTGATCGACCGGGTGACCGGCGAGCTGGCCGAGCACCCGCTGGTCGAGCCGCTGGCCGCGGTGTTGATGCGGGCGCTGGCCGCGGCGGGGCGGGGCGCGGAGGCCCTCGACCGGTACGCCGCCACCCGCGTGCACCTGGCCGAAGAGCTCGGCGCCGACCCGGGACCGGAGCTCCAGGAGGTGCACCGGGCGATCCTGCGCGGCGAGGCTTCGGCCGCCGCCGCGAGCCCGCAGGTGCCGGCACAGCTGCCCGCCGACGTCGCCGCGTTCACCGGTCGCGGCGACGAGCTCGCGCGGCTCGATACGCTCCTCGCCGCACCTGCCGGGGCCGCCGTGGTGCTCTCCGCCGTCTCGGGTACGGCCGGCGTCGGCAAGACCGCGCTCGCGATCCACTGGGCCCACCAGGTCCGCGGCCGGTTTCCCGACGGGCAGCTCTATGTCAACCTGCGCGGGTACGACCCGGATCGGCCGATGACCGCCGCCGACGCGCTCGCCCGGTTCCTGGCCGCGCTCGGCGTGCCCGGTCCGGACATCCCGCTCGACCTGGAGGAGCGGGCGGCGCGTTACCGCACGGCGGTTGACGGCCGGCGGATGCTGATCCTGCTCGACAACGCCTCCTCGGCCGAGCAGGTCCGCCCGCTGCTGCCGGGCACGGGCGGGTGCGCTGTAGTGATCACGAGCAGGGACAGCCTGGCCGGCCTCGTCGCCCGGGACGGCGCGCACCGGCTCGATCTCGACCTGCTCCCACCGGCCGACGCGTACGCGCTGCTCCACCGGCTGATCGGCGACCGCGCCGGCGCCGAGCCCGCGGCGACGGCCGCCCTCGTCGGCCGCTGCGCCCGTCTGCCACTGGCGTTGCGGGTCGCCGCCGAGCTGGCGATCTCGCGTCCCGCGACGCCGCTGGCCGACCTCGCCGGCGAGCTGGCCGAGCGGCAGCAGCGGCTATCCCTGCTGGACGCCGGCGGTGACCCGCGGGCGACCGTGGCGACGGTGTTCTCCTGGTCGGTGCAGCACCTGCCACGCGACGCCGCGCGCACGTTCCGGCTGCTCGGCCTGCACCCCGGCGCGGACACCGATGTGTACGCCGTCGCCGCCCTCGCCAGCACGGACCTCGCGGGCGCCTACCGGGCGCTGGGCGTGCTCACCCGCGCGCACCTCGTGGACGCCACCACCGCCGGCCGGTACGGGATGCACGACCTCCTGCGCGCGTACGCGGCGACAATCGCGTCCACACAGGACACCGAGCAGGCGCGGGCGGCCGCGGTCGATCGGCTGTTGGCTTACTACCTCGCCAACGCCATGACCGCGATGGACCAGCTGTACCCCGCGGAGGCCCACCGCCGTCCCCGCGTGCCGCGGCCCGCCACGCCGAGCCCGGATCTGTCCAGCGCCGCCACCGCTCGGGCCTGGCTGGACGCCGAGCGGGCCTCCCTCGTCGCGACCGCACGCGGTGCCCCGCCCGGCTCGACGTACCCGGTCCGGCTCTCCACCACGCTCTTCCGCTACCTCGACGGCGGCCACTACACGGACGCCATGGCGCTGCACGACGCCGCCTGGGTGGCTGCCCGGCGGGCCGGTGACCTGGCCGGCCAGGCACACGCGGTACGCGGCGTCGGCGCCGTGCACCTGAAACTAGGGCGCTACGACGCGGCCGAGGAACGTTTCGAGCGGGCCGCCGCCCTCTTCGCGAAGGCCGACGACACCACCGGCCAGGCCGTCGCGCTGACCGCACTCGGCACGGTCGAGCAACGGCAGGGCGCGTACGCCTCGGCGGCCGAGCACCACCAGCAGGCCATCGTCCTCTTCCGGCAGGCGGGCGACGGCTCCGGCGAAGGCCGCGCGTTGAACAACCTGGCGATCATCGAGACGCTCGTGGGCCGGCACACCGAAGCCGCTCGCCACCACGAGGAGGCGGCCACCCTGGCCCGGCAGTCGGGAGACGGCTCGGGCGAGGCCGCCGCGCTCAACAACCTCGGCCTCGTCGAGCAGCGGCTCGGCCGGGACCGGGAGGCCGCCGAGCACCACCGGCAGGCGGTGGCGCTGTTTCGGCAGCTCGGCGACCACTCCGGCGAGGCGAGCTCACTCGACAACCTGGGCATCGCGTACACCCGCATCGGGCTGCCGGGCCGGGCCACCGGGTACTTCGAACAGGCGCTCGCGCTGTTTCGCCGGATCGGTGACCGGGAGGGCCAGGCGTGGGTTCTCAACGGCCTCGGCGAGGCGGCGCACGCCGGCGGGCGACCGGGCGACGCCCTCGACCACCACGCCACCGCGCTCGCCATCACGCTCGACATCGGCGCGGTGGATCAGCAGGCCCGTGCCCTCGCCGGCCTGGGCCACGCCCACGAGGCACTCGACGACCCGAGGCGGGCGCGGGTGCGGTACGACGAGGCGCTCGCCCTCTACACCGATCTCGAATCCTTCGAGGCGGCCAAGGTCCGGGCCCGTCTCGAAGCGCTGACGGGCGCCCTGAAATAGAGGTTTGGGCTACCGCGATATCCGTCGGTAGCCCAAACCGCTGGCGGTCCTTCTAGATGCTGTACAGCGGGACGGCGTTCATGGCCAGCGCGCGGAACGTCCGTTGTGTCGCGCGTGCCTCGGCCGCCGGCCTGTCTCCCGGTGGGCCCGGGAAGTACATGTCCGCGACATCACCGTTGTAGGCGGCACAGTAGATCTCCCAGAACGGGATGTCGTTTTCGAACCATGCCCACCCTTCCACGCACCGTGGTGCCAGGGTCTGTATGGCGACCTGGTTGGCGCTGCGCAGCTCGCTCGTCAGGCCGAACGTCTGGAAGCCCGCCCTGGCCCGCGCGGCCATCGCGATCGGGCCGATGATGTTGACGACCGCCGCGAGGTTGTCTGCCGCAGCCTTGTCCGAGACCGCGCGCAGCACGCTGCTGGCCAGCGTCGCGCACCCGGTCGCGTCCTGCGCCCACAGCTGAAGCACTGTCTGGTTGTCGAACCGGTCGATGTCGGCGAACTCGATGACGTGGTGGCGTACGCACCCCTGCACCTCGGCCGCGGCTAGCGCGTCCACATGCGCGATGATCTGCGTCTTCGCGCCCTCCACCGCGGCGATGATCTGCTGCACCGCGCTCTTGATCGCGGCGTCCGAGGCACCGCCACCAAGGATGCTCTTGACCAGAGTGACGGCCTTGTTCGCGATGTCCAGGTACTTGTTGATCTCGTCGGCGGTGTCTGCCTGAGCCGGCCGGACCGTGCCCGGCACCACCACCGCGACCGCGACCAGCGCGGCGACCAACACCCGGACTACCCGTGCTCTCATCCCACTCCCTGTCGTGTGGTCCCCATGAGCCTTTGCCGAAGACTTTGTGGGGCAGGGCTGGACGGATTCTCGACAAGAACTGGACGCGCGGAGCTCAGGGCAGCGTGAGCAGGGCGGCGGCCTTTCCGGTCGACCAGTGCGGGTGCAGCACGGCGAGCGCGTCCGCGGTCGCGGCGGCGCGGAGGCTGCCGGACCGGGCGCCCGGCACGATCCGCGCCTGCCCGTCGCCGATCTCCACGGGCGCCAGTCGCACGCCCTCCGGGTACGGGCTGGCGGCGCCCACCACGGGCAGCGTCACCGGCGTTGCCAGCATCCGGCCGGCCAGCGCGGCCACCACCGGTTCGAGGAGGGTCAACCCGGCGACCAGGCCGGCGAAGGGGTTTCCGGGCAGCCCGACGACCCACCGGCCGGCGGCGGTCACGGCCAGCGCCTGCGGATGGCCAGGGCGGCAGCGGACCCCGTTGACGAGCCAGCGCGCGCCGAGGCCGGCGAGCACCGTGGGCAGGTGGTCGGCGGCGCCGGCCGAGGACGACCCGGTCACCACGACCACGTCGGCCGTGGCGCTCTCGATCGCGGTCCGGAGGAGGTCGGCGTCGTCCCGCAGGAAGTGGTCCTCGACCGGCTCGCCGCCCGCCCGCCCGGCGATGGCGGCCACGATCGGGCTCAGCGCGTCGCGCACCTGCCCGGCGCCCGGTATGCCCCGGGTCACCACCTCGTCACCGGTGACCAGCACCGCGACCGCGGGCCGGCGGTGGACCGTCAGCTCGTCGGCGCCGGCCTGCGCGGCCGCGCCGAGCACGGCGGCCGTCGCGATCCGGCCGGCGGGCACCACCTCGTCACCGGCGTGGGCGTCCTCACCGGCCCGCCGGATGTGGTCCTTGGCTTCACGCGCGCCGCTCACCAGGCCGCCGTCGACATGGCAGATCTCGTACGGCAGCACGGCTTCGGCCCCGTCCGGCACGATCGCGCCGGTGGCGATCTCGACCGCCTCGCCGGCGGCGAGCACACCCGGCCAGCCCGGACGCCCGGCCAGCACCCGGCCGGCGATCCGCCACGGGCCGCACCCGGCCACCGCGAACCCGTCCATGGCGGCCGTGTCGAATGCGGGCGCGGCGACCAGTGCCCGCACGGGGGCGGCGAGGACCCGCCCGGCGGCCGCACCGAGCGGGACCCGCTCAGCGCCCAAGGCGGCCGGTGCGGTGGCGGCCACCGCCCGCGCCTGCGCCCACGGCATCCCGCGAGCGCTCTGGGATGCGGGCGGTAGGATCGCGGTCGCGTACATCACACGGCCCAGTGCACCGCGCCGATGTGTCACCTGTAGGCCATACCCGCTTCCGGCGTGCGACGAACGCCTCTCCACGCCGCCCCGGGCGGTTGTGAGGACCGCCCGGGGCGACTTCGTGGTCAGTAGCGGTAGTGGTCGGCCTTGTACGGCCCCTCGACATCCACGCCGAGGTACTCCGCCTGCTTCTTCGTGAGGGTGGTCAGCCGCACGCCAAGCGCGTCGAGGTGCAGCCGCGCCACCTTCTCGTCGAGGTGCTTCGGCAGCGTGTACACCTTGGTCTCGTACTCGCCCGGCTTGGTGAACAGCTCGATCTGGGCGATCGTCTGGTTCGTGAACGAGTTGGACATCACGAAGCTCGGGTGACCGGTCGCGTTGCCGAGGTTCATCAGGCGGCCCTCGGAGAGCACGAGAATCGCGTGCCCGTCCGGGAAGAGCCACTCGTGCACCTGCGGCTTCACCTCGGTCTTCACGATGCCGGGCACGCGCGCCAGCCCGGCCATGTCGATCTCGGTGTCGAAGTGACCGACGTTGGCGACGATCGCGTTGTGCTTCATCCGGGCCATCTGGTCGGCCATGATGATGTCGGTGCCGCCGGTCGTGGTGATGAAGATGTCGGCCTGCTCGACCACGTCTTCGAGCTCCACGACCTGGAGGCCCTCCATCGCCGCCTGAAGCGCGCAGATCGGGTCGATCTCGGTGACCACGACCCGTGCGCCCTGGCCGCGCAGCGACTCGACCGCGCCCTTGCCGACGTCGCCGAAGCCGCAGACCACCGCGAGCTTGCCGCCGAGCATCACGTCGGTGGCGCGGTTGAGGCCGTCGACGAGGGAGTGCCGGATGCCGTACTTGTTGTCGAACTTCGACTTCGTCACCGAGTCGTTCACGTTGATCGCCGGGAAGAGCAGGCGCCCTTCGCGGGCCAGCCGGTAGAGCCGGGCGACGCCGTTGGTGGTCTCCTCGGAGACACCGCGGATGCCCGCCGCGAGCCGGGTGAACCGCTTGGTGTCGGCCGCGAAGCTGCCCCGCAGCGACTCGAGGATCAGCCGGTACTCTTCGTGGTCGTCCGCCTGGGCCTCCGGCACCGCGCCGGCCGTCTCGAACTCGACGCCCTTGTGCACCAGCAGCGTCACGTCACCGCCGTCGTCGACGATCATGTTCGGCCCCTGGCCGTCGCCGAAGTCGAACAGCTGCATCGTGCACCACCAGTACTCCTCCAGCGTCTCGCCCTTCCAGGCGAACACCGGGGTACCCGACGGCGCCTCGATCGTCCCCTCCGGACCGACGACGACCGCGGCCGCCGCCTCGTCCTGGGTGGAGAAGATGTTGCAGGACACCCAGCGCACCTGCGCGCCAAGGGCGACCAGCGTCTCGATCAGCACCGCGGTCTGGATGGTCATGTGCAGCGAGCCCGCGACCCGTGCGCCACGCAGCGGCTGCTGGTCGGCGAACTCCCGCCGGATCGCCATCAGGCCCGGCATCTCCTGCTCGGCCAGCCGCATCTGATGCCGGCCGAAGTCGGCCAGCGAGAGGTCGCGAACAGCGAACTCGACACCGTTCAGCTTTTGGATGGACACAGACATAGGAAGAGGACACCTCCTCTGTAGGAGGCGCCCTTCAAACCTGGCAACCATGTCGAGCGTGGCGGGCTCAAAGGCCCGTTGCAGCGCCTCTCGACCGGTGCTACGCCGATGGCGGCGTAGCACCCACCATAACCCGAGACCCGCCACCCGCGCGACGCCGAGAGCACCTTTCAAGAAGTGCCGTCTATCTCAGAGCGGCCACCTGTGCGGAGTCGGGGGCCGGCTCGGCGAGCTCGTGGCGGAGCTTCTCGCCCTCGACGTCCACATTGGGCATGAGGCGGTCGAGCCAGCGCGGCAGCCACCACGCAGACCGTCCGAGCAGGGTCATCACCGCGGGAACGATCGTCATACGCACGACGAACGCGTCGAAGAGGATCGCCACCGAGAGCGCGAAGCCGATCGATTTGATCAGCGCCTCGTGGGAGAGGATGAAGCCGGCGAAGACACTGATCATGATGATCGCCGCCGCGGTCACGACGCGCGCGCCGTGGCCGAAGCCGGTGACCACCGCCTCGGTGGGTTTGGCGCCGTGCACGTACTCCTCGCGCATCCGGGTGACCAGGAAGACCTGGTAGTCCATCGCGAGGCCGAAGACGATGCCGACCAGCAGCACGGGCAGCAACGACATGATCGGCGCGGTCTCCTCGACGCCGAAGAGCCCGGCCAGCCACCCCCACTGGAAGACAGCCACGACCGCGCCGAACGTGGCCACCACCGACAGCAGGAAGCCGAGCGTCGCCTTGAGCGGCACGACGATCGAGCGGAACACGAGCGCGAGCAGCACGAACGCGAGGCCGACCACCACCGCGAGGTACGGCACAAGCGCACCGCCCATCTTGTCGGAAACGTCGATGTTCAACGCCGTCTGCCCGGTGACGGAAAGGTCCGCGCTGAGCGCGCCGTCGGTGTGGCGGATGGCGGTGACGAGGTCCTCGGTGGCGGCGCTGCTGGGCGCGCTGGCCGGGATGACGGTCAGCAGGGCGGTGTCACCAGCCGGGTTGAGCACCGGCGGCGCGACGGCGGCCACGTCGGGCAGGGCCTTGATGGCCGTCGTAGCCTCGTCGGCCGCGGCCGGCGCGTCCGGCGCGTCCACGACGACGGTCAGCGGGCCGTTGAACCCTGGCCCGAAGCCCTGGCTGAGCAGGTCGTACGCCTTGCGCTGCGTGGTGTCGGGCGCGGCGGTGCCGTCGTCCGGCAGGCCGAGCCGCAGGCTCAGCGCGGGGATCGCGATCACGCCGAGGGCGAGCACCGCGGCCACCAGCACCGCCGCCGGTCGCCGGGTGACGAAGCGGGCCCATCGGGTACCGGCGGTGGGCTTGCCGTTGCCCGCGGTCTCCGGGTCGCGTCCGCGCCGGCCCATGATCCGTCGCCCGGCGAAGCCGAGCAGGGCGGGTAGCAGGGTCAGCGCGATCAGCACGGCGACGACCACTGTGGACGCGGCGGCGAGACCCATCTCGGTCAGCAGCGGGATGTTCACGACGGCGAGCGCGGCAAGCGCGATCACCACGGTCAGTCCGGCGAAAACCACGGCGGAACCGGCCGTGCCCACCGCGCGGCCCGCGGCCTCCTCGCCCTCGCGCCCGGTGGCCAGCTCGTGCCGGTACCGGGAGACGATGAACAGCGCGTAGTCGATGGCGACGGCCAGGCCCAGCATCAGCGCGAGGATCGAGGTCGTCGAGGCCATGTCGACGAAGCCGCTGACAACGAAGATGCCGCTGATGCCGATGCCGATCCCGATGATCGCGGTGAGCAGCGGCAGCCCGGCGGCGACGAGCGACCCGAATGTGATCACCAGTACCACCGCGGCCACCACGAGGCCGAGTACCTCCGTCGCCGAGGTGCCGACCGGTGGACTCAGCGCGTCACCGCCCATCTCGACGGTGAGCCCGGCCGCGCGGGCGGGCTCTGCGGCGGCGGTGAGCGCGTCGCGGGACGCGTCGGTGACGTCCAACCCCTGCACGGCGTAGGTCACCTGGCTGTACGCGACCGTGCCGGCCGGGTTGACGCCGCCCGCCTGGTACGGGTCGGACACGCCGCCCACCTGCGGCGCCACCTTGAGCGCGGCGACCGTCTGCTCGATCGCGGTCTTGTTGGCCGGGTCGGCGAGCGTCTCCCCGGACGGCGCGGCGAACACCACCCGCGCGGTCGCGCCGCCCGCACCCGCCTGCGGAAACCGCTCGCCCAGCAGGTCGATGGCCTTCTGCGACTCGGTGCCGGGGACGGTGAACGCGCTGGACGTCGGCCCCGACAGCGTGAGGGCACCGACGCCGAAGGCGGCCAGCACCGCCAGCCACAGCACCAGGACCAGCTTTCGGCGCCGGTACGAGAACCGCGCAAGGCGGTACAGATAGGTCGCCATGGGTCGTTTTCCCCCCTGTATTCGGGCGTGCGTGCTCGACCCCGCGACCGGTCGGTGGCGAGGCTCGTGGGCTCTGGGTGGGTGTTAGCGGGGCGGCTCGCGCAGCCCCGCGCCGAGCTGGTCGAACGCCTCGCCCAGCAGGTCGGTCAGTTCGCGCCCGGTCTTACCCGCGCGCCAGACGTCGATGGAGGCGATCAGCGCCGCGTGCAGGCTGGCGACGAGCAGGCGCGGGTAGATGTCGCGCTCGGGGTCGGTGCCGGACCGCTCGGCCACCGCCTCGACGACCATGCGCCCGACCTCTTCGCGCAGCACGTCGTTACGCGAGGTGAGGGACGGGCTGGTCTCCATCAGCCGCATCCGGACGGCGATCTGCTCGATGCTGGTGCCGCTGCCCGCGATCAGGTCGTCGGCGATATGCCGGATCGCCTCCAGTGCCGACTCCGCTGCCGGCCGGGCTCGCAGCGCGCCCACGACATCGCGGACGAAGTCCCAGGTCGCGGCCAGGATGGCCTCTTCTTTGTTGGCGAAATAGTTGTGAAACGTGCGCGGTGAGACGCCCGCGGCCTCGGCGATCGCCTCCGCGGTCACGTGCTCGACGCCACGCTCCTGCGCGAGCCGCATCGCCGCCTCGCTCAACGCGGCGCGCGTCGCCGCCTTCTTCCGCTCCCGCAGTCCGGCATCACTCACCCTGCCGAAGCTAGCAAACAAACTTGCTGGCGCCCAGCAAGATTGCCGAGAGCCAGCAAGTTTCCTGAGATCATTCTCAGGTTCGGGGGCGCTGCCGGCCTTCCCCGTGGGGAAGAGAAGGCCGGCAGGCCCGGATCAGTTGCCGATACTCGCCTGTGGCCCGGCGTACTGGCGCAGCAGCGCGGGCACGTCGGTGGCGGCGTGGAGCGTGTACGAGTAGAAGCTGGACGGGTTGAAGGCCGCGCCCTTCGACGTCACCTTGCCGGAGTCCCACGGGCTGTTGACCCGGATGTTGCCCCGGTTGACCAGCTCGCCGGCCTCCACGTAGTACGGATTGCGGCTGTTTTCGAAGTAGCTGTTTTCGATGACGCCCTTTGTCAGGCCGCGGATGTAGTTGCCGTACGACGAGGTGTTCTGGACGTAGTTGTTGTACAGGTGGCAGTACGCGATGTTGTCCGCGCTGGGGTTGCGCGTGCGCGTGTTCTGCAACCAGTTGTGGTGGATGGTGATCCGCGCGGTTACGTTCTCCGTCCAGCCGATGCCGAAGGTCTTGTTGTTGTCCACCAGGTGGTTCCACGAGACGGTCAGGTTGGTGGTGTCCTTGCGGCTGTCGATGAGACCGTCGTTCATCCGCGACAGCCGGTTGTGGTCGATCCAGATCCGGTTGGCGGTGTCCATCTGGATCGCGTCGTAGTCATACGCGTCGTCACCCGGGTCGTCGTCGGGCATGAGCGTGTCGCGGATCGTCAGGTTGCGGATGATGACGTTGCTGACCCCGGCGCCGAGGAAGAACCCGCCGCCGACGATGTGCCCGCTGGTGCCGACGCCGATGATGCTCTTGTTGGAGGCGACCCGCAGCTCCGTCCCCTTCGGACTGATGTTGATGGTGCCGGCCACCCGGATCACGTACGGGGCGCTCGCGGTCACGTACTGGTTGAGCTGAGACTGGTTGGTGACGGTCACCGTCTGACCGCCGGCGCCGCCGGTGACACCCTGGGCGAAGCCGTCCGGCACGTTGGAGTACGGCACGCCCGGCGTCCCGCCGCCGACCTGGCTGAAGAGCCATTGCATGCGGGCGACGTCGGAGCACGCCTCCTGCACGGTCGCGGCGCTGCCCGGGTCACTCACACACAGCCCACTCGCCGCGCTCCTGACGGTGTATTTGCCGGATGCCGCGCCCGAGGCGGTGAAGGACCACCGCTGGTTCACTTTCGTGCCGTCGCCGCAGCCCCACTGCTGGAGCTGCACACCCGAGGTGGACGAGCCCGACGGCACGTCCGCACAGCGGGTGCTGTTGACGTTCACCAGGTTGAAACCACCGGCGGACGACGACACCACCCGCCACTGCTGCCGGGTCGAACCCGCGCTGCACGAGGCCTGCTGGAGCAACGCGCCGTTGTCGGCCGAGCCGCCGGTGACCTCCAGGCACCGGCCCGAGGCACCCGCGGCGAGCGTGTAGACGCCACCGTTGGTCGGCGTGGCGGCGTTCGCCGGGAGCACCGACACCGCGACGATCGCGGCCGGCACGACCAGGCCGACCACGGACAGGCCGATCAGTTTCCGTTTCATGCTTGTCCTTTCGGGAGAGGGTGTGGTCATAGCGGGTTCCAGCCGTCGGAGCCGGCGAGATAGCGCTGCGGCGTGTAGCTGGCGGCCTGGGAGTCGGACAGCTGCGGGCGGTTGCCGTTCGTGCCCGCGCCCGACCCCGTGTTCCGGTACTCCAGGAAGCGCGCGTTCTGCCAGAGGTTGCCGGACATGTCGGTCCAGGGCTGGGCGGTGCGGATGGTCGCGCTGAGCGTCGACTCGCGGTAGAGCACCTGCGCGTCCGGGCGCCACGGGCGGCCGAGCTGGGTGGTGTTGTTCGTCGCCCCGGTGATGTTCGAGCGATAGAACAGGAACCCGTACGTCTTCGTGGCGGCGGTGCTGGCCGCGGTGATCGGCCCGCCCGTCGAGCGCTTCTCGTAGATGGAGCAGTTGTCGAAGACGATCGTGCCGCCGCCGAAGATGAAGTCGACGGTGCCCTCCACATAGGAGTTCACGACATACGCGCGGGTGGCGTCGTTCACCAGGAAGGTGTCCTGGTCGCCGAGCAGCCGCACGTTGTCGAAGACGGCCCGGTCGGCGTTGAGGTTGAGCGCCACGGCCTGGTGACCGCTGCTCGCCGAGTTCTCGTCGAAGTCGTTCGAGATGGTCAGGTTGGTCGCGACGAAGTCGCGGCCGTCGACGAACGCGGTGGCGCTGCCGGACGTGCCGTGCGTGCCGGCGGAGTTGTGGTAGACGATGACCACATTCGACGGTCCGGAGCCGAGACCCTGAAGCGTGACGAGCGGCTTGTTGGACGGCACCCGGATGACCTCGCGGTAGGTGCCGGCCTTGATGGTGATGACCCGGCGGGTGGTGTTGTCGGCCGGGACCGCGTCGATCGCCGCCTGCACGGTGCGGTACGTGCCGGTGCCGTCGGACGCCACGGTCGGCGTTCCGGTCGGCGGCGGTGTCGTGCCGCCCACCTGGTTGAAGAGCCACTGCATCCGCGCGACGTCCGAGCATCCCTCTTGGACGATCGGGTTGTTGCCCGCCGTCGAGCCGTCCTTGTCGCTCACGCACAGCCCGCTCGCCGCGCTCGCGATGGTGTATTTGCCGGACGCGGCGCCCGAAGCGGCGAAGGACCACCGCTGGTTCACCTTCGTGCCGTCACCGCAGCCCCACTGCTGCAACCGCACACCGGAAGCGGTCGAGGCGGACGGCACGTCGGCACAGCGCGTGCTGTTCACGTTGACCAGGTTGAACCCGCCGGCCGACGACGATGTGACGCGCCACTGCTGCCGGGTCGAGCCGGCGGTGCACGAGGCCTGCTGGAGCAGGGCTCCGTTGTCCACCGAGCCGCCCGCGACCTCCAGGCACTTGCCGGACGCTCCGACGGCGAGCGTGTAGACACCGCCGTTCGCCGGTGTGGCGGCACTCGCCGGGAGCGCGGACACCGCGACGATCGCCGCCGGCACCGCGACAGCCAGGGCGGCGGCCAGCGTCAGTCGTTTGAACATGCGCATCCCTTCTTGCACAGGGGACGGCCGCGCGTGCGATGGGAGAGTGGCGCCGGCCGTCGTCGAGTGGCTGCGTGATAGTTCGCCGCGAGCCCGGACAGGCGACGAGACCGGGGACGGCGGTTGCCCAGCCACCGATCCCAGTCGATGCGTAGATGAGGCTATGCCACGCCCGACCGTTATGTCAATCGATGAAACAAACCCCCTGTGCTGGGGTTTCTACCTCACCGACGCCTTGTGAAGGAGCCACGTCGCGGGGCGCTGGCGGATCTGGTCGATCGAGGTGAGGGCGGCGCCGATGACCGCGGCGTCGGGACCGAGGATCGCCGGGCGGACCGTGACCGGCGCCCAGTCGGTGGTGAGGACCCGCTGGTCGATCTCCGCCCGCGCGTTCGCGGTCAGCCAGGACGCCAGGAGGGCGAAGCTGCCGCCGAGCAGCACCGTGTCGATGTCGAGGATGTTGAGCACATCGGACAGTGCGATCCCGAGCGTGGTGCCGGCGGTTTCGAGCGCGGCGAGGGTGGCCGGCTCCCCCGCGTCGGCACGGGTGAGGATCGCGGCGTCGGGCGTGATCCCGGGCGGGACTGGCTCGCCACCGAGGATCGCCTCCAGGCTCGCGTACGTGTGCAGGCACCCCCGCGCCCCGCACGGGCACGGCTTGCCGTCCGGGTAGACCGTGACGTGCCCCAGCTCGCCGCTCCAGCCGCGCATGCCGCGCAGCAACTGTCCATCGAGGACGATGCCGGCGCCGATGCCGAGCCCGCCGGAGACGTACACGAAGCCGCTGAGCGCGTTGCCGCCCGCGTACAGCTCGCCGAGGGCGGCGAGGTTGGCCTCGTTTTCCACCCGCACCGGAAGGTCGAGGTGGCTCGTCGCGTCGCGCAGCAGGGCACCGGCGTCGACATCGCGCCAGCCGAGCGCGGGCGCGGACCGGACCACCCCGGCATCCACCGGTCCGGGTACCGCCAAGGTGGCCGTGACGACGGTGAGGCTCTCCGCGGCGATGGCCTCGATGGCGGCGCCGGCCATCCGCGCGAGGTCGGCCAGCACGGCGTCCGCGGTCCGCCCGGCGTAGGGCGACGGCGCGAAGGCGAGGTGGCGCACGTTGCCGGTCAGGTCGACGGCGCACGCGGCCAGGCCGTCCGCGCGGATGTCGAGGCCGAGGCCGGCGGGTCCGCGGTCGGAGAGGGTGAGCCCCACCCGCGGCCGGCCGGCGCGCCCGTCGTGTGCGGTGCCGGTCTCGGTGATCAGCTGTCCGGCGCGGAGGTCTTCGACGATCCGGGTGATAGTGGGCCGGGTGAGCCCGGTGGCGGCCGCGAGCTCGGTGCGGGAGATCGGGTCGGTGGCGGCGAGGATGTGCCGGAAGACGAGCTCGAGGTTGATGATGCGCAGGCTTTCCTGCCGGACCGGCTCTTGGCGCTGTCGTGGGCTGCTCGGCCGGATCGGAGTCGTCATGTCGCTGGCCGGGCGTCGGCGGCGAGGGCGGCGGCCTCAGCCGTGGTCAGCGCGCCGTCTACGACGAACGCGACGAGGCTGCGCTCGATCGTCTCCTCCGGGCCGAGCACCAGCGGCTCGTCCCAGGTGAGCGACGAGCCGACCCCGAGGTAGTCGCGAGCCCGGACGAACCAACGGTCACGCGCGGTGGTCTCGTCGCCCGGCGTGAAGAGCACCGTCCAGGTGGCACCGGCGGCCGTGCCGGTGACCGCGAGCCAGGCCGCGGTGCTGCCGTGCACGGGCTGCACGCCCGCGCCGGCCGGGCTCAGGATGCGCGCGCTCTCCACCGCCGCGCCGCGCCAGAAGAAGCCGCCGTAGCCGGCGCCCGGACGTCCTTGCGCCGCCGGACTGCGGATGGTGAGCGGTGCGCCGGTCGCGTTGGTCAGCCGCGTGTGTGTGGTCAGCGCCCAGGCGGTCTCGCTGACCGGGCGGCACGTGATCGTGCGGTGCTCGTGCAGCAGCGCCGCCCCGTGCGCGTCCGCCCACCGCAACGCGTGCACGAGCTCGTCGCTGGTGTGGCGCAGCCACCGCTGGTGGTGCTGGCGGCCGTGGTTGTCGAGCCAGGCCGGGCCGTGGCCGGCGACGAACGTGCGGCCGCCCCAGAAGTTTCGGCCGCCCACGTCGGGGGCGGCGATGCTGATGCCGAACTGGTGGCGGTGCGAGTCGGGTGCGGCGTCGGTGACGGTGCTCCCGCCGAGCGTGCGGACGGGATGCAGGTACGGGCGGGGAGACATGGCGAGCGGCAGGTCGGGCTCCCACACGTATCGCGCGACGTGGAGCCCGCGCACGCTCAGTGTGGCGGTGCCGTGCGGCTGGTCGGCGCCCGCCATCGTCACCTCGCCGTCTCTCGTCGCCAACCCCGCGCCGGCCCGGACGGCTGGGGCGGGCCGGCGACTGGCGGTCACGGCGGCCACCCGTCGTGCAGCGCCGTGACCTCACCGGCGAGGTCGGCGACCTCGCGCGTGCGAAGCCGGCCGTCGGCCACCACGGTGATGATACGGCGACGCAGCGCGGTGCCCGAGGCGACGACGAGCGGCTGGTCCCAGGCGAGCGAGGAGCCCACACCGGCGTAGTCGCGGCTGCGCACGAACCAGAGGTCCGCCCGGCTCGGCACGAAGATCAAGGTCCACGGGTCGGTACTGGTGCCGCTCAGCGCCAGCCACGCGGTGCGCTTGCCGTGCAGCCGCCGCTCCCCGGTGCGGTCCGGGCCGAGCACGTGCACCCGCCGGTCGCCACGCCGCGCCCGCCAGAAGAAGCCGCCGTACCCCGCGCCGGGACGCCCGTTGGTGGCCGGACTGGCGAACGCGAGCGGCTCGCCGGTCACGTTGGTGAGCTCGAAGCCGAAGTCCAGCGCCCACGCGCGGCCGTCCAGCGGCAGGGCGGCAATGCGGCGCCGCTCGCGTACCAGGTCAGCGCCGGCCGGGCCGATCCACCGCAGCTCGTGCCGGATGCTGCCGGCGTCGCGCGTGGTCCACCGGTGGTGCCGCTGGGTGCCGTGGTTGGGCAGGTGCACCGGCCCGCGGCCGGGCACGAACGTGCGGCCGCCCCAGAAGTTGGCGCCGCCGACGTCCGCGACCGCGACGCTCACGCCGAGGTGGTGCAGGTGGTCCGCGGGCATCGACTCGGTGACCTCGGTGCCCGCCAATGTGCGCACCGGGTGCAGGAACGGGCGCGGTGAGACGGCCGCGGGGAGGCTGGGCTGCCAGGCGTACTCGGCGACCTGGCGGTCGCCCAGTCGCAGGCTGATCGTCTCGCCGGTCATGTTATGCCCAGCGGCGTAACGTCGACCGCGCCACCGTCGCCGGTGGCGAACAGCCCGAGGGTCGCGCCCACCCAGTGCCCGGCGGTCGCGGGAAACGGCGGCCCAATCGGCCGCAGCGGCTCGCCGGCCAGGAACTGGCAACGCGCGTCGGGAGTGACCAGGACTCCCACCGGGACCGCCGCGCCGTCGACGGGCGCCGGTGGCACGGCGTCGCCCAGACCGGCCACGCGGTGGACGAGCATGAGGCCGTCCGGCGTGTGTTCGAGGCCGATCCAGGCGTAGGTGCGGCCGACGATCGCCAGGCCGGCCCGCGCGTCGGGGGTGGTGCCGGTCAGCCGGAGCGTCGTCGTGGCCAGAAAGCGCTCGGCGGGCAGCCGCTGGCCGAGCAGGTTGGGCAGCTGGCGCAGGTCGGTGTCGCCGGGCACGCAGGCGAGCCGTAGCCCGCCGCCGGGGCGAAAACTCCGCCATCCAGGTCTGGGGTTGGCCGCCCAGAACCACTGCGCCCCAAAGGGAGGCCCGGCCGCGGGCGCGGTGGGCGTGCCCCATCCGGCCGGCTTCTCCCACAACGGGACCGGCTGGCCGGGCGGTGACCCGATCGACGGCCAGCCGTCCACCCAACGCATCGGCTGGAGGTGCACGACCCGCCCGAACGGCCCCTTGTCCTGGAAGTGCAGAAACCAGTCCCGCCCGTCCACTGTGGTCACCCAGGCGCCCTGGTGCGGACCGTTGACCGCTGTGTCGCCCTGGGCCAGCACGATCCGGTCCTCGTACGGGCCGAAGACGTGCCGCGACCGGAAGGCCGACTGCCATCCCTCGGCGACCCCGCCGGCCGGCGCGAAGATCCAGTACCAGCCGTCCCGGCGGTAGAACTTGGGGCCTTCGAGCGTGCGGTAGCCGGGCAGCGCGTCGCCGTCGACGACGTGGCGCCCGCCGTCCAGCAACACGGTGCCGTCCGGGCTCATCTCGTGGCAGGTGAGCTTGTTGTTGAACCCGGCCCGGCTCTTGGCCCAGGCGTGCACCAGGTACGCCGAGCCGTCGTCGTCCCACAGTGGACACGGGTCGATCAGCCCTCGGCCGGCCTTGAGGAGGTGCGGCGGGCTCCAGGGGCCGGTGGGCGCGGTGGCGGTGATGACGAAGATGCCGCGGTCGGGATCTGGGTAGAAGATCCAGAACAGCCCGTCGTGGTGACGGATGGCCGGCGCCCACACGCCGCATCCGTGCTGGGGCGTCTGAAACGCCTCCTCGGGCTCCAGCCGTGCCAGCCCGTGCCCGACGATCGACCAGTTGACGAGGTCGCGGCTGTGCAGGATCGGCAGCCCGGGTACCCGGTGAAAGCTCGACGCGACAAGGTAGAAGTCCTCGCCGACCCGGACGGCGTCGGGATCGGACCAGTCCGCGTGCAGCACGGGGTTGCGGTAGCTGCGATCGGTCATCGCGCGCCGATCTCCGCCACCCGCACGGCTTCTCCGGTGCGCAGCGACTCGTTGCCCGCGATGCCGACAAGCACGCTCGCCGCGCCGTCGGCGTAGCCGGCCGCCCGGCGCAGCGGGTCGCTGTTCGGCCCATGGAAGACGTCGTCGAGCAGCATCCCGTCGCCGCCGCCGTGCCCGCCCCGCCCGGACGGGATCGGCACCTCCTCGGCCGCCTCCCAATGCCGCTGGAGGATCACCCGGGACCTGCGCGGCCGGCCACGCTCGACAACGTCCAGCTCGATCCGCCCGGCCGTGCCGTTGACGGCCACCCGGTAGCCCTCCCACGGGCTGTGCGCGTGCAGCGTGTACGACATCGAGGCGCCACCCCGGTAGCCGACCACGACGTTGAGGTTGTCTTCGATGGTGATCCCGCCGGAGAAGACGTCCCGGTCCCGGATGTACCCGTCCAGGTGCTCACCGTCCTTGTAGAGCTCGCGCAGCTCGGCGGTGATCTCCAACTCGAACGGGTCACTGGCCGCGCCCCGGCGCCGGGCGTTGTCCGCCCCGTAGAAGCGCAGCCCGCCGCGGGCGAAGACGACCTCCGGGCGGTCGGCGAGCCACCAGTTGACGAGGTCGAAGTGGTGGCTCGCCTTGTGCACCAGCAGCCCGCCCGACGTGGCCTTGTCGCGGTGCCACCGGCGGAAGTAGTCGGCGCCGTGCACGGTGTCCAGGCACCACTCGAACGCCACCGAGGTGACCTCGCCGATCGCGCCGTCCGCGACGAGCCGCCGGACCAAGGTGTTGCGGGGCGAGTACCGGTAGTTGAAGGTGACGGTCAGCCGGCCGTCACTGGCCGCCAGCGCGTCGTGGATCTCGTCGAGCCCGGCGGTGTCGGTCGTCATGGGCTTTTCCACGACCACGTCCGCGCCGTGGCGCAGCGCCGCGCTGACGTACCCGGCGTGGGTGGCGTCCGGCGAGGTCACGATCACCACGTCGGGCCGCTCCCGGGCCAGCAGCGCCTTGAAGTCGGCCGCCGCGTAGTGCGGCACCCGCAGGTCCGGCCGCGCCCGCCGCACGAGCCGGTCGTGGTAGGCCATCCGCACCTCGTTCGTGTCGCAGAACGCCACCGGCCGCCCGGCGTCCGCGTGCGTGTCGAGCAACGCGCCGAGGTACATCCGCGCCCTCGACCCGGTGCCGACGAATGCGTAGCGCCTCATTTGAGCCCCGTCGTCGCGATGCCCTTGACGAGGTACTTCTGGCCGGCGATGAAGAACCCGATGACCGGCGCCAGCGACAGGAACGACATCGCGAACATCTGCCCCCACTGCGACTGGCCCTCCGAGTCGATGAACTGCCGCAGCGCCAGTGGCACGGTGTACAGCTCCGAGTCGGTCAGGTAGATCAGCGGCCCGAAGAACTCGTTCCACACCGAGATGAACGTGAAGATGGCCGTCGTCGCGAACGCCGGCAGGCAGAGCGGCATGATCACGCTCCAGAACGTGCGGAACGGCCCGCAGCCGTCGATCCGCGCGGCGTCGTCGAGCTCGCGCGGCAGCGACCGCATGAACTGCACCATCAGGAAGATGTAGAACGCGTTGGTGGCGAGGAAGTTCGGCACGAGCAGCGGGTAGTACGTGTTGATCCAGTCGAGCTTGGCGAACACGATGTACTGCGGCACCAGCAGCACGTGGCCGGGGAGCATCATCGTGCCGAGCATCAGCGCGAAGAAGAGCTTGCGGCCGGTGAAGTTGAGCCGGGCGAAGCCGTACGCCGCCAGCGAGCACGAGATCAGGTTGCCGATGATGCTCAACACCACGATTACGAACGAGTTGACCATGTACACGGTGAACGGGTGCTCGAGGGCGACCCAACCCCGCGGGTAGTTGCTCAGGTCCCAGTCGGACGGCCACAGCGACAGGTCGGTGAAGACCGTCTTGCTTGGCTTGAGCGAGCTGGAGACCATCCACAGCAGCGGATACATCATGACCACGCCGGCGAGGCAGAGCAGCACGTGCCGGGCGAAGCGCTTTCTAGTTGTCATAGAACACCCAATACTTCGCGGCCAGGAAGTTGAGCGCGGTGAACGCGGCGATGATGACCAGCAGCATCCAGGCCATGGCCGCGGCGTAGCCCATGTTGAACTGCGAGAAACCCTGCTGGTACAGGTAGAGGTTGTAGAACATCGTGGAGTCGGCCGGCCCGCCGGTGCCGCCGCTCATGATGAATCCCTGTGTGAAGGTCTGAAACGACGAGATCAGCGACTGGATCAGGTTGAAGAAGATGATCGGGCTCAGCAGTGGCAGCGTGACCGAGCGAAACTGCCGCCACTTCGACGCGCCGTCCACGGCGGCCGCCTCGTAGTACATCGTCGGGATCTGCCGCAGGCCGGCGAGGAAAATCACCATCGGCGAGCCGAAGGTCCAGATATGCAGGATGATCAGCGTGGTCAGCGCGTAGTCCGGATCGGACGTCCATCCTGGACCGTCGATGCCAAACCAGCCGAGAAACGCGTTGACGATGCCGTCGAGGCCGAAGATGTACCGCCACAGCAGCACCACCGCGACGCTCCCGCCGAGCAGCGAGGGCAGATAGAAGATCGCCCGGTACACCGGCAGGCCGCGCACGCCGCGGTTGAGCAGCATCGCCACGCCCAGCGCCACCACCAGCGACAGCGGCACCGACACGAACGTGTAGACGAAGGTGACCTTCAGCGACTGGCGCAGCAGCGGGTCGTCGAGCATCTCCCGGAAGTTGTCCAAGCCGATCCACTGTGGAGCGTTGAGCAGGTTGTAGTCGGTGAAGGCGAGGTACAGCGAGGCGAAGAACGGGATGACCGTGAAGAGCATCCCGATGAACCAGGGCAACAGGAAGAGGTACCCGGCGCGGTCCTTGCGTCGCTTGACCCGCCGCGGCGGTGGCGCGGGTCGCGCGGTCGAGCCGGTGGGGAGCGTGACCCGCGTCGTGGTGGTCACTTGCCCAGGGCTTTCCGCCCCGCGTCGAGAAACGCCTTGGCGGCCTGCTGCGCCGTCTGCCGCTTGAACTCCACCTCCGTGGCGATGCTCAGCAGGCTCGACGCGATCTTCGAGGAGCCCGGCGGGTAGGTGAACGAGCGCGGCAGCGTCTCCTTCTGTAGGGCGCCGAGATACTCGGTGGCCACCTGGTCGTCCGGGCTGAGCGCCGGCTTGATCTCGTCGGCGACCTTCGTGCTGGGCGGGACGCCCCGAGTCGTGCCGGTCGCCTTGGCCGCCTCGACGTCGTTGACGAGGAAGTTGAGCAGCTTGAGCGCCTCGTCGCGGTGCTTGGACTGGGCCGCGACCGACCACAGGTGCGGGCAGTCGACGGACTGGCCCCGCCGCGGCCCCTGCGTCTCGCCGGGGATGCGCAGCAGCGCGAGGTTGCCGCCCGCCGCCTTGTTGTACCCGAGGAAGTTGTTGGTCGGGATGATCTGGGACGCGATCGAGCCCTTGGCCAGGTACGACTGCTCGGGCGAACCACCCACGGTCTCGACGAAGCCGGCCGGCGGGAAGCCACCCTCGGCCCGCATCTTCTCCACCAGCTCGAACCAGGCGACCACCGTGGCCTCGCTGATGCCGAGCGCGCCGTCCTCGGTGTAGAAGTCCTCGCCGCGCTGCCGGGTGTACACGATGATGTTGGCCAGCGTCGCCGGCTCGAATGCCGTGCCGTAGACCTTGCGCCCGCTGGCCTTGGTGATGTCGCGGGCGAACGCGGCAAGGTCGTCCCAGCTCCACGTATCGCCGTCCGGGATCTTCACGCCGTACTTCTCGGTCATGGTCTTGTTGACCACGAAGCCGATCGCGTTGAGGCCGGCGGGCACCCCGTAGGTCTTTTCGCCGACCGCGGCGAGCGCCTTCGCGTTGTCGCTCAGGCCGGACAGGTCGACGGCGCCGGCGTGCTGGCCGAGGTCGAGCAGCGCGCCACGGTCGGCGTACTCGCGGAGGCTGTCCATCCGCATCGCCATCACGTCCGGCGGGTCGCCCGCCGCGAAGCGGGTGGCCAGCTTGTCCTTGTACGGGCCGCTGTCCTGGTACTCCGTCTTGACGGTGACGCCGGGATTTTGCCGCTGGAAGATGTCCAGGGCCGCCTGCGTCTTCTGGGCACGGTCGGCCGCGCCCCACCAGACCATGTTGAGCTGGACGCCGCCGCCGTCGGACTCGTCGCCGCCGCCGCCGAAACCACGGCCGCACGCGGCGAGGCCGAGCCCAAGGCCGGCGAGCCCGGCCATCCGCAACATGTCCCGTCGGCTTCGCAGAGGCTGTTCGATCATGGGGCACGTCCCTTCACAGGCGTGGCGAACCGCACCGGGCCGGGCAGACGCCCCGGTCAGAGGGGGTGGCAAGAGACTTAAACCGCTCGATGTACGGTACGACCCACCCTCATTTACGTCAACCCATGAAACAAAACGGGAGGGGCCGCGCGGTGCCATTGAGCGCGACCCCTCCCGTCTTACCTGCCGCTGGTCACCAGGGGGATGGCGGTGCCGGCGGCACGACCGGTGGACGGTCGTCGCAGGTGATGGTGTTGGGCAGCATCCACGGGGCGAGCCACGGCCCGGTGACGCCACCGCCGTCGTTGCCGCCGAGGTCGGTCACCGCGAACTCGGAGCCGGCCGGCGTGAAGTGGAACGTGCCGCAGTTGTTGACGCCGACCGCACCGACGTTGCGGGCGTCCACGTTTTCGAAGGACGCGCTGCCCGCGACCCGGGCGCTCACCACGGATGTACCCGTGCCGTCGACCCTGATGTTCTTGAACTTGACGCCGTTGATCGAGTACAGGTCCTTCACCGGCCAGTCGCTCACCAGCATGATCGCGTTGTACGTGCTGTCGAGGTAGTGGTCGCCGGTCACCTGCACGTCGGCGGCGATGCTCTTGTCGAGCGCGTAGAGCCAGATCGCGCCGAGCCCGATGTTCCAGTTGAGCTCGTAGGTGCCGGCGCGTACCACCGTGTTGTTGGTGATGGCCAGCCGGCCGGCGAACGCCTCGGCGCCGAAGCGCGATCCGGCGTGTATGCCGCTGCCCTCGCGGATCGGGTCGGCGACGAGGTTGTTCGACACGGTGTTGTCGGTGCCGCCGTAGATGGCGATGCCGTTGGCCAGTGTCGGCGTCTGCACGGTGTTGTGGTCGAACGTGTTGTTGGCATTCGTCGTCTTCTCGGCCCACATGGCCAAGCCGTCGTCGCCGGTGTTGCGGACGAAGTTGTTGGCCACGACCGAGTTGGTGACGCCGGTGTGGAAGTTGAGCGCGTCGGCGATCTGGTCGACGATCACGTTGTTGGTGATCCGGGTGTTCGTCATCGGCCCGTCGAACCACATGCCGACCTTGGTGTGGCGGATGTAGAGACCGTCGATCGTGGAGTTGCTCAGCGCGCCGCCGATGCCGTTGACCTGGTCGGTGTCGATCCGCTCGCGCACGTCGCCCTCGATCGTGAAGCCGGACAGATGCACGTTGCTGCTGCCGCCGTCCTTCACGTACCTGCCGTAGAAACCGACGCCGGTGTGCACCGACAGGTCCGGCGCCGGCTCGGGGAGCGCGACCTCCTTGCCCTTGATGATCGTGTACCAGCTGCCCGCGCCCTCGATGGTCACGTTGTCGACGATGATGTGGCGGTTGACCTGGTACGTGCCCGGCGGGATGTAGACCTTGAGCTTGGCCCGCTTGGCGAAGGCGATCGCCCGGTCGAATGCGTCCGACGACTCGCGGCGCCCGGTCGGGTCGGCGCCGAAGAGCAGCACGTTGGCCGCGACGAGCCGCACGTGCGGCGGGCCGACGAGCTGCGAGTCGAGCAGGTCGATGACCGTCCACGCGGCGTTGGTGCCGGCCGGGGCGGTGAGCCGCACCCGGTCGCCGGCCCGGTAGGTCTTGCCGAGCAGCAGCCGCTGCTCGTCGTAGAAGTGCATCGGGCGGAACGGCTTGGTGATCGTGGGTGTTGGCGTGGTGGCGGCCGGCACGCACGAGCACTCGGTGATCCACCAGTCGGGGTGCAGCAGGTCCGCGTTGGGGTCGTTGGTGAACGGGTATTGGTTGTACAGCCACGCGTACTGCGAGGTCAGCGTCATGGTTTTCTTGGCCTTGCCGTTGACCGTCACGTCGAGCGGCGCGGTGATGCCACCCCCGTTGGGCGCGTCCGGGATGCTGTAGCGCACGTTGACGGCGTTGGCCGCCGCGGGCAGCGTGAACTCCACGTACTGGCCGGGCGCCAGCTTCACCGCCTTGCGGCCGGAGGCCTCCGCGGGAAGGGTGTAGGCGGTGCGGTCCGGCCCGATGACCGCGCCGTTCGTCACGGCGTTTTCCGCCTCCTGCTCCAGGAAGTCGACCCGCGCGCCGCGGCCGGTGACGAGGGCGGGGTCGAGGGCGGCCCGGGTCACGACCGGGGCGGCGGTGCGGGCACCCGCGCTGGCCGGGGCGGCCCAGGCGGTCGCGGACAATGTCAACACAACGGGCAGTGCCAGCATGCGTCTGTAGGTCATCAGCACGGGCTCGATTCTGCGAGTGCGGGAGTGTTGCGATGACGTTAAATCCCGACGCGAGAGGAGACAAGAGCCGATTGGATGACGAAAGAAGGCGTGCTGATGACGAAAGAACAGCACACCCGCTGCTCGCCTACCTCCTTGCGGCCGCCGACGGCGAGTTTCCGCCGGTCGACGGCGCCTGCACGGTGCTTCCGCCGCTCGCGAGTGGCCTGGCCTGTTCGGTCGCCTTCACCGGCCACGCGCTGGTAGCCACCGCGCATCCGCCGGAGGCCGTGCTGGCTCAGCGGCCGGACGGGTTCGGCGGGTCGATGAGCCCGGATTTCCTGCGCTGGCTGGCCGGACCAGCCGGCTGGATCGGCGTCGTCGACGCCACGCTCGTCGCACGCGGGCGGGGCGGCGCGAGCCTTCCGCTCCGCCCGGACGCGGCCGACCATCCGCGGGTACGGCACGCGACGGAGCTGCGGCACGACGTCCGGGTGTACGGCGACGCGCGGGGCCTCGTCACGCTTTCCGAAGGCTTGGCCGGACGCACCGAGATCAGCGTCGAGGCGGCGTCCGAGGGTCAGGGACGCGGCTGGGGCCGGAGCCTGGTGCACGACGCGCTCGGGCTGGTGCCGCCCGGCGAGCCGGTCTTCGCCGCCGTCTCGCCCGGCAACGCCCGCTCGTTGCGCGCGTTTCTCGCGGTCGGCTTCACCCCGATCGGCAGCGAGGTCATCCTCCGGCCCGGAGAGTGACACGGGCCGGAGGATCACCATTCACCGTGTCCTACGGGATCGGGTAGTCCGCGATGTACACCGGAACGCCGATCTTCGTGGTGTCGGCCGCCTCGCCCACACCGTTGACCACGTGGTCGATCGTGCCGGCGCTGAGGTTGACGGTCATGATGTGGTGCAGCTTGACACCCGGCCGCTGCGGCACCTCGAAGCCGTTCTCGGTGTGGATCGACGGGTTGTTCTGGTTGAAGACGTACACGCCCGCGCCGTAGAGGTTGTGGGTCTTCACCTTGTCGCCGACCTTGTAGCCGGCGTACCCCTCGACGCTTCCGTTCATCCAGTCGGCCTGTGTCGGTGGGTCGTACGGCAGCTCGTTCTGGTAGAGGACCACCGTGCCGCGCTCGCCGTTCCACACGGTGTTGTACCGCTGGAAGTGCTCGACGAACAGGCCCGTGGCGGTCACGTCGTCGCCGTTGATGACGGCGCCGTACCGGCCGGTGTTGGTGTTCCACCGCTCGGTGTCGGTGAAGCCCTCGACGCCGTGGTCACCACGCCACACCCAGGTGTGGTCGATGAGGACGTTGTCGCTGTTGACCTCCAGCGCGATGTTCGTCTTGCCGACGTGCGGGCCGCCGACCCGGAAGTACACGTCGTTGAGCGTGGTGGGGTTGCTCGGCGAGTCGAAGCCCAGGCCGTGCTTGCGGCCCACCCGCAGCAGCACCGGCGACTCCTTGAGGCCGGCGTCGATCGTGACGCCGGCGACGATCACGCCGGGCACGTCGGCGACGTCCAGCGGGATCGAGCCGTTGACCGCGGTGAGCGTGGCGTGGCCGAGGCCGAGGACGACCGTGTTGGGGCGCCACACCTCGATGCTGCGGGCGATGTCGTACACGCCCGGCGTGAGCAGCAAGTGCTTGCCGAGCGCCAGCGCCAGGTTGATCTTCAGGACCGAGTCGCCCGGCTTCGCCACGTAGAAGTCGGAGAGCGGGATCGTGCGGCCCGGCGTGAGGCCGTTGGCCCAGGTGACGCCGCTGGTGTTGCGGTGCGCCGACGGCACGCGGACCTGGTATCGGCCCTTCGCGTCGACGAAGAGGAACGGCTTCTCCCGGCTCAGCGGGGTGGTCTCCAGCGTCGTGTACGGCGGGCTGGGGAACGCCGAGTCGTCGGGCGCGCCGGTCACGCCCGCGAAGACCTGGTTCCACACGGCGTTCGACCAGCCGGCGACCTCGCTGTTGCGGGTCAGCCACTGCTGCTGCGAACCGTTCGTGGTGGCGGGCAGGCGGGAGTCGGCGATGAAGCCGCCGCTGGCGTACTGCGGGCCGGCCGTGCAGTAGTCCATCAGCGACAGGTTGCCGCCGGTGATGTTCACGCGGCGCAGGGACACGGCCTGGGAGACGGCCCAGAAGTTGGCCGACGCGCGGCAGCCGTCCTGCCCTAGTGCGTTGATGTTGAGCGAGAGGTTGGAGAGCGTGCGCCAGAAGTTGACCAGCGCGAGGCAGTTGCTCGTGCCGCCGTTCTCCAGGCAGCGGTTGTAGACCTCGATCTTGCCGTTGATCACCACGTCGGTGGGCGAGGCGCCGAGGCCCGCGATCTCCGTGTAGTAGCCGACCTTGACCTGGAGCGGCTGCTCCGCCGTGCCGTACGTGCCCGGCTTGAACAGGAACGTGTACCGGTTGGTGCCCATCTCGGCGTTGACCTGGGCGGCATGCGTGGCGTCGAGCGTGGCCTGGATCTGGCTGATCGGCATGCTCGGGTCGAAGATCGTGACGTTCGGCCCGAAGACCGACGCGGGACTGGCTGACGTGGATGGTGCGGCGACGGCGGCGGTCCCGGTGCCCGCGGTGGCCGTCGCCAGTACGAGGCCGAGCGTGAGTGCCCGTCTCAGGTGCCTTTTCATGCGGTTCGTCCTCTCCGCTGCGGCCCTGGGTGAGAGCGCTCTCCCGCCAGGACCACTTCGTTCACGTCGTGGAATAAGGGGACGCTTGTTTCTACCGCGTGAATCGACGCAGCGCCATGCCCGTACGGGTGCTGATTTCCGTACGGGCCGGCGAGGGAAAACCGTAAGGCGGCCTCAGACGGTGATGACCACCTTCGCCCGCGCGTGCTCCACCTCCAGGTACCGGATGGCCTCCGGCACCTCCGCGAGCGTGAACGTCCGGTCGATGGCCGGCACGACCTTGCCCGACTCGATGAGCTCGCGCAGCGTGGCGAGGTGTTCCGCGCGCGGCGCCATACCCATCAGGGAAGTCAGCCGGTGGCGGGCGAACCGGGCCGCGACCTGCGCCTTGATCTGTAGGCCCATCGGTCCCGTGACGTGCGGGCGGCCGTTGCGCGACACACCGCCGCCGGAAAGCAGGAGCACACCATCGGCGGTGAGCACCCGCCGGAGGTCGGCCAGCGTGCGGTTGGCGACAAGGTCGAAGACCATGTGGTACCGCTGCCCGTCCTGGGCGAAGTCTTCCTTCGTGTAGTCGATCACGCGGTCCGCACCCAGCGACTCAACGAGTTCGACGTTGCGCGTGCTGCACACGGCGGTCACCTCCGCGCCGAAGGCCCTGGCGATCTGCACGGCGAACGTCCCCACGCCGCCGGACGCGCCGTTGATCAGGATCCGCTGCCCCGCCGTGACCCGGGCGACGTCGCGCAGCCCGACCAGCGCTGTGCAGCCGGCCATCGGCACTGCCGCCGCCTGCTCGAAGGTCAGGTTGGCCGGCTTGTGCTCCACCTGGCCATCCGGCACGCACACGTACTCCGCGAAGGCGCCGTCCATGTCGCACACGTCGCCGTACACCTCGTCGCCCGGCCGGAAGCGGGTCACGCCTTTACCGACCGCCTCCACCCGGCCGGCCACGTCGCTGCCCCGGATCCGCCGCTTCGGTGCGTTGAAGCCGAAGACTTTGGGCATGGCCAGGCGGGCCAGATAGGGGTCGCCGCGCATGACGTGCCAGTCGCGCGCGTTGACCGCCGCCGCATGCACGCGCACGAGCACCTCGCCGTCGGCGGGTGCCGGTTTGTCCACCTCGCGCAGCGCGAGGTCGTCGGGTGAGCCGTACCGCTCCTGGACGATCGCCTTCATAGCATCGATGGTGACGAGCGCAGGGCATCACTTTCATCGGTACATGGGCCGCGTCTGGGACGGCCCATGGTCGGGTCCGCCGACCGTACTTAAGGACGACTCCATTGACGACGTGCCCACAGCTGCCCGCGGGCGAGGCGCGCGTCTGCGGGTCCTATGTGTACCCGGCGGCCACGAAATTGTTTGACTAACGTCTATGTGCGTTACCAGCGCAACCACGCCGCTTTTCCATATGACGAAAGAACCATCTGTTGACATCAATGGCTCCACGGCGCGGGTCTCTTCTCGGGTTATCGTCCCTCCTTCGTGCTCGGGGTTGTAAACGGCGGCGGGGAGGAGACCGGATGCAGCCCTGCGGGACAAAGGAGGGTCTGCCTATGACCCTGAAACGTGCGGCGGTCGTGGCGGCGACCGTCGCGGTCACCCAGTGCCTAACTGTCAACATCCTCGTCGAAGCGCTAACCGGCGGCGAGGTCCCGACCATCGTCAACCTCTTCACCCTCGCGACCGCGTCGGTGTCCACCGTCGTCGCAGTACAGGCAGAATTCCACAATCGCACTCAGGATCGCCTGAATGCACTGACCGACTTCCTCGTCACCCGGCTGTCCGAAATCGACGAGCGCACCACCGACCACAACGCCGGGTTCGTGGAGGGCTACCTGCTCAGCCACGGACGTGAAAGCACGGTGCGGCCGTTGGCATCACCGGGCAACGGCCGCCGCACCGACTGAACCACCCACCCCGCCGCCGACTCCCAGAGGCAGCGCGGTGTCAGGGCCGCCGGGCCGCGGCCCTGACACCAGTCGCCGGCGAGGTACCTTCGGCGGATGCCCTCCCAGCCCATCACCGCCGCAGCGGCCGGCACCTGGACACTCGCCGGCCGCACCGTCCACCGGATGGGCTTCGGCTCGATGCGCATCACCGCCAACCCGGATCGCGAGCTCGCCGTCAGCGTGCTCCGGCGGGCGGTCGAGCTTGGCGTAAACCACATCGACACGGCCGCCTTCTACTTCTCGCCCGGCGGCATACTTCGCGTGGGCAGCGGCCCGACGCGGTACGCCACCGAACTGATCCGCGAAGCCCTCTCGCCGTACCCGGAGGATCTGCTCATCGCGACGAAGGTCGGGCCCGGCGTCGATCCGGTGACCGGCGCATACACCGACGCGACCTCGGCGGCCGAGCTGCGCGCGCAGGTCGAGGAAAACCTGCGCCGGCTCGGCCGCGACCACCTCGACCTCGTCAACCTGCGGATCGTGAAACGACCCGGCCGCGACTCGGTGGCGGAGCGCTTCGGCGCGCTCGCGCAGCTCCGCGACGCCGGGCTGATCCGCCACTTGGGACTGTCCAATGTGCGCCTCGACCACGTCGACGAGGCTGCGGCCATCGCGCCGGTGGCGTGCGTGCAAAACAGCTACGCCCTCGACAACAACCGCAAGGACGACGCGCTCCTGCGTACCTGCGGCGAGCGCGGCATCGCCTTCGTGCCGTTCTTCGCGATCGCCGGCGCACGGCGCGAGGAGGGCGCCGGCACCGACCACGACGAAGCCGTGCGGGCCGTCGCCAGCGCCCACGGCGTAACCCCGCACCAGGTGCGCCTGGCGTGGACGCTGTACCAGGGCCCGCACGTGCTGGCCATCCCCGGCACCGGCGACCCGCACCACCTCGAGCAAAACATCGCCGCCAGCGCACTCCGTCTCACCGCAAATGACCTGGCGACCCTGGACGCTGACCGACACTTTCACGGGCGGGTGGCTTGAGTTGGGCTGCCGAGGTAACAACAGCAGATCTGAAGCTGGCGCACGTGGGCCTCGCTGGTGGCGAAGCCCATGTGCGCCAGCTTGATCGTGCGCGCTGCCGCCGGCTAGGCGGCGGCGCCGACGAGCTGCCTGGGATCCTCGGCGTCGGCGCTCTCCTCGTCGGCCGGTGCGGTGTCGAGCGGATGGGCCAGCTCGTCCTTCGGCATCCTGGCCAGCACGATCGCTGCCACGGCGAAGGCGGTGGGCAGCAGGCCGGCGACCGCGAACGTGACGCCCAGCCCGATGCCGCTGCTGACCGGGCCGGCTAGCGCCATCGACACCGGCATGAAGACCAACGAGACGAAGAAGTCGAGGCTGGAGACCCGGCCGAGCATGTGCGGCGGCACCCGGCGCTGCAACAGCGTGCCCCAGATGACCATCGGCGCGGAGAAGCAGATGCCGACCACGAAGACGGCCGCGGCGATCACCCAGACGTTGGCGATCAGGCCGATCAGCACCAGCGGGAGGCAGCCGGCGCCCCAGAAGAGGTTCATGACCGTGAGGTAGCGGCGGGGCATCTTGAACATCGCCATGCCGAGCGACCCGATCGCACCGCCGATGCCGAACGCCGCCATGACGATCGCGTGGTCGCCGGGGCCACCGCCGGCGCGGTCCTTGATGACGAACGGGATCAGCACCTCGACCGGGCCCATGATCAGCAGGATCAGCGCCGAGGCGAAGAGCAGCGTCGCCAGCAGCCACGGGGTGCGGGCCATGTAGACGAAGCCGTCCTTGAGGTCGACGAGCGCGGCGCGGACCGGGTGGGCCGGCTCGGCGGACCTGTCGCGGCGCAGCGGCACCGGGCGGACGAGCAGCAGGAACGCCACGCCGATCGCCTCCAGCACCGCCACCATGACGATCGCCGCGCCAGGTGAGGAGGCCGCGATCAGCGCGCTGGCCACGGCCGGGCCACCGGCCTGCATGATGGTCGGCCGCAGCATGCCCTCGACGCCGTTGGCCGCCATCAGGTCTTCGGCCGGCAGGATCGACGGGAGCAGCGCCGAGTAAGCGGGGTAGGTGAACCCGTTGCCGAGGCCGATCACGCCGGCCACCACGATCAGGTGCCAAAGGTGAAGCAGATCACCGACCGCGAGCGCGGCGACCACCGCGATCGCGACCGTGCGCGCGCCGGCGACCGCGAGCAGGATGCGGCGCTGCGGCACCCGGTCGGCCAGCACGCCGCCGAGCAGCGTGGTGGCCACCATGCCACCGGCCGCGGCGGCGGAGACCAGCGAAAGCTCGGTGGGACCGCCGCCGAGCGCGATGACCTGCCAGACCAGCGCGATCAGCCAGACACCGGCGGCGAAGAGCGACATCGTGACGGAGCCGGCGAGCAGCCTGTACTGCCCCAAGCGAAACGGGCGCAGCGGCCCGCGCAGCCATCGGGATCCGGTGTCGCTCATCGTCCTGCCCCCTTGGTGTCGACCCTCTGGGGACTATGACGGACGGGACCGACAAAACTCATCGACGTTTCGGCGGACGGGCGCCGGTGGCCGGCATGCGGTCGGCCTGCCACCGGCGCCCTGGTCGCTTTTCTCGGGAGGAGGAGCCGGCGGAGGAGGAGGGGGCCTCCAGCGCCAGCGAGCCACGAGAAGAGCGACCTCGCCCGCTGCCGAGCCCACGCCAGCCATACCGGAGACCGGCGCAGCGGGCCGGGCGGGCGTGCCCGGCGCACCCGTTCCGGAAGCGGTGGGAATCGGGGGGTGTCCCACCACCGCCGGCCGAGCTGCCGGGAGCTGAGGCGAACGCCATGGTGGGCACGCTGCCGGGGTTGGTGCCGGCCGTCGTGCCAGCCGGGCGGGCGCCACCGCTCCGACCGCGGCCGATAGCCGCCCCGGCCAATGTGCCCCCATTGCGGATTCCTCCCACGTGCCCACCAGGCGCTTCCGAAAGACGATGCCAACAGACCCGGTACAGGTGGCGCGACCGGTCGATCGGGCCGAGGCGGCGGAGGAAGGGGTAACGAGTGAAGACGTCCGTACACATTTCCGGTTCGCGGCCCGATATCGGTAACAGGGCGCTGATGACCTTGCGTGTACCCGGCTCAACCGTGCGGCCCGCGACCCTGGTCACGATCACGGCGAGCGGGTGTAACCTGCTGGCCGGACCAGCGCGACAGGGATCGGGGCTTTGGACGACGAGGAACTCGAGAGCGCCCTCGCCGGTGCGGTGCGGGGAGACTCCGCGGCCTTCGCCTGCCTGTGGCGAGCGCAGCAGCCGGCGCTGCTGCGCTATCTGCGGGTGATCGTAGGCGACGCGGCCGAAGACGTGGCCTCCGAGACGTGGCTTCAGACCGCGCGGGCTCTGCGCGGGTTCACGGGCACGGCGGCCGGGTTTCGCGTCTGGCTCTTCACGATCGCCCGTAACCGCGCGATCGACGAGCGGCGGCGGGTCCGGCGGCGCCCGGAGGAGCCTCGCGACCTGACGGAGCGTGAGCTGCCGGCGACTTATCCGGATGCGGCCACCGAGGTGATCCAGCACTCCGAGACCGACTGGGCACTGAGTGTGATCGCCACGTTGCCCAAGGAGCAGGCCGAGGCCGTGACGCTCCGGGTCGTGGCCGGGCTCGACGTGGCGCAGACCGCCCAGGTGCTGGGCAAGCGGCCGGGAGCGGTACGGATCGCGTCGATGCGGGGCCTGCGCCGGCTCGCCGAGCACGCCGAGGTGCAGGCCCGCCGCGCCGCGTCGAGGCCGCCGCTCGACCTCCATTCGCCGCGGACCGAGGGGGTGTGACGCCGTGATTCGTCGGCCATGGCGGCGCCGGATCAAGCCGGACGAGGCCGAGCGGCTGCTCGCCGGCCGGCCGGACACCGAGCACCCGGAGCTGGGCCGCCTGCTGGCCGCGGCCGCCGCCCCGCCCCGGCCGGAGGAGCTGACCGGGCTCGACTCGGCCCTCGCCGCGTTCGAGGAGGCCGGCCGGGTCGAGCGCCCGGCACCGGCGCCCCGCCGGCGGCACGTGCTCCGGCCGCTCGCCGCCGCGGCGGCCGTGTCGGTGCTGCTCGTCGGCGGCGTCGCGGTGGCCGCCGAGACCGGCTACCTGCCCGGCACCGGCCCGCCCGCGAAGGAGAGCCTCGCGCCGCGCGAGGTGCCGTCTTCCGCCGCGCGGACGAGCCCGGGTGGTGGTGCCACGAGCGGACCGGCCCCCACGCCCAGCCCCACTGCCAGCGGCCCGACGGCCGGCCCTGCCGACAAGACCGCGGCCAGGCTCTGCCGCCAGTGGGACGACCGGCGTGTGAAGGGCAAGCCGATGAAGCCCAAGGACCTGGCCGAGCTTGCTCGGTTGGCCGGCGGAGAGCCACGGATTCCCGGATTTTGCGCACCGCTGCTCCCGCCGACGCCGACGGAGTCGCCGAAACACCCGGACAAGAAGAAGGGTGGCCCGCCCACATCGGCCAGGCCACCCTCCGTGACGGGCTAGCCGCCGGTTATCTGGAACTGCGAACCCGGCTCGACGACGATGTGTCCGGTCGCCGAGTTGGTGATGGTGACGTTGGTCAGCGTCGCGCTGCCGCGTGCGCTGCCTTGTGCCAGGATGCCGGCGCCGTTGTTGGACTTGTCGATCCGCACGTTGGTGATCACCACGCCCGGTATGTTGCCACCGCCGCCCTTGAACTGGATGCCGTCGTACGTGGAATCCATGATTTCGGAGTCGCGGATGACGACGCCGGGGATGTCCCGGCCCGGGGCGAATATCGTGATGGCGCCAAACTTCTGCTGCTCACCCCAGAAGACGCCGCCACAGCGGTAGAGCCCGTTGTTGGCGAGCAGCGTGGTTCCGGAAAATGGCTGCGGGCTGTGGTCGGTCGCCAGCATGATGCCCGGGTAGTTCATCGTGTCGTAGATCAGGTTGTTTTCGGCGGTGTTTCCGTAGCCGCCGTAGATGGCGATACCGTTCGCCCGCCACGGCAACTGGATGGTGTTGTTGGTGAAGTGGTTGTCGTGCCCGATGTCCGTCGCCTGGTCACGGACGAAGGTGCTCGACCAGACCGCCAGCGAATCGTCACCCGTGGTACGGAACGACGAGTTGAAGACGCGCGAGTTTCGCGTGCTGTTGGCGAAGTTGATGCCGTCCGCGTATGTGTTGCGGATCCGCATGCCGCTGAAATCGAGGCCGTCGCCCGGGTTCCAGTACGCCGGGGTGTCCGAGTAGTCGCGGCCGACCCAGGCGCCGACGTTGACGTGTTCGATCCAGACGTTGCTGATCCGCGTGTTCTTGCCGAGCCGGCCGTTGATCCCGTGCCCCCGGTTGGCCCGGTTGGTGGTCATACCGAAGATGGCCAGGTCCGAGATCTGGGTGTTGTCGTCGATGTCGAAACCGACGTTGCCCTCGTGCGGGTGGTTGATGTTGCCGACGACGTTCTGCGGCTCGGTGTTCGTGTAGAGCCGCGTGTGCCACATGCCCGCGCCACGGATGACCGCGTTGCGGATGCCCTTCTGGTTGTACTGGCCCCGGGTCGGGTCCGGCGACAGGATCTTCTGCTCCTGGCGCCATTGGCCGGCCGGGATCCAGACGCAGCTGATCACGCCGTTTTCGTCGTCGGTGACGGCCCGCTGGATGGCCGCGCTGTCGTCGACGTTGTCGTTGGCCACCGCGCCGTACTGCGTGATCGAGGTGCAGCCGGCCGGCTGGCTCAGCGCCGGCGCCACCTGCTCCAGGTCGATCAGGTCGATGATGTAGAACTGCGCGCTGTCGTTGGCGTCCCGCTGTAGCTTGAACTTCGTGCCCGGCGGATAACTCTGGCCGAGCAACAGGTTTGACTCGTCGAAGAGCCGGCGGGCGTTGGCCTGCGGCGAGTTCGAGAGCCCCTCGGTGTCGTCCGTCGTGCCGTACAGCCAGCTGTTGCGCGACGACAGCGTGACCTTCTGGGCGAACGTGCCATTGATGTAGAGGCTGATGGTGGCTTCCATGCCACCGCCGCCCGGCGAGTCCGGGATGGAGTTTCGCACGACGATCGAGTTGGCCTGGTTTGTCGAGGTGAACTCGACGAACTGCCCCGTGCTGTTGAGCCGCACCGACTGCCGCCCCGACGACTCGGTGGCGAAGTTGGTGTGCCCGAACGTACGCAGCGGGTCGGCGACCAGCAGCGTGCCCTGGTAGTCGGCGGCCTCGGCCTCGTACTCGGTGTACGGAACAGCGGCACCGCGACCGACCACTATGGACCGGGCGAGCGAGTTGTTGTTTTCGTTCGTCTCGGTGACCGCGTTCGTCGCGTCGGCGGTGGCCCTGATGGTGGCGCCGCCACTCGTCGCCGTCCAGCTGCCGCTGATCGCCACGTTGACGGTCGCGCCGGCGGCGATCGAGGCGGTGTTCGTGTTGAGCGTCGTGCCGCCGGCCACCACGCGGGTCACCGTGGTGGCGCCGCTCGCGGCGGTGCCGCGGTTGTTGACCGTCACCGTGAACGTGACGGAGGCGCCCACCGCCGGGTTCGGCGGGTTCGAGGTGATACCGGTGACCTGGAGGTCAGGGCCGGGCGCCTGCGCCACCACCAGCGGCGAGGGCGCGGTGAAGCTGTTGTTGTCGTTGCTCTGCTCGACGACCTGGTTGGCCGGGTCGACCGTCGCGGTGTAGCTGTAGCTGCCCATCGGCCGCGTCCCGGCGTTGAACGTGACGGTCGCCGAGGCGCCGGCGGCGAGGCCGGCCACCGGGGTGCTGCCGGCCAGCGCGCCACCGAGGTTGAAGTTGACCGAGGTCGCGCCGGAGGCCGCCGAGCCGTCGTTGCGCACCGTGGCCGAGAGGGTGATCGCGCTCGCCTCGTTCGGCGATGCCGGACTCCAACTGCCCGCGCTCACGACGAGGTCGGGGTTGGGCGCCATGGTGCCGACGACCTGTACCTCGGCGACCTGCCCACCGGGCGCGCCGCTGTTGGCGGTAAAGCGCAGCTGCACGTCGGCGGTGCGGCCGGTCACCGGGACGGTCACCGAGTTCTGGTTCGTCGACGAGCTGAAGCTGTACGTCCCGCTCGCCTTCAGCGACGTGTACCCGGTCGCGCCCTGGTCCCGGCCGAGGATCTCGAAGGTCTGTGTGCGCGGACCCCACGCCGGGTCGGGGTTGAGCTTGACGGTCACCGACGTGACATCCGCGTTCGCGCCGAGCTTGACGGTCAGCGTCCCCGGCTGGCCGTTGGACTCCCAGTAGGTCGCGAGGTTGCCGTCGTTGGCGTTGGTCGCGACGAAAGTGTGCACGAACGAGGACGCGTCGATCGGCTTGCCCGCGGCAAGGTTGGTGCCGCCCGGCGGGTTCTCACCGACCCTGGTGACGTGGTTGCTGTCCGCCGACTCGTTGGTGGCCGCGTCGCGGGCGCGCACGAAGTACTCCACCGTCGCGCTCGCCGGCTGGGTGTCCGTGTACGTCAGGACGTTGCCCGCCACGCTCGCCCGCTCGGCACCGTTCGCGAAGATCGTGTAACCGGTGACGCCGACGTTGTCGGTGGAAGCGTTCCAGGTCAGCCTGATCTGGCCGGCGGCCGGCTGGGTGAAGGCGAGGCCGCCCGGCGCGGTCGGCGCCTGGGTGTCGCCGCCGGTGGTCGTCCCGTAAACCTCGAACTCGGCGATCTGCCCCGCCGGCCAGCCGGTGTTGGCGGTGATGTGCACCCGCACGTACCGGACCGTCGTGGCCGCGAAGTCGATCGTGACGGTGTTGGCCGAGGCCGGGTCGAACGCCCGGCCCGCCGAGGCGGAGAGTGTGCTGGAGGTGCCGGCCTCGGTGCCGCCCTGCACCGCCAGCGTCTGGGTGCGGGCGCCCCAGCCGGTCGGCAGCTTCAGCACGACGCGGCTGACGCTCGCGGCCGTGCCGAGGTCCACCTGGAGCCATTGCGGGAACGCGTTGTTGGTGCTTTCCCAGTAGCTGCCCGGGTTGCCGTCGTTGGTCAGGTTGGCGCCGAAGCCGCCCTGCGCACTGCTCGCCGTCATCACCTTGCCGGTGGCGAGGTTTCCGCCGCCGCCCCCGGCGCCGTAGATCTCCATCTCGGAGACCTGCGCGGCCGGCCAGCCGGTGTTGGCCGTGATGTTCGCCCGCACGTACCGGGCGCTCGCCGTGGTGAAGTTGATCGTGACCGCGTTGCCGCTCGCCGGGTTGAACATCCGTCCCGCCGACGCGGAGAGGGTGCTGAAGTTGGTGCCGTTGGTGCTGCCCTGGACGCTGAGTGTCTGTGTGCGGGTCTCCCAGCCGCTCGGCAGCTTGAGCACGACCTGGTCGATGCTCACGCTGCTGCCGAGGTCGATCTGTACCCACTGGGGAAACGTGTTGCCGGGGCTCTCCCAGTAGGTGGCCGGGTTGCCGTCGTTGACGTTGCCCGCGGTGTACTGCCCGTTGGACCCGCTGGCCGACGCGGTGCGCCCGGCGGCCAGGTTGGGCCCGCCGGCCGCCATCGCGGGCGTGGGCGCGAGCCCGGCGTAGACCAGACCTGCGGCGAGAACGCCGCTGATCAGCCGCCAGCTGAGCTGTTTCCGTCTCATGGTGTCCCCTTGCGCTGGTGAACGACGAGGTGGAGCGCCGCTGGTCCGGGACAGCCGTGCGGCATGGCGGTGTGGTTTAACGCGCACTTCTGCTAGCTTCTTGCACGCAAGCATCGATTTCTTGCGGGCCAGGGGTCTAAGGTTTCAGATGTGTCACTGGTTCGTCAACAGTTCGCCCACATCGATCGTCACGCCGGTCGATCTTTCGGAGAGTTCCCAGAGCCGGCGCTGCGCCGCGACCTCGTACGACTGCGGTGAGGACCTGATCTTGACCGGATGTCCGGTGAACTGGAGCCGGCCGGGCGGCCCGAAGAAGTCGCCGCCGCGCGCCTCCGGGTCGACGGCGGCCCGCAGCGTGGCCAGCGCGCCGACCCGTGGATCCTGAAGCAGCCACCACGTGAGCGGCCGAAACCACCGCCCGGCCACCGCACGGGAGACCGGATCGAGCTCGCGGGTGAACTCCGTACGCGCGTTGCCCGGATGCGCGGCCACGGCGATGGTGGGCGCGCCGGCGGCCGCGAGCCGCCGTTGCAACTCGTACGTGAAGAGCAGGTTGGCGAGCTTCGACTGGAAGTAGGCGGCGCGGTCGCGGGCGGTGTACACCCAGCCGCGCGCGAAGTGCGGATCGTCGAAGTTGAACGTGCCGGCGCCGAACCGGTGGCCGATGCTGCTCACCGTCACGACGCGCGAGCCGGGGACCGCGAGCAGCCGGTCGAGCACCAGCCCGGTGAACGCGAACGGGCCGAGGTGGTTGGTGGCGAGCGTCCGCTCGAAGCCGTCCACTGTGGTCTCCCGGCGCGGCCACAGGCCACCGGCGTTGTTGACGAGCAGGTCGATCCGCGGATGGGTGGCGCGCAGCTCGGCGGCGGCACGCCGCACCGACTCCAGCGAGGCCAGGTCGAGCCGGAGCGTCTCGACGGTCGCGCCCGGGGCGGCGGCCCGGATGCGCTCCGCCGCGCCGGCCGCCCGCTCGTCGCTGCGGCACGCCAGCACCACGGTCGCCCCACGCGCGGCGAGCACCCGGGCCGTCACGAACCCCAGACCGGTGTTACCGCCTGTGACGACCGCGACGCGGCCGCTTTGATCCGACACTTCCGCCTCGGTCCATCGCCGTGCCATCGCACACCTCCTGAGATAGAATCCGGGACGTACGTCCCGCTTCTTCGACTATACGGGACGGTCGTCCCGCTTAGCAATGGAGGAGTGCGCGTTGGCGAGAGAGCTCCGTGCCGACGCCCGGCGCAACAGGGCCCGGGTGCTGGCGGTCGCCGCCGAGGTCTTCGCCGCCGAAGGTCTGGCGGTGCCGATCCACGAGATCGCCCGCCGGGCGGGCGTAGGCACCGGCACGGTCAGCCGCCATTTCCCCACAAAGGAGTCGCTGTACGCGGCGATCCTGCTGGAACGGATGGAACGGCTCACCGCCGAGGCGGACGCGCTCGCCACGAGCGAGGAGCCGGGCGAGGCGTTCTTCCGGTTCTTCGCCACGCTGGTCCACGAGGGCGCCGCCAACCGCGGACTGGCCGAGGCGCTCGCCGGCGCCGGCTACGACCTGGACGCGGCCGGCGTCGAGGCCGGCCACGACGTCTCGGGCCGCCTCCGCACACTGCTCGCGATGGCGCAGGCCGCCGGCACGATCCGGTCCGATGTGGAGTTTGCCGACGTCAAGGCACTCATGGTCGGCTGCCAGGCCCACCCGGGTGGCAGCACAGACAAGGCCGCGCTAGACCGCATAATCACGGTTGTCTGCACCGGCCTCCGCGCCTGACCCCGGCTATTGGGAGTACTGGCGCTAACGCGAGCGGGCGGTGTTGCGTCAGCCCAGGCCGACTGGTGGGTTGAAGAGGCTGACGGCCATCAGCACCTCGAACGGGTCGGTGGCCACCCGGCGGTCGACGCGGGCCTCGGCTCCGGTGTCGCTGCGGATCAGCACGGCGGTGTCGGCGGTCTGGCGGACCACGAAGCTGGTCACGGCGTTGAAGAGCGGCGCCACACCGGACAGTCCGATATGGATGGTGTAGGCGCCGTCGGCGGCCGGCTCGGCAGCTATCGGTGGATCGGCGGCAGCCAGCGCGTCGGCGAGTGCCGACAGGTCACCGGGGCCGTCTGGGGAAAGTGTCACCCGCATCCGTCAGCCTCCTCGTACGAAGCGCTTCTGCCATGGTGTCTCGACGGCGTGCTTGTCGTACCTCGCACGGATCCACGCCACCGCCTCGTCCGGCGGCACGCCGTCGAGCACGGCGAGGCAGGCGAGAGCGGTGCCCGTACGCCCGCGACCGCCGCCGCAGGCGATTTCGACACGCTCGCCGGCCGCCCGCTCCCATGCCTCACGCAGCGTGTCACGGGCCTGGCGGCGGTCGCTGGGCAGCCAGAAGTCCGGCCACCGGATCCACCGGCTCGCCCAGCCGACGGCCGGCGGCGGACGCCCCAGCAGGTAGACCCCGAAGGTCGGCGGCGGCCCGGCCGGCATGGGCCGCCGCAGCCCGCGCCCCCGCACGGTGCGCCCGGACGGCAGCTCCACGACGCCCGGCTCACTCGCGTCCCAACCCACCGGACCACCCTACCCACGCCGTTGACCAGGGACCTGGTGTCGCGGCGCGTCGCACGACCCCGCCCACCATGACGCGTCAGGTGTTCCAGATCTGGAAGGTCGAGAGCTGGCCGGCGGGCCAGCCGGTGTTGGCGGTGATGTTCAGGCGGAAGTATCGCTGGGTTGTCGCTGGGAAGGTGATCGTCACCGTCGGGGCGAAGTTGTACGTGGCTGACGCGGCCACCGTCGTCCAGGTGCTGCCGTTGGTGCTGCCCTGGATGGAGAGCGTCTGGTTGCGGGCGCCCCACGACGCGGGCAGTTGGAGCACCACGCGGCTGGCGCTCTGTGCCGAGCCGAGGTCGACCTGCACCCACTGGGGGAAGGCGTTGTTGGCGCTCTCCCAGTAGGTGTTCTGGTCGGCGTCGGTCACATTGGACGGTGCGTAGCTCTGCTGCTGGCTGGATGCGGTGGCCGGCCGGCCCGCCGCCAGGTTGGCGCTCGTGGTGCCGCCACCCGTGCCGGAGAGCGCCACCGTCGTGGGGCTGTTGGTGGCGCTGCTGTTGACCGTGAGCGTGCCCGTGCGGTTGCCCGTGGCGGCTGGCCGGAAGGTCACGTCGAGCGTGCAGGAGGCGCCTGCGGCAAGTGCGGTGCCGCAGTTGTTGGTCTGTGTGAAGTCGCCGGTCACCGAGACGCCGGTGACCGTGGCCGCCGCGCTGCCCGTGTTGGACACGGTCACCGCTTGGGCGGTGCTCGCACCGCCGACCGGCACCGACCCGAAGGTCAGCGACGACGCGCCGGCCGACAGCGTTGCCCCGCCTGGGTTGCCGGCGCCCGGGTACACCTCGAACTCGGAAGCCTGGCCCGCCGGCCAGCCGGTGTTGCCGGTGATGTTCACGCGGACGTACCGGGCGCTCGTGCCCGCCGGGAGCCCGATGCTCACCGTGTTGCCGGTCGCCGGGTTGAGCGTGTGCCCCGCGGACGGGACGACCGTGGTGAACGACGAGCCGTTTGTGCTCGTCTGCACCGAGAGCGTCTGCGTACGGGTGGCCCAGGCCGCGTCCGGCGGGAGTTTCAGCGCGATCCGGCCGACGCCGGTGGCCGCGCCGAGGTCCACCTGCACCCACTGCGGGAAGGAGCCGTTGACACTTTCCCAGTAGGTGGCGGCGTTTCCGTCCGTCACGTTGCCGGGTGCCAGTGACGGGTTCGCCTGGCTGCTCGCGGACGCGGGCTTGCCGGCGGCGATGTTGGTGTTGGAGCCGATACCGCTGCCGGAAAGGGCGACCGTGGCGGGGCTGTTGTTGGCATTGCTTGTCACCGTGACCGAGCCGGTGCGGCTGCCCTCGGCGGTGGGCCGGAACGTCACGTTGACCGTGCAGGAGGCACCCGCCGCGAGCGTGCCGCAGTTGTTGGTCTGTGCGAAATCGCCCGAGGCGGAGACGCCGGAGACGGTCGCGCTGGAGGTGCCGCTGTTGGTGACCGTCACGCTCTGCGCGGCCGTGGTCGAGCCGACCGCCGCCGCGCCGAACGAGAGCGAGCCGGGGTTGGCGTTCAGGACCGGGCCCGGTGCCACGCCCACGCCGGAGAGGCTGGCGGTGGCGGGTGCGGCCGCGTTGGCGACGGTGAGCGTGCCGGTGCGGTTGCCCGCGGCGGTCGGCCGGAAGGTCACGCTTACCGCGCACGACGCGCCCGCCGCGAGCGACGCGCCGCAGTTGTTGGTCTGCGCGAAGTCGCCGGTCACCGACACACCGCTGAGCGACACCGCGGCCGAGCCGTTGTTGCTGACCGAGACGGCCCGCGCGGCGCTGGTCGTGCCGGTGGCCTGGGAGCCGAAGTCGAGCGCGCTCGGCGCGACCGTGAGGCCCGACGAGTCCGGCCAGAAGACCGGCTGCGGCCACTGTCCACACTGGGCGTACGTGGGTCCGTTGATCCACGAGCCGTTGCCACCCGCGTTGACGATCTGGAAGCCGCCGCCGAGGCAGTTGTAGATCGGCGCGTTGGCCTGGCCGATCCGGGTCGCCTGCACGTTGGCGAACGACACCGAACCACCCACCTGCGCCTGGAGCACGAACGTGCCGACGCCGTCGATCGTCGCGTTGCGGATGCTCACGTTGGTGATGCTGGACCCCGAGACGAAGTGGATCGCCTCGTACGGCGCGTTGCGGATGACCAGGTCGTCGACCACCACCGCGCCGGTCATCGCCTGGTCGCGGGCGTCGAACCAGAGCGCGCCGACGCCGAACTGCCAGTTGGGGTCGAGGCTGCCGGACCGGATGATCGTGTTGCGCAGCACGTTGGTGGTGCCGGCGAGCGGCGTCGAGGCGAAGCGGTTGGCCACGTGCATGCCGCCGCCCTGCGAAATGCCGGAGTCGATCACCACGTTGTCGGTCATGCTGTTGTTGCGGCCGCCGTAGATCACCATGCCGTTCGCCCACTGGGTCTGCTCGACGGTGTTGTGGTGGAACGTGTTGCCGGAGTTTTCCACCTGGTCGGACCACATCGCCATCGCGTCGTCACCGGTGTTGCGGAAGTGGCTGTTGGAGACGACGGAGTTGGTCACTCCCTTGTGGAAGTTCATGCCGTCGGCGGTCTGGTCGCGGACCCGCATGCGGTCGAACGTCAGGTTGGTCATCGGACCGTCCATCCACATGCCGACCTTGGTGTGTTCGATCCAGATGTTGTTGATGTTCGAGTTGGAGATCGCCCCGCCGATGCCGTTGACCTGGCAGGCGTCACACCGCTCGATGACCTCGCCGCGGATCTGGAAGTGCGACATGTTGACGTTCGAGCTGCCGCCCTGGTCGATCCAGCGGCCGTAGAAGCCGATGCCCTCGCCGCCCACGATGGAGTGCCACATGCCGGCGCCCCGGATGTTGATGTTGTTGAGCACCAGGTGGCCGGTGACGAGGAAGCGGCCCGCCGGGATCCACACGGTGCCGCCCGGACCGGCGGCCGAGATCGCCGCGTTGAAGGCGGCGGTGGAGTTGACCGCGCCGCTCGGGTCGGCGCCGTGGCTCGTCACCGAGACCGAGCCGGCCGGCTGCGGGAGCGCGCCCGCCACCTGCTCGAACTCCATGAAGTCCACTGTGTACGAGGACGCCGAGCTGTTCGAATCCTTCTGGATGCGCACCTTGGCGCCAGGGTTCATCTGCGGCAGCAGTCGCTGGTACTCGTCGTAGAACCAGTGGTGGTTGCCCTGCGGCGTGTTCGAGAACTGGTAGCCGCCGTAGAGGTGGCTGTACTTGTTCGTCGTCGTGATGTCGGCCTGGCGCGCGCCATCGATGTAGAGCGAGAGCGGCGCGGTGTAGACCGAGCCGGTCGCGGTGTCCGGGATGCTGAGGCGGACCACCATCGAGTTTGCCGTCGACGGGACGGTGAACTCGACGTACTCGCCGGTGGCGTCGAGCGTTACCGCACGGCGGCCGGACGCCTCGGCCTCGAGCGTGTTGTAGGTGTAGCCGGGGCCGATCACGGTGCCGTTGGTCGCCGAGGCCTCGGCCTCGACGTGCACATAGGGCAAGGGGGCGCCGGCACCACCGGCGGCGGAGGCGGGGCCGGCGAGGATGGCGCTCGCGGCGGCGGCGACGAGCACGCCGCTCGCGACCGCGCCGGCGAGGGTGGAAGTCCGGGGACGCATGCGCTGCTCACTTTCGTGGGGGTCGATGAAAGTGGGTGCCGGGCTACCCGGGACCGTAACTCTCTCGACACAACAGCGCAATATCTAGATGGATCTCTGCAACTTCCTAGCGGTCTGCCGCAAGAGTCGTGCGCCTAGGCCAGAGCCAAAGCAGCAGAACAACCGCTAACAGGGCAAACAGTCCCACGATCCGCACCGAGCCGGCGACGCCCGTGGCGTACGCGTCCTGATATGCCGCCATGACCGCCTGCCGCTCGTCCGGCGGCAGCCTTTCGAGCACCGTGGCCGCGGCGTCCGACCCGTTCAACGCGTTGTCGAGCTTCGCGAGGTCGTCTTCGGTGAGACCGGCGGCGATGGCGTCGTCGCGGGCCCGGCTCGTCCCGATCCCCTTGGCCAGCGCCGCGCAGAGCGCCACACCGATCGCGCCGCCGAGCATGCTGCTCATCTTGAACAGGCCGGAGGCGGTGCCGGCGAGCTCGGGCGGCGGCCCGGCGACGGCGGTGTCGGAGATAGGCACCGAAAGCAGGCCCAGGCCGGCGCCGAGCACGAGCAGGCCGACCAGCAGCAGCCAGTACGGCGAGTCGGTGCTCACCAGGCCGGCGAGCAGAGTACCCACACCGAGCAGCACCAGGCCGCACGCGACCGGCAGGCGTGGACCGAGGCGCGCGGCCATCCGCGAGCCGACCGGGTTGAGCGCGAGGATCGTGAGCGTCGAGGGAAAGAGCAGGAGCCCGGCTTCCAGCGCGCTGTACCCGCGCACGGTCTGTAGGTAGAGCGCGAGCAGAAAGCTGAGGCCGGCGAAGACGATGTTCATGACGAGGTTGGCGGTCAGCGCGCCGTCGAAGTCGCGGGCGCGAAACAGCCGGAGGTCGACGAGCGGCTCGCGCACCCGCCGTTCGACGAGCACGAACCCGACGCCCAGGGCGGCGGCGACGACCAGCAGCCCGATGATCAGCGGGTCGTCGAAGCCGGTCGACTGCCCTTCCGTGAACGCGTACAGCAGGCAGAACGCCGCCGCCGCGCTGGCCACCAGGCCCACCACGTCGACGCCGCCGGAGGCGCCCACGTCCCGCGACTCAGGCGTGTACCGGAGGATTACCAGGAACGCGGCCGCGGCGAGCGGCGCGGCGATCCAGAAGAGCGAGCGCCAGCCAAGTGCGCTGGTGAGCGCCCCGCCGACGGCCGGCCCGGCCGCCTGCCCCACCCAGGCGACGGCCATCCACGCGCCGAACGCCTTGGGCTGCTCCTCGCGTGGAAACAGCGGCGGGATCAGGGCCAGCGTGGCCGGCAGGATCATCGCCGCACCGACCCCCATGAGCGCGCGGCCGGCGACGAGCCCGGGCAGGCTGGAGAGAAACGCGGTCAGCAGCGAGAAGCCGCCGAACATCGCGACACCGATCAGCAGCAGGCGGCGGCGCCCGTAGAGGTCGCTCAAGCGGCCCGCGGCGAGCACGAGCGCGCCGCAGGCGAGGCTGAAGGCGTTGTTTGTCCACTGTAGATCGGTAAGCCCGATGGTCAGCTCGGTGGAGATGGTCGGTAGCGCGACAGCCAGTTCCGCGAACGCGAGCCACACGAGACCGGCGGCACCGCAGAGCCCGGCGAGCGCGACCCACCGGTGCGTCACCTGGCTCGTTGTGGAGACGGCCATGAGACCCCTCCCGTCTTCCCGGTTTTCCCAGCATGCCCTGATATACGCAATTAGTCTCACGTTTTGGGGCTCGCTCGAGCGGGGGGCACGACATGACCGGGCAGGCGGCATGAGTGGGTGACGGGCGGCCGAGCGGCGCGGTGTACCTGCGGCTTGTCGGGCTCGGCGCGGCCATCGGCATCCCGGCGGCGTTGGTGGCCGCGCTCTTCCTGACGCTGATCCACGAGCTGGAGCACTGGCTCTGGCCCGACTCGCCGCCCTGGTACCTGGTGCTCGGCCTGCCCACCTGCGGCGCGCTCATCGTTCTCGCCGCCCGCCGGCTGCTGCCCGGCGACGGCGGCCACTCACCGCTCGGCGGCCTGAGCACCACACCGACACCGCCGCGGTACGTGCCCGGCGTCGCACTTGCCGCGCTCGGCACGCTGGGCTTCGGCGCCGTGCTCGGCCCGGAAGCGCCGGTCATCGCCCTCGGCTCGGCGGTCGGCGTGGCGGTCAGCCGCCTCTACCGCGCCGCCGGCGACCAGGGCACGGCGATGCTCTCCAACGCCGGCTCGTTCTCGGCGGTATCCGCACTCTTCGGCGGCCCGATCGTCGCCGGCATGCTGCTCGTGGAGGGCGGCGTCGGGATCGGCGCGGCCCTGCTTCCCGCCCTCCTACCCGGCCTGGTCGCCGCGGCGATCGGCTACCTGATCTTCGTCGGAGTCCGCGACTGGCCAGGCCTCGACGCACCCGGCCTCGCGGTGCCGAACCTGCCCGAGTACACCGGCGTCCACCTCTACGACCTGCTGGTCGCCATCGCGATCGGGCTCGCCGCCGCACTCACCGTCACCGGCGTCCGCGCGGTCGCCACCCGGATCGAACGGCTCGACGCCTGGCCGGTCGTCGTCCTGGGCGGCGCGGCGGTCGGCGCGCTCGCCCTGGCCGGTGACGCGCTCGGTGCCGACTCGCAGGACGTGCTCTTCTCCGGCCAGACCTCGATCGCGACCGTGGTGGAGACGAACTCGACGCGGCTCGTGGTCGTGCTCCTGGTCACGAAGTTCCTCGCGTACGCGGTCAGCCTCGGCTGCGGCTTTCGCGGCGGCCCGATCTTCCCGGCGGTCTTCCTCGGCGTCGCGCTCGCCGCCCTGGCGGTCGTCTGGTTCGACACGTCGCCGACGCTCGCCATCGCGGTCGGCGCCGCCGCCGGGATGGCCGCGCAGACGAAGCTGCTCTTCTCGCCGCTCATCTTTGGCGCGCTGCTCGTTGGCACCGCGGGGACGGACGCTGTGCCCGCCGCCGCGCTCGCGTCCGCCACCGCATGGCTCGCCACCTCCCGACTGGAGAACCTTCAAGAGGGCTTTCGGGGTCAGGGTCGCCGCTCGTCGTGACGTTTCTTCGAGGCAGATTTGCCCACGTCCGCGTCAGCTGCGGACCGTATGCTCCCGCGGGCACCGCTCCCGGCCGGCGGCTCGCAGCGCTCGCCGAAACCCCGACCGTCCACTGCCAGCTCCGCGAAACAAGCCCCCTACCCCAATAGGGGTGAGCGGGACCAGCGGCGGACGGGTAAGGCCGCGGGAGCAGCGGTCTGGACCACGACGGACGCCGCGGTAGCTCAAATCTCTGTCTAAATAAGGGATTCAGGGCCGAAGCCACCACCGGCTCGGAAAGCCTCTCGAACGCTCGAATATCTACTCGTTTCGCGCGGTCTCTGGGCCGGTGATCCGGCGGAGCATCGGCAGGGTCGAGGCGATGATCGCGAGGGAGGCGACGAGGCCGGCCGCGACCGCCGCGTAGTAGCTCGGCCCGGGCGCGCGCAGGTTGTAGTCGAGCTGCGAGGTGAGGAACAGCTGCGCGGCGAGGAAGCCCATCCCGATCGCGAGCACCGCGACGAAGAGCAGCGGCACCGTGCTCTCCAGCGCGACCACCCGGCGCAGCAGCGCGAGCCGCATGCCGGTGAGCCGCAGCAGGCTGAACGGGCGCTTGCGCTCGGTAAGGCCGCCGGCGACGCTGACCGCAAGGCTGCACCCGGCGATCGCCAGGCTGGTGACGATCACGACGTTGGCCAGCTGCTGCCACTGCACCAGCGTGTTTCGAAAGTCGCTCTCGAAGTCGGCGATGGTGTTCGGCAGCCGGTTGCTGTCTGGGAAGGCCGCCTCGAGCATGGTGCGCGACCGCTCGACGGCCGGCGCCGACCCGTCCGTGGCCACGACGACCGACGCAAGTGGCAGTCGCTGGACGCCGGCGGCGTCTACCGGCGCGACCGGCCAGACCGGTGCGTCGTCGGAAGTGTTGCGCGGCCCGACCAGATCCGGCCACACGTAGGCGGCCTGCGCGCCGGGCGCGCACGTGCCGAACTCAGGCGAGCGGGCCAGGTCGGCGCAGGAGATCACGCCGGGATACCAGTCGGGGTCGTCCCGATTCGTACTCCCATCCTGCGGGCTGGCATGGACCAGGTGGACGGCCTCGACGCCGGGAATCGACGCGAGACCAGACGGCACCTCCGATGCGCTCGGCCCGTTACCGTCCTTGGTGTCGAACGGCTGGGTGAGGGCGCTGCTCACCACCGACCCGCTGCGCGCGCCGCCCACCTCGGCCACGATCGTGGACATCACGCCGGTGGCGACGCTGGTGACGAAGAGCGCCAGGACCACCCCGCTGACCGCGCGGAAGCCGGCCTGCGGGTTGTCCGCCAGGCGCCGGCCGGCGATCAGGGCGGCGGCGTGGCGGGCCCGCCCGGCCAGCACCCGCGAACCGACCAGCGTCAGCCACGGTCCGGCGACCACGAGGCCAATCATGATCATCACAAACCCGGACATGTACGCCATCAGCTGGCCGCTTGTCGTGTCCGGGCGCCGGCTGGCGAAGTAGCAGAGCTCGGCGACACCGGCCGCGAGCAGGATCAGCCGCCAGGCCCGCGGCGGGCGCGGCGTGACCCGCCGGGTGACGCCCAGCGGGGAGATCTGCACCCGGCGCAAGGCGAACCGTGCGGCCACGGCCGCGCCCACCGGCACGCCGAGCACGACGAGCACGACGTCGAGCGGCCGGAGCGAGAGGTCGCTGGCGAAGAAACGCTGACCGGTGAACGCGATCGTGGCGAGCGCCGACCGGAAGGCGAAGAACAGGCCGATGCCGGCGATCGTGCCGGCCATCGCCGCCACGGTCGACTCCACCGCCGAGATCACCGAGACCTGGCGGGGCGTCGCGCCGACGAGGCGCATGGCGGCGAAGCGCTGCTCGCGGCGGGCGGCGGCGAGGCGGGTCGCCGTGCCGATAAGGATGAGCACCGGCACGATCAGCGCGCCGGCCACGACCCACAGGACCAGGGTCATGCCGTCGGCGCCGATGCCGATCACGCAGCGGTCGCACGCGCTCGGGTCGGTGGTCATGATGCTGGCCACCCGGTCGGCTCCGGGCACTGTGGACAGCTCGTCGGGCGTGCGGCCGACGACGATCAGCAGCGAGTCGGGCGAGGGCAGGGCGCGGTCGCCGATCGTGCCGATCTCGCGTCCGGGAAACCGGTCGGCCAGCTCCGCCGGCGGGTGGGACCGCAGCAGCTCGCGGAGGGCCGGAGACACGTAGTACTCCCCCGGGCCGGGCAGGCGCGGGATGCCGGGCGGCACCGGCGAGTCCGGGCCGGTGGCCGCGATGTCGAGCCGGCCGATGCTCTGGGTCTGGTAGTAGTCGTCGCGCAGCACCCACCAGCTCGGGTTTGCCGCCTTTGGCCCGGAGGTCTCACCCACGAGGCCGCTGTTGAGCCACGCGTACCGCATGTTTTGCGCGTCCACCGCGTTGATGCCCGCGAGCGCGGTCAGGAGGAGCCCCACCCCGAGCGCCACCGCGGCCGAGATGACGACCAGCCGGACGAGCGCCTCGCGACCCGTGGCCAGCGTGAGGCGCAAGCCGAAGCGGATCATGAGAGCACCCGCTCCGGCCTGAGCGCGGCCACCTTGCCGTCGCGGACCATGATGTGCCGGTCGGCGTACGCCGCGACGCGCGCCTCGTGCGTCACCAGGACGACCGTGGTGCCGTGCTCGCGCGCCGCCCCGACGAGCTGGTCCATCACCTGCTCGCCGGTGAGCGAGTCGAGCGACCCGGTCGGCTCGTCGGCGAAGAGCACCTTGGGGCTCGTGACGAGGCCGCGAGCGAGCGCCACCCGCTGGGCCTGCCCGCCCGACAGCTCACCGGACCGGCGGCGCTCCAGCCCGTCGAGCCCCAGCCGGCCAAACCACGGCCGGGCCTCGCGCAGCGCCGCGTCGCGCCGGGCGCCGCCGAGCAGCAGCGGCAGCGCGACGTTTTCCTCCGCGGTGAGCTCGGGCACGAGCTGGCCGAACTGGAAGACGAACCCGAAGCCGTCGCGGCGCAGCGTGCTCCGCCCAGCCTCGTCCATCGTGTCGACCCGGCGGCCGTCGAAGTGGATCTCTCCGGAGTCGGGCACAAGGATGCCGGCCAGGCAGTGCAGCAACGTCGACTTGCCGGATCCACTCGGACCCATGATCGCCAGGATCTCGCCGGGCGCGACCGCCACCGTGGCCCCGCGCAGCGCCGACGTCTGCCCGAAGGAGCGCACGACGTCGCGTGCCTCGATCATCACCTCGGCTGAAAACGCTTGCTGGGTCCCATTCCGACGAGCTGCACGTGACGTCATGCCTTCACCACCTCGGCGCGGAGGGCGTCGAGTCGGGCCGTCGTGGTGTCTATCCAGCGGAGGTCGGCCTCCAGGTGGAAGAGGCCGTGGTCGGCGAGGAGCGTGTCGACGAGGCTGCCACTGCGCCGGATCTCGGTCAGCTGGCGCATGCGCTCCAGGTGGGCGCCGCGCTGGATGTCGAGGTATTCGTGCGCGGGGCGCCCGAGCATGAGCGCGAGCACCACCTTGGAGAAGAGCACCGACTGTAGGTGTGGCTCGGCCTCGAGTGGCTCGGTCAGCCAGGCGTCGAACTCGGTCGCGCCCGCCTCGGTGATGACGTAGCGCTTGCGCTCCGGCCCGACGCCCGGCTGCACCTCGCTGATCACCACCTTGCCGTCTCGGGCCAGGCGTCCCAGCGTCGCGTACACCTGCCCGAACGGCAGGGGACGGCCGCGACTGAAGTAGGCGTCGTAGTCGCGCTTGAGGTCGTAGCCGTGGCTGGGCTCGCGCTCAAGCAGGCCGAGGAGGGTCAACGGAACGCTCATGGAAGGGAGCGTACCCTGAGCGTATACCTCGCGTATATACCCTCGGCGTATATCTGTCTCAGTTGATGAATTCGGCGGCGAAGCGTTCGACAAGCTCCACGTTCGTCGGGTCGCTGAAGCCGACAATCAGCTCCTGCACGCCCGCGTCCGCGTAGACGGCGATCCGCTCGCGCACGGTCTCGAAGGTGCCGACCAGGCCGTACGAGCCGACGTCGCCCGGGTACGCGAACTCGATGCCCGGCGGCACCTGCGCCCGCGCCGCCTCGTCGGTGTCCGCGATGATGCAGAGCGTCGTCGCGGTGCGGCGGATGCTGTCGTACTCGCGGCCGAGCTCGTCACAGTGCCGGCGCAGGATGGCGTACTTGCGCGCCAGCACCTCCGGCGACTCCAGCATGTTGCAGGCGTCGGCGTACTCGGCGACAAGCCGGAGCGTGACCTTCTCGCCGCCGCCAGCGATCATCAGCGGGATGTGCGGCGCCTGCACCCCCTTGGGCTGGTTGATCGCGCCCCGCACCCGGTAGTGCCGCCCCTCGAAGGTGGCTTCCTTCTCTGTCCACATCGCTCGCATCACCTGGACCGCCTCGCCCAGCTTGCGCAGCCGTTCGCCGGGGGTGCCGAAGTCGTAGCCGTACCCGACGTAGTCCGGCTCGTACCAACCGGAACCGATCCCGAACGAGAGCCGGCCGTGCGAGATGACGTCCACGGTCGAGGCGAGCTTGGCCTGCAACGCGGGGTTGCGGTACCCGTTGCCGGTGACGAGCTGCCCGAGCCGCACCCGGGACGTCTCCCGGGCCAGCGCGGTGACCACCGACCACGCCTCGAAGACGAAGTCCTGCGAGGGCGGGATCGTCACAAGGTGGTCCGGCGCCCACAGCGTCCGATAGCCGAGCGGGTCGGCGGCCCGCGCCACCCGGACCACCGACTCGAACGCCTCGACCGGATCCGTCACATGCGCGAACTCGCGCCCGAATCCGGTCGGCAGAAAGATGCTGAACGAGATCGTCACGATGATCGTCCTTCCTGGGCGTCGCCGCCGAGAGGGCCGTACGGTTCAGGAGTGGTGACCCGGCGGCGGCCGGAAAGGAGTCGCACCGATTCCTCCGGCGCGGGCGGGTGGTCCAAAAACGGGTGGTCAAACCAGCGACGGAAGGGACGGCGATGGGCCTCACGATCGGCTACAAGGCGTCGGCGGAGCAGTTCGGGCCGCGGCAGCTCGTCGAGTACGCCGTGCGCGCGGAAGAGGTCGGCCTGGACAGCGTGCTGGTGTCGGACCACTTCCTGCCCTGGCGGCACGAGGGCGGGCACGCGCCGTTCGCCCTGGCCTGGATGGCCGCTGTCGGCGAGCGCACCAGCCGCGTGAAGATGGGCACGAGCGTGCTCACGCCCACGTTCCGCTACAACCCGGCGGTGATCGCCCAGGCGTTCGCGACGATGGCGCTGCTGTACGACAACCGGGTGATGCTGGGCGTGGGCACCGGTGAGGCGCTCAACGAGATCGCCGTCTCCGGTTTGGACTGGCCTGAGTTCAAGGAACGCTTCGCGCGGCTGCGCGAGGCGGTGCGGCTCATCCGCGACCTGTGGACCAAGGACGAGGTCAGCTTCGACGGCGACTACTACAAGCTCGTCGACGCCGTGATCTACGACCGTCCCGAGCGGCCAGTGCCGATCTACGTCGCGGCCGGCGGCCCGGTCGTCGCGAAGTACGCCGGTCGGTCCGGCGACGGCTTCATCTGCACGTCCGGCAAGGGCATGGACCTGTACACGGAGAAGCTGATGCCCGCGGTGGCCGAGGGCGCGGCGGCGGCCGGGCGCGACGTGGCCCAGATCGACAAGATGATCGAGATCAAGCTGTCGTACGACCGTGACCACGACGCCGCGCTGGAAAACACCCGCTTCTGGGCGCCGCTGTCGCTGACCCCGGAGCAGAAGCACACCGTCGACAGCGCCACGGAGATGGAGCGCCTGGCCGACGAGCTACCCATCGAGCAGGTCGCGAGGCGGTGGATCGTCGCGTCCGATCCGGACGAGGCGCTCGCGCAGATCAAGCCGTACGTGGACGCCGGCCTCAACCACCTGGTCTTTCATGGGCCCGGGCACGACCAGGAGCGCTTCCTGACCCAGTTCGGCGAGGACCTCCTGCCGCGGCTGCGCGCCCTAGGCTGAGGCGCATGGAGATCGATCTGACGCTCCCCGACGGCGGACGGCTGCACGCGTACGACACGGGTGGCGACGACCGGCTCGCCGTCCTGTGGCACCACGGCACACCCAACATCGGCGCGCCGCCCAAGCCGCTCTTCGCGGCCGCCGACCGCCTCGGCATCCGGTGGATCGGGTACGACCGCCCGGGTTACGGCGGATCGCCCCGCACCCCGGGCCGCACGGTCGGCGACGCGGGCACCTGGGCCACGACGGTCGCCGACGCGCTGGGCATCGAGCGGTTCGCGGTGATGGGACACTCCGGGGGCGGCTCACACGCGCTGGCCACCGCCGCCCTGCTGCCCGACCGGGTGCTCGCCGCCGTGAGCGCGGCCGGCCTCGCCCCACCCGACGCCGAAGGGCTCGACTGGTGGGCCGGCATGGGCGACTCCGGTGTCGCCGCGCTCACCGCCGCCCGCGAAGGGCTCGCGGTCAAGGAGGCCTTCGAGGCGTCGGGGGTGGAGTACGACCACCAGTTCACGCCGGCCGACTTCGCCGCGTTCGAGAGTGGCTGGTCGTGGTTCAGCGAGGTGGTCGGTCCGGCCGAGGCGGGCGGGCCGGGCGGGCAGGTCGACGACGACATCGCGTACGTCACGCCGTGGGGCTGTGACCCCGCGCAGATCACCGCGCCGGTGCTCCTCGTCCACGGCGGCCGCGACATCGTGGTGCCGAGCGGGCACGCACAGTGGCTCGCCAAGCGCATCCCGCGGGCCGAGCTGCGCCTCGACCCCGACGGCGCACACATCTCGGTCATGACCTCCGGCGCGGCGGCGCTGGAGTGGATCAGGTCAGCAGCTTCGTGAGCGTCGTGGTGAGCGCGGGCACGTCGACCGGCTCGTCCCGCACCAAGGCGTAGACCAGCACCCCGCACAGGAAGATCGAGGTGGCCCGCGCCGTCGCTGGATCGGTGTGCGCGCCGAGGAGCCGGACCAGCCCTTCGTCCCACTCCTGGGCCAGCGGCCGTAGCTCGGGCCGGCGCGCGGCGGCGACGTAGAGCTCGGTCTCCAGGAGCGCCCGGCTCCGGTCCGCGAGGTACTCCGCGGCGAGGTCGGCCAGCGTCGCCGGCACGTCGTCGCTGGCGTCGAGCAGGGCCGCCCATCCGGCGAGGTCCGCCATCACGCGGTCGGTGAGGTGCCGCAGCGCGGCGGCGGACAGCTCGTCGAGGTCGGTGAAGTAGTACGTGGTCGCGCCCAGCGGCACCCCGGCGCGGGCGGCGACCAGCCGGTGCGTCAGCCCTGCCACGCCCACCTCGGGGATCAGCTCCCCCGCCGCCTCGACGATCTTTCGCCGCCGCCCTTCCGGGTCACGTTTCAATGGGCACCGCCAAGGTTGAGCACGACGACGCCGGCGACCACCAGCCCCGCGCCGATCACCTTTGCCGGCGTGACCGGCTCGCTGAGGAAGAGCGCCCCGATGGTGACGATCAGCGTGGTGCCGAGCCCGGACCAGATCGCGTATCCGACACCGACCTGGAGCCCTTTCTGGATCGCCGTCGACAGCGCGAGGAACGAGACCGCGTAGGCGCTCAGGCTGGCGACGGTCGGCCACAGCCTGGTGAAGCCTTCGGTGCTCTTGAGCAGGCTCGTGCCGAGCACCTCAGCCGCGATGGCCAGCCCGAGAAGTACGTACGCCATGATCGCCCCCATCTAGTACGCCTGTACATGTACAAGCGTACAGAAGAGAAGTCAGGGCGTCTCGGGGTCGGTGACGTCGGCGTACGTGGCGTCGAGCACAGCCAGCGCCGCCTCGGCGTCGAAGGCGACCGCCACGCCGTGCTCCCCCGCGCCGAGCGTGATCTCCCGGCCGCGTACCCGCTCGTCGGCGATGACCGGCCAGCTCGTGGTGGAGCCGAAAGGGGTGATGGTGCCGCGCTCGTATCCGGTCGCCTCCTTGGCCGAGGCGGCGTCCGGCATGGACAGCCGGCTCACGCCGAGCAGCGTGCGCAGCTTGGGCCAGGAGATGACGCGGTCGCCGGGCACGAGCACGAAGAGGAAGTCGTCGCTGCCGCGGCGCACCACGATGGTCTTCACCACGTCGGGGATCTCGACGCCCCGTGCCTCGGCCGCCTCGGGCAGACTGCGCACCGGGCCGTGCCGGAGAATCCGATAGACGACACCTGATCTGTCAAGCGCTTGCAGCGCTGGTGAAGACATGCCCAGGAGACTAGCCGCATGGCTGTCCGAAGCTCTGGTAAAGCGCGCCAGGCACTCCAGCAGCTCATCGGCGGAGGCCGGGTGCCCTACGCGACATTGCTCCGCGCGGGCGACCTGCCCGGTGGTCTCACCATCCCCGATCCCGACGGTGGGCGGCAGTGGCTGTGGTCCGAGCCGCCGCCCGGCGAGGTCGGCGGATACGGCGACCCCGAGACGTACGCACTTTCCGGCGCGCCACCGCAGGTGTGGGCGCCGCCCTACACAGTGGACGGTGCCGACGACGACACGCGCCGCTCGTACGTGCGGCACAGCGTCGACCTCACCATGCGCGGCGGCACCACGTCCGGTGTCGTCTACCCGCTGGCCGTCTGCGAGGTGGCCAGCCGCTTTCGGGTGCGCAACGTGGGCGGCGCCTCGGCCGGCGCGATCGCCGCCGCCGTGACCGCTGCCGCCGAGGTCGGGCGGAGCAGCCGGCTGCCGGCGGAGGCATACGCGCCACTGTCCGAAGAGGACCGCCGCGACGGTCACGTGCGACCGGGCTTCGTGGGCATGTCCGACACGATCGCGTGGCTGGCCGAGGTGTCGCCGGACGACCTCGGCGGCGAGCGTGACGCGTACCGGCTGGCCCAGCTCTTCCGCCCCGGCCCGCGCGACCGGCGGCTCTACACGCTGGTCACCGCGTTCATGCGCAAGCAGGTGTGGGCCGGCGCGCTGGCGCTGCTGCTCGCGTTCGGCAAGTGGTCCAAGCTGATGGTCGCGGTGTTCGCCGCCGCGGGGCTCTACCTCGCGGTCTGGCTGGGCGCGCGGCTGCCCTCGTGGCCGGCGGTCGACCGGCCGGGCGGCGACCACGGCTCGTGGCGATACGCGTGGGCCGCGCTCGACCTCTACCTCTTCTTCGCCAGCGTCGGTGCGCTGCTGGTGCTCGTCCCGACGCTTGCCGGCCGGCGACCAAAACCATCAACACCACAGTGGCTGACCCTGCTGACCAGCGCCTCCAGCCGGCACCACACGGCAGGCCCGTCATGGCGATGGCCGGTGGCCGTCGTGGTCCTCGCCGTCGCCGGGGTCCTCACCTGGCTGCGCTGGTGGGACTGGGTCGCCGGTGCGCTGGCCGGCGCCGCACTGAGCCTCGCGATGGGCGCGGTGGTCGCCACCAGCACCTGGCGGTACTTCGCGCGGGTGGGCCGCCGCCACTTCGGCCTGCTCGCCGGGTCGGCCCCACAGACTTCGCGGCGCCCGTCGGAGCTCGTCGCCGGCGCGGCTCGGCCCACCGTGTCCCGTTCGGTGATCCCCTGGCTGAGCGGCTGCCTCAACGAGGTCGCCGCGCTCGACAAGGGCGAGGTGCTGCGCTTCGGTCACCTGTGGCAGGGGCGGTCGTTCAAGCCGCTGGCGCAGGGCACGGCGGAGATCCACAGGCTGGCTCGGGAGCCCGCCCGGCGGCTCGTCAACCTGGAGCTGATCACGACCGACCTGTCGCGCCAGCGGCCGTACCGCTTTCCGCTCGCCGCGGCCGGCCCGGACGACGCGCTGTACTTCCGGATGGACGACCTCGGCGACGGAGACGACGCGGTCTTCCCGCCGGACGTCATCGAGGCGATGCGCGACCCCGATCCGCAGACCGTGCCACAGACCGACCCCAACGCCGAAGCGGTCACCCTGCACCGGCTGCCCGACCCGTGGAACCTGCCGGTCATCTTCGCCGTACGGCTCAGCCTCGCGCTGCCCGGGCTCTTCAAAGCCATCCGCCTGTACCGGCTGGTGCCCGCCACCGAGATCGGTGACGAGTTCGGCCGGGGTATCCGCAACCGCGAGCAGCACCGTCTCATGTGGCCGGAGGACGGCCGGCCGCGGGCACAGGAGCTGTGGTTTTCCGACGGCGGCATCACGTCGAACTTTCCGGTGCACCTCTTCGACTCGCCGCTGCCGCGGTGGCCCACGTTCGGGCTCAACCTCGGCCAGCACCCGTACCAGTTTCCACACCAGGACGTGTGGCTGCCGCAAGACTGGGAGGACGCGGTGGTGCCCGCGACCGACCTGGGCACCGGGGCGGCGAGGTTCGCCGGGTCCATCTTGGACACGGCCCGCTCCTGGCGCGACTCGATGCAGACCGCGATGCCCGGCTACCGCGGCCGGGTGGCCTGGGTGCGCCAGCGGGCCGACGAGGGCGGCACCAACCTCTACATGCCGCGCGAGATCATCGCCTCGATGGCGCTGCGCGGGGCACTGGCCGGCGCCCGGCTGAGCCGCCGCTTCGGCCACCCGACCCAGTGGGACCGGCATCGCTGGCTGCGCCTGCGCTCGGCACTGGACAACCTGGACGCTCTGCGCGGCTCGGTGCGGGAAAGCGTGCCGTACTACGCCGACATCCTCGCCGGGCGAGACGACTTCCTGCGGCAGGCCGGCGTCGACTACCCGTACGACCCGCCAGGCGGGCAGGAGGCGGTCTGGTTCGAGCCGGGCGACGCCACCTTCTGGCCCGCCGCCGGCGATCTGCTGGACAGCCTCGCCAAGGGCGACGCCGGCGACGTCTTCACGCTGGGGACGCCTCGCCCGCAACCGGATCTGCGCCAGGTACCACCGGAGTAGTGGGCTCCACCACGACCTTGAGGCCGCGGCGGGCGACCGCGGCCTCGAAGGCGTCGGCCGCCGCGTCCAGCGGATAGCGGGCGGTGACCACAGTGGAGACGTCGACGAGGCCACGGCGCACGAGGTCGATGGCGCGCGGGTAGACGTCCTTCATCCGACGCACCATGGCGATCGTCAGGCCCTTGCGGCGGGCCACCGACGCGGGAAACGTCGTGGTGTCGCCGTCCGGGATGCCCACCAGCACCACGCGGGCGCCCGGTCCGGCGGCCAGCATCGCCGCGTCGACGGCCGGGTCGGTGCCGGCGACCTCGAACGCGACGTCGACGTCGAGGCCAGCCGGATCGTCCACAATCGACGCGCCGTACGCCTCGGCCGACTGCCGGCGGTGCGGCAGCGGATCGGCGGCGTAGACGGCCCGCGCGCCCATCAGCTGGACGAGCTGCACGAGCAGCAGCCCGATCGGCCCGCAGCCGAAGACGCCGACGGTCATGCCCAGCCGCAGGTGGCCCAGGTCGAGCGCGTGCAGCGCGACACCGAGCGGCTCGAGCATCGCGCCGTCCGCGTCGGAGAGCGAGTCCGGCAGCGGGTGCAGGCGCGCGGTCGGCCAGGCCAGGTACTCCCGCAGTCCACCGTCGAGCGTGCCGTGGCCGGCGAAGCGGATGGCCGGGCAGAGGTTGGGGTGGCCGCGGCGGCACAGCTCGCAGTGCTCACACGGGATGGCGGGGTCGATCGCCACCCGCTCGCCGTGCCGCGGCCCGCCCTCGATCACGCCGGCCATCTCGTGCCCCACCGCGAGCGGCTGCTTGAGCCGGGCGTCGCCGATGCCGCCCTCGGTGTACCAGTGCAGGTCGGAGCCGCACAGACCCACCGCGGTCACCCGCACCAGGCTCTCCACCGCCGTCGGCTCGGGCGCCGGCTCGTCGACGACCCGGATGTCCTCGACGCCATACAGCCGCGCGACCCGCATCACAGGCCCAGCTTTCGGCGGATCTCCTGCTGCACCGTGTCCGCGTCGGGGCGGGCGTCGACGGTCACCACGAACTCCTTGCGGCGGAAGATGTCGAGCACCGGCTTCGTCTTGTCGTGGTACTCCCGGAGGCGGGCGTCCAGCGCCTCGGGGGTGTCGTCGGGGCGGGTGACGAGCTCGCCACCACACACGTCGCACTTGCCCTCTTCTTCGGGGCGGTCGGCGATGAGGTTGTAGTCCATGCCGCAGCGCGAGCAGAGCCGCCGGTTGAGCACCCGGCGGTGCACCTCGTCGTCGGGCAGATCGAGGTGGATCACGCTGTCGATGTCGTAGCTCTCCAGGAAGAACTCCGCCTGCCGCCCGTTGCGCGGGAAGCCGTCGATGACGAAGCCATAGTTCCAGTCGTGCTGGTGGAGGCGCTCCCGGACCACGGCCTCGACCTGGTCGTCGCCGATCAGCTCGCCCGCGGCCATGGTGCGTCGTACCTGGGCGCCGAGCTTGGTGTGATGCTGCACGTGCCACCGGAAGATGTCACCGACGCTGATATGTACGAGGTCGTACTCCTTGGAGAGCAGAGCGCACTGGGTGCCCTTGCCGCTGCCCTGGACGCCCATCACCACGTACTTGCGCATGAGGTGCACGATCGCACACCCTTGGTCGATGCGACTGCGGCACCCCAGTCTGCTCTTCGTCACCGTCTTGGCCACGGCGGCGTGCACCGGCTCGGACGAGCCGCGCACCCAGGAATCCGCCCCGGCGTCCCCGGCGCCGAGCGTGACCACCGGCCTGACCTGGCAGCGCCTGGCCGCCGCCCCCTCGGCCCGCACCGAGGTCGCGGCCGCGACCAGCGGCACCCGGGTGTACGTGGTGGGCGGTTACCGGGCGGACGGCGGGACGGTCCCGACCGTCGAGGTCTTCGACACGGCGACCGGCAAGTGGGAGGACGCCGCACCGCTGCCGGTCGCCGTCAACCACGCGATGGCGGCGACGGTCGACAACCAGGTGTATGTGTTCGGTGGCTTCGAGGCCAGCGGCGACCCGAGCAAGCACGCGTTCAAGCTCGACGGCGCCACGTGGCGGCCGATCGCGCCGCTGCCGCAGGAGCGGGCCGCCGGCACGGCGGTGGCACAGGGCGGCAAGGTGTACGTGGCGGGTGGCCTCAACGCCGGCGGTCTGGCCCGCCAGATGCTCGTCTACGACCCGGCGGCCGACACCTGGACCAACGCGCCCGGCCCGCCCACGCCCCGCGAGCACCTGGGCGGCGCCGGCTTCGGCGGCAAGGTCTACACCGTCGGCGGGCGCGCCGGCGGCAAGGGCAACTTCACCGCGTTCGAGTCCTTCGACCCGACCACCAACCAGTGGACGGTGCTGCCCGACCTGCCCACCCGCCGGGGTGGCCTCGCCGCGGCGGCGACCTGCTCCGGGCAGGTGGTGGCGGTCGGCGGGGAGGCGGAGGCCACGTTCGAGGAGGCGGAGGCCTTCGACGTGAAGACCGGTACGTGGGCCTCGCTTCCACCGACGCCCACGCCCCGCCACGGCTTGGGCGTCATCGCGATGGGCACGACCGTGTTCACGTTCGCCGGTGGTCCGAAGCCGGGCCTGCACGTCGCCGACTCGACGGAATCGATCGATTTGGCCCCACTTGGCGGCTGTTAGGGCGTGACATAAATCACTTGATAGATCATCCTTGATTACACGCAAGGGGGGTCTACTCAAGGAGGCGCCTCATGGCTGAGGTGACAGATGTTCGCACCTATCAACTCGGGGTCAGCCGCCCGCCGCTGACCGTGACCGACCTGCCGGAGCCCGAGGAGGTCTTCGGCGTCCGGCGTCTCGGACCGCGCGAACTGATCAAGTACGCCATCGGCCCCAGCCTTATCGCGCTGGGCATCTCCATCGGCAGCGGCGAGTGGCTGCTGGGCCCGCAGGCAGTCGGGCAGTACGGCTTCGTCGGTGTCGGCTGGGTCATCCTGGTGTCGGCGCTGCTGCAAACCTTCTACAACGTCGAGTGCTCGCGTTACGTGCTCGCCACCGGCGAGGTGCCGGTCGTGGGCTGGGGGCGGGTGCCACCGGGCTGGTTCCTGTGGGTGCCGATCTCGGTCGCGGTCGTCATCTTCGCGTTCATCGCCGGCGGCTGGGCGGCCAGCGCCGGCCAGGGCCTGTACGCGCTGGTGCACGGCGAGATCGCCCCGTCCGGCGCGGAGGAGCCACGGATCTGGGCGATCGCGCTGCTGGTGCTGGTCTTCCTGATCACGGCCTCGGCCCGCCGGATCAGCCGCGCGCTCGAGCTGGCCAACTGGGTGATGGTCGTGTCCATCCTGGTGGGACTGCTGCTCATCGACCTCTTCGTCGTGCCGTGGGAGCTGTGGTGGGACGGCCTCAAGGGCTTCGTCACACCCGCGGCGCCGCCGGAGGGCATCACGGCCACGCAGCTCGGCGCACTCGCCGGCTTCACCGCGCTCGCGTCGGGTCTCAACTGGTACGTCATGGGCCACTACCGCGACAAGGGCTACGGGATGGGCTACCGCACGGGGTTCATCGCCGGGCTCCGCGGCGAAGGCCGCAAGCTCGAACCGGTCGGCATGACCTTCCCCGAGGACGAGGCCAACACGGCGCGCTGGCGGCGGTGGTACAAGCTGCTGCTCACCGACATGTGGGGCGTCTTCTTCGTCGGGGCCATGCTGGGCATGCTGCTGCCCACGATCCTCATGGCCCACGCGGTCGAGTCCACCGGCGAGCGGCCCACGACGGCGAACGTGCCGACGTTCGTGGCCAGTGCGCTCGACGACGAGTACGGCTCCACGCTCTTCTACATCGCGCTCCTCCTCGGCGTGCTGATCCTCTTCAGCACGCAGCTGGGCATCTTCGAGGCGATGGTGCGGGTCACCACGGACGCCGCGCACGCGACCAGCCCCACCCTGCGCCGGCTGATCGAAGGCGATCCGCGCCGCTTCTACTACCCGTTCATGTTCCTGCTGATGGTGGTCATCTCGGTGATCCTGCACCTGGCGCTGCCGGTCAACCTGGTGCAGTGGTCGGCGAACATCTCCAACCTTGGCGCGCTGATCTTTCCGTTCATGCTGATGTACCTGAACAGCAAGCTCCCCCGCCCGGCCCGCCCGCGGGCGTACCACTACGTGATCCTGGGGCTCAACGTCCTCTTCTTCGGCTTCTTCTTCATCAACTTCGTCGCCGACTTCGTCGGGGATCCGCTGATCACGTTCTGACCCCATCGCCGGGGTCCGTCCCGCAAATGCGGGCGGGCCCCGACGATCCATCGCGGTTCACCACCCACCCCCCGGCATCGGGGTTTGGCAGGCCCGCGCAGCGTCTGGGTCACCCTCAGGCCCAACCACATTTGCTCTGCTTCCCTAGAGGAAGCAGAGCAAAGCATGCCCGGACCGCCCCGCCTGCCTGTGCCAACCCGACAGAGGCGCAAGGGGGTGACCGCAACCAACAGCGGACGGGTGAGGCCGCGGGAGCAACGGTCGGGACCACGACGGACGTCGCGGTAGCTCAAATCTGGAATCTGAGGTTCGAGAAGGCTGGCCTCTTCGGTCAGCCCGTGACGCCGCGCTTCTCCAGGGCACTGCGCAGGGCTCGGAGGGCGTAGTACACACGGGACTTCGCCGTGCCGAGCGGCAGACCGAGCGCCTCTGCCGCCTCGGCCACGGTGCGCCCCTTGAAGTACGTCTCCAGCAGCATCTCCTGGTGTGGCTGGCTGAGCGTCTTGAGCGCGTCGGTCACGGTCATCCGGCGCAGCACATGGTCGCTCTCGTCCGGCTCGGAGACGTTTTCCAGATCTACGCCGTAGGCCTCGGCTGGCCGCGCCCTCTGGCTGCGGTGCTCGTCGATCGCGATGCGGCGGGCCACGGTCACCAACCACGGGCGCAGCGAGACCTGCCCCTGAGCGCCCAGCCGGTGCGCGTTGCGCCAACCGCGCAGGAGCGTCTCCTGCACGATGTCTTCCGCCCGCTGCCGGTCACCCGCGACGAGCTGGAGGACGAACCTCAGCAGCGGCGCCGCGTGCTCCTCGTACAGCTGGCGGACCAGGGCGTCTTCGTTGCCCTCGCCCCGGTGGTGACGTCCCGCGGTCAGCCCCGACGTCATGCGCGGCCGCCCGACGCGAACACGGTCACTGACACCCTCACCTCACGGTCTTCGGCATGACCGGGCCGGGCGCGCCCGACCCCCTGTGTATAGGAGATGCTGCACGCGCGACGCGATAACAGAATTTATCTCGTATCTACTGACGAGTCAGCGGGGGCCGCCGATTCCCTTGTCGAGCCCGGCGCGCCGCAGCGCGTCGGCCATCGCCCCCTGCGGCTGGCGTGCCGGCTGAGCTGGGCGTTTGCCGCTCGGCCTGGCCGGCCGGTCGCGGCGCCCCGGTCCGCCGGCGGCGCCGTTGCCACCGGCCCGCGGGCCTTCGTCGTCGAGGCGCAGGGTCAGTGAGATCCGCTTGCGCGGCACGTCGACCTCGAGCACCTTCACCCGAACGATGTCGCCCGGTTTCACTACGTCACGAGGGTCCTTGACAAATGTCTTCGACATCGCCGATACGTGGACAAGCCCGTCCTGATGCACACCCACGTCTACGAAAGCGCCGAACGCTGCGACGTTGGTCACTACGCCCTCCAGCACCATCCCTGGCTGGAGGTCGGCGAGCGTCTCCACCCCTTCGGCGAAGGTCGCCGTCTTGAACGCCGGCCGCGGGTCACGCCCCGGCTTCTCCAGCTCCTTGAGGATGTCGGTGACGGTCGGCAGGCCGAACTTGTCGTCGACGAAGTCTGTGGGCTTGAGCCCCTTCAGGATCGGCCCGTTACCGATGAGCGAGCGAAGGTCACTCTTCGTGGCGGTCAAGATGCGGCGGACCACCGGGTATGCCTCCGGGTGCACGCTGGACGTGTCGAGCGGGTCGTCGCCGCCCGGGATGCGGAGGAAGCCGGCGCACTGCTCGAACGCCTTCGGCCCCAGGCGCGGCACCTCCTTGAGCGCCTGCCGGCTGCGAAACGGCCCATTGCTGTCACGGTGCATGACGATGCTCGCCGCCAGCCCCTCGCCGATGCCGGAAACCCTGGTCAACAGCGGCGCCGAGGCGGTGTTGACGTCGACACCCACGGCGTTGACGCAGTCTTCGACCACGGCGTCGAGCGAGCGGGAGAGCTTGACCTCCGAGAGATCGTGCTGGTACTGCCCCACGCCGATCGACTTGGGATCGATCTTCACCAGCTCGGCCAGCGGATCCTGGAGGCGGCGGGCGATGGAGACCGCGCCGCGCAGCGAGACGTTGAGGTCGGGCAGCTCCGACGAGGCGTACGCGGACGCCGAGTAGACCGACGCGCCGGCCTCGGAGACCACGATCTTGGTGAGCTTGAGCTCGGGATGGCGCGCGATCAGATCGCCGGCCAGCTTGTCGGTCTCTCGCGAGGCCGTGCCGTTGCCGATCGCGATCAGCTCCACCTTGTGAGCGGCGGCCAGCCTGGCCAGCGTGGCGATCGACTCGTCCCACCGGTGGGCGGGCACGTGCGGGTGGATGGTATCGGTGGCGACGACCTTGCCGGTCGCGTCGACAACCGCCACCTTCACACCGGTGCGGAAGCCGGGGTCGAGCCCCATCGTCGGGCGCGTGCCGGCGGGCGCGGCGAGCAGCAGGTCGCGCAAGTTGGCCGCGAAGACCCGGACCGCTTCCTCCTCGGCCGCCTGCCACAGCCGGCTGCGGATATTGGCATCCAGGTGGATCAGGATCCGGGTGCGCCACGCGGACCGCACGGTGTCGAGCAGCCACCGGTCGGCCGGCCGTCCCTTGTCGGCGATGCCAAAATGGCCCGCGATCCGCGGCTCGTACGAGTTGGGAAGGTCGGGATCCTCCGGCTGCGGCGTGAGGTCGAGCACCTCTTCTTTCTCACCGCGAAACATCGCCAGGATCCGGTGCGACGGCAGCTTGGTGAACGGCTCGGCGAAGTCGAAGTAGTCGGCGAACTTGGCGCCGTCGTCCTGCTTTCCGTCTCGCACCCGCGAAACGAGCTGGCCGCGCGACCACATCTGCTCGCGCAGGGCGCCGATCAGGTCGGCGTCTTCGGCGAACTTCTCCACGAGGATGTGCCGCGCCCCTTCGAGAGCGGCGGCCTTGTCGAGGTCTTCCTTTGTGAACGCCTCCGCCGCCACCAGCGGCTCCTGCGTCGGATCGCTGAGCAGCAACTCGGCCAACGGCTCCAGCCCGGCCTCGCGCGCGATCATCGCCTTCGTGCGCCGCTTTGGCTTGTAGGGCAGGTAGATGTCTTCGAGGCGCGCCTTCGAGTCGGCGGCCATGATCTGCGCCTCGAGCGCCTCGTCGAGCTTGCCCTGGCTGCGGATCGACTCCAGGATCGCGGTGCGCCGCTCCTCCATCTCGCGCAGGTAGCGCAGCCGCTCCTCCAATGTGCGCAGCTGTGCGTCGTCGAGCGCGCCGGTGGCCTCCTTGCGGTAGCGGGCGATGAACGGCACCGTGGCCCCGCCATCCAGCAGGTCGACAGCCGCCGTCACCTGTGTTTCCCGCACGCCGAGCTCGTCGGCGATCCGCTGCGTCGTCGAGATGCGATCCGATGTCACGCTGCGATCCTAGGTGCTCCGCCCCCGCGCTACGACCGACACTGTGTCCGGCGGTTTCGCGTTTTTGTGCCCCCTCGACGCCGGCCTCGACGACCCGCTCCTGGTCAGGGCCTGTCGCCTCGCCCGCCCGTAGCCGCCGACCAGCGCCACGACAATCACGCCGAACGATGGGTGGATCTTGCTGATAGCCACCAGAGCGTGACTATGCGCTGCGCTGGACGTCCGAAGTGGAGGCTGCGCCGATACGCGGAAACGGGTCGATGGAGAAGATGACCTCGACCGGCACCTCGAAGTAGCGGGACAGCCGCAGCGCCAGATGGAGGCTCGGGCTGAACTCGCCGCGCTCGAGATAGCCCACCGTCTGGTAGTGGACGCCCAGCGCCTCGGCCAGCTCCCGGCGGGAGATGCCCCGCTCGGCACGCAGCATGGCGATGCGGTTGTAGATGACCTCACTCATCCGCGTCGCCCCTCACGCGATCCGCTGCATGGCCTTTTCGCGGCGCTCGGCAACCCGGGAGCCGGATTCGCGGCGGGCCATGCGGCGCAACACTATCGGCGCGACGACAAGCCCGAGGACGGCCCACGCGCCCAACACGCCGACCATCTCCAGGTGGCGCCACGACTCGCCGATCTCGACCGCGGCCATGCTGTCGGGGAGCAGGGCGGACCGCATGCCAAGCCCCAGCCAGTAGACCGGAAAGACCTGGGCGATCCACTGTAGCCAGACGGGGAAGTTGGTGATCGGGTAGAAGATGCCCGAGGTGGCGATCAGGCCCATCAACGGCAGCATGATCATGCCCATGTTGCGCGGGTTGGCGATCAGCGAGCCGAAGATCGCACCGATCGGCATCGTGGCGACCATGCCCAGGAGCACCACCCAGATCAGCGTGAACCAGCTCGACGCGCCGCGCACGGACAGGCCGTCCAAGAAGATCAGTCCAGGGATGAGCTGCATCGCCAGGCTGATCAGCCCCATGCCGGCCACGAGTGTGATCTTTCCGATCAGGTAGCCGACCATCCCGTTGGGGATCGCCTTGGCCCGGAGCAGCGTGCCGTCTTCGCGGTCGATCGTCAGCACCATGGCCATCGTGACGAGGCCGCCGAACGCAATGCCCATGCCCAGCGCGCTCGGCATCGTGCGCGAGCCGAGCGAGAAGCTCGTGCCCGGCACCGTCGCGCCGCGCATGAAGAACAGGACCACCAGCAGGAGGACGGCGGGAAAAAGATAGTTCCACACGTCTTGGCCGTTGGTGAACGTGTGCCGCAGCTCGATGCGGCCGCGGGTAAGGCCCGCGCGAGCCGCACCCATCGCGGGGCGGCCAAAGGAGACTGTGGTCATCGGGTGACCTCCTCGAACGCGCGCAGGGCCGCCACGCCGCGTCCCGACTCGTACTCCCGGACGAAGGCCATGTAGGTGTCCTCCAGGCTGGCGCGGCGTACCTCGAGATCGGTGACGGCCTCGCCGTACTGCTGGAACAGCTCCCGCACGAACCGGGTGGCGTCGCTGGTGGCGTGCACGAACCGCTCGCCGTCGCGGCTCCACCGCACCTCGGCGTCGGCGGCGACGCCGCGGGAGAGCTGGTCGGGCGAGCCGTCCGCGATGATCGCGCCGCCGGCCAGGATGAGGATGCGGTCAGCGAGCTTTTCCGCCTCGTCGAGGTCGTGTGTGGTCAGCAGGATCGTGGTGTCGTCGATGTCGGAGAGCCGGTGCACGAGATCGTGGAACTCGCGGCGAGCCTCGGGGTCGAAGCCGGCGGTCGGCTCGTCGAGGAAGAGCATCTCGGGTCGGCCCACGATGCCGATCGCCACGTCGAGCCGGCGCCGCTGGCCGCCGGACAGCTGGCTGACCCGCTTGCCCGCGTGCGGGGTCAGGCCGACCGCGTCGATCAGGTCGTCGACATCCCACGGACGGGTGATCCGCGGCGTGGAATACGGCCGGTAGTAGAGCCCGAGGTGGGCGAGGATCTCGCGCACCTGCCACTTGCCGTGGTCACGCCACGACTGGAGCACCACGCCAAGCCGGGCCCGCCACCGCTCGTCGCCGTGGCCGGGGTCGACGCCGAGCACCCGCACCTCGCCCGCCGAACGGATCCGGAAGCCCTCGAGGATCTCGATCGTGGTGGTCTTGCCAGCGCCGTTTGGCCCGAGCAGCGCGAGCACCTCGCCGCGGTGGGCGGTGAAGCTGACCCCATCGAGCACATCGTTGGTGCCGTAACGCATCCGGAGGTCATGGACCTCGATCGCGGCGAGATCGTCGGACGGCTCCACAACCGCCGCCGGTGTCCGCAGCTGCCTCACGACGGTCATACGTATCCCCCGTCTCGTCTAAAGGCTCCTCCAAACTGTAGTACATGTACTACGGGCGGGTCCAGGCTATGAAGCGCTGGTACAGCTCGGTGGTCGACACGCCCGGCAGCTCCCCGGCCGCGTGGCCGAGCTGCGTCGCCATGTAGACGGCGAGGTTGACCCGCTGCTCGCCGTACTCCTTGTAGAGCTGGTCCCGAGCGTCGTCACACGGCCAGTCCGAGCCGCATGACGAGCACTTCCAGGACGGCCGGGTCGGCGTATGTTCGCCGTCGGCCATGCTCTCACCCCCATCGTCAGATCGAACTGAGGGAACGTACGGCGATGGGCGACCACCCCGGTGTGGCGCGATGGGCTACCCCGTCGCCGCCGAACGTGCGGCACGGGGACAACACGTCCTACCCGCCGGCCGCGATGCCGATCCGCTCGGCAAGACCCACGAGGCCGGGTAGGCGCTGCTTGCGCCGCCGCGGCAACAGCTCGGCGATGATCGTGTGGACGATCGTCTGGTGCGGCAGCATCTCCGCCGCCAGGGCTTCGACCGTGCGCAACGTGTCGACCGCGTCCTGCGAACGCCAGTCGGTCATCTGCGCCCACGCCACGTTGAGCAGGTAGCGGGCGTGCATCGCGGTGGGCGCCGCCTCGGGGTGCTCGACCCGCTCGGCCAGCTTGATCGCCTGCCGCGGGCGGTCGGCGGCGATCGCCACGTCCACGGCCTTCATCGCCGCGACCGTCGGGCCGAACGCCATCCCGACGTACGTGCTGCGCTGGTCCCCCGCCATCCGCGCGGCGGCGGCGCGGACCAACCCGAGCATCTCCTGCGCCTCGGACTGGCGGCCGGAGCGCGCCACGGCCGTGGTGCCGTAGCGCAGCAGCTCGCCCCAGACCGCGACCTGGTCGATGGAGGCCCGCGACAGCGCCGGCTCCACCTGCTCGGCCGCGGTCACCGCGACGTGCTCGGCCTCCGACCACAGGCCCTGGCGGGACAGCACCCACGAACGGGTGGCCTGCTGGCCGGCGAAGAGCAGCTCGTCGCCGGAGGCCTCGGCGGCACGCACGGCCTCCGCGAGGGCGAGGTGGGCCAGGTCCTCGTGCGCGAGGTGGGCCAGCAGCGACGCGGTGAGCTGCAACAACTCGGCAAGCGTCGCCGCGGCGGCCGCCCTGTCGGTGGCCGCCTCGACCGCCGCCCGCGCGCCGGCGATCAGGGCGGGCAGATCGCGGGCGAGTTCGGCGTAGCGGCCCGCCCAGTAGAGGCGCCACGCCTCCCGCCCCTCCGTGCGCAGGTCGTCGAGCACGGGCGGCTCCACCGCGGGCTCCCGCACGCCAAGCACGGCCCGCCTGATCGCGCCCACCTCGCCGCTCACCCGCCCCGCCGGCAACCCGCGCGGCTTGCCGAGCAGATCCGCGGGAGTGACGTCGAGCGCGTTGGCCAGCGCGGTGAGGCTGGCGATCCGGGTGGCGTGGCGCTGCCCCTGCTCAAGCTTGCGCACTAGGTCGACCGAGACGCCGGCCCGCTCGGCCAGGTCGCGCTGCGACATGGCCCGCCGTCGGCGCAGGGCGGACAGTTGAGCGCCGAGCGTCGATCGCATCGCAGCTCCCGGGGACCGTCTTAAATCGACGGTATGCGCTGCCCCTGATGTCGTGAAGACCCCGAACGGTGACGGAACAATTGGCTTAGTTCACTCATCTCAGCCCTACTGAAGGGCCAACTTCAAGATCCAGGTTTGAGCTACCGCGATCTCCGTCGTGGTCCGGACCGCTGCTCCCGCGGCCTCACCCGTCCGCCGTTGGTCGCGCTTCGCCCTCAAGAGGGCAGCCCTCTTGGGGATGAATTCTGAGGAGGGCTCCCGTACACCCGCCCAGGCGGTGACAGGCTGCCCTCTTGGGTCCCAGGCTGGGGCGGCGAGCTGGCTAGAGGACGAAAGCGTCCGTCCAGAGTTGGCGGGAGCGGCCGGAGAGCGCGTCGAGGAGGGCTACGGCCTGGCTGTCGGTCAGCGCGGCCACGAAGTCGATCACCGCGCGACCGCGGGCCTGCACCGCGCGTTCCGGGGCGGTGGCAGTCGCGTCCATGGCTTCCAGCTCGGCGTCGGCCAGCTCCACCAGATCGTGCAGGCGCCGGGGTAGGCGGGCCTGCTCGTCCGGGTCGAGCAGCCACTCGTACAGCGCCTCGACCAGGGTCGTGAGCAGGCTGGCCTGGCCGCGCTGGTGCAGCGCCAGGTCGGGCCGGGCGAGCACGAAGCCCTGGTGGACGAACTTAAGCACCTGCACCTCGTGCCACTGTGCGGGCGCGAGCATCACGTGGCCGGATCGCAGCGGCGGGTGTGGCGCCACCGTGATCGCGCCGATCAGGCGGCGGGTCCACTGTGCGGAGAAGCGGGCGACGTACTGCTCGGCCTCGACCGAGCCGTCGAACGGTGCGGCGAGCAGGCCGTCGACGAGTTCGTGCCGCACCTGCTCGACCGCCGCCGCGAACGCCTCGTCGTCGCTGATCCACCCGTCCTTGCGGTGCAGCTGGCGGCGCAGCCGCTCGACCGACCGGCCGGGGCGTCGTGTGCCGACGTCCAGCTCGGCGTCGGGAAGCTTGCGCAGCTCGGCGACCTCGTTCTGCCACGCGATCAGCTCGGTGGCCACCGAGCCCTGCTGGAGTACGCCCACCCGGTGGAAGTCCTCCACGTCGTGGATGGCGTACGCGATGTCGTCGGCGGTGTCCATCACGGACGCCTCGACGGTCTGCTGCCAGTCGGCGATCCGCCCGGCGAACGGCTCGCGTGCCTGCCGCATGTCCGCCACCTCGGTCGTGTACGCGCCGAACTTGGCCGAGCCGCCGTCCAGGTCGCCGGGTGACGGGCTCGCACCGCGCGGCGCCGGGTGGAGGTGGCGGGGGTGCGGCTGCGGGTACGAGTGGCGGGTCCACGGGTATTTGAGCATCGCCGCGCGCACCGCCGCGGTGAGGTCGAGGCCGATCGTCGTCGCGCGGCGGATCTCGGTGCTGGTCACGATCCGGTACGACTGCGCGTTGCCCTCGAAGCCGTCGGCCAGCCCGAGCCGCTGGCGGGCCAGCCGGTCGAGCACCTGCTCGCCGAGGTGCCCGAAGGGCGGGTGACCGAGGTCGTGGGCGAGTGCGGCCGCCTCCACCACGTCGGGGTCGCACCCGCCCAACTCGTCGAGCAGGCCGCTGTAGCGCTCGTCGGCGATCAGCCGCTCGGCGATCGCGCGTGCCACCTGGGCGACCTTGAGGCTGTGGGTGAGCCTGTTGTGCACCAGCAGCCCGGAGCCACCCGGACTGATCACCTGGGTTACGCCGCCGAGCCGGCTGAAGAACGGCGAGCTGACGATGCGGTCGCGATCGACCCGGAACGGACTCGCCGCGAGGTCGCCGGGCGCGATCGCGGTGCCGCCGAACAAGCGCCGGGCCCGCGGATCCATGATCAGACGTTAACTCAGCAGCTCGGCGAGCGTGAGTTCATCGGTTGGCGATCTTGATGTTTTCGAAACATCGTTCCGGTTGGATGCTCGGCTGAAGCCTCAACGAGAGGAAACAGATGTGAGCAAGAGACTGATGGCCGGAGCGATCGCCACCGCGACGTCGCTGGCCCTCGTGGCGATCGTCCCGACCGGACCGTCGAGCGCGGCGCCCGCCACCACTACGGAGTACACCGTGGTCGCCGAAGACGGCGTCGCGGCCGACGCGGCGGTCGCCGCGATCACCGCCGCCGGCGGCACGGTGGTCGCCCGCAACGACAGCGTCGGCGTGTTTCAGGTGAAGTCCGCCCGCACCGACTTCGCCAGCCGCGCCGCCGCGGACGGCGCGCTGGTGGGTGCGGCACAGCGCCGCGCGATCGGCTACGCGCCGAACGCCCCGAAGGTCGACGCGGTCGAGCAGGAAAACCTGCTGGCCGGCACGACCGGCAAGAGCAAGGGCACGGGCCACGCCTCGGCCGGGCTCGACCCGCTCGACGACAAGCTCTGGGGCCTGGAGATGGTGCGCTCGGACGAGTCGCGCCGCGAGCAGCCCGGCGACAAGGGCGTCACGGTGGGCATCCTCGACACCGGCCTCGACGCCAGCCACCCCGACCTGGCGCCCAACTTCAGCCGCGGCCTCTCCCGCAACTTCGCGCCCGACCTGACCGACATCGACGGCGCGTGCGAGGTGCCGAGCTGCCTCGACCCGGTCGGCACGGACGACGGCGGCCACGGCACCCACGTGGCCGGCACGATCGGCGCCGCCGTCAACGGCCTCGGCGTCTCCGGCGTCGCGCCCAACGTGACCCTTGTCGAGCTCAAGGGCGGCCAGGACTCCGGCTTCTTCTTCCTGGAGCCGGTCGTCAACGCGCTGACGTACGCCGCCGACGCCGGCATCGACGTGGTCAACATGTCGTTCTTCGTCGACCCGTGGCTGTACAACTGCCTCGACAACTCCGCGGACAGCGCGGCGGCGAAGGCCGAGCAGCGGGCCGTCCTCCGGGCCATGACGCGCGCGTTGACGTACGCCCACCTGCGCGGCGTCACGCTCGTCGGCGCGCTCGGCAACGAGCACACCGACCTCGGCAAGCCGCTGCCTGACACGATCAGCCCGGACTACGGCGCACCGGCTTACACCCGGCAGATCGACAACCGGTCCTGCTGGACCATGCCGGCCGAGGGCCCGTTCGTGATCGGCGTCTCGGCGCTCGGGCCGTCCGGCAAGAAGTCGGACTTCTCCAACTACGGCACCGAGCAGATCTCCGTGTCGGCGCCGGGTGGCTGGTTCCGGGACGGCTTCGGCACGCCGACGTTCCGCACCGACGAAAACATGATCCTGTCGACGTACCCGCTCAAGCCGCTCCAGGAGGAGGACCCGCCGCTGGTCGACGCCGACGGCAACATCACGCCGGCCGGCGAGGGTGCGGTCGTCAAGCTCTGCCCGAACGGCACCTGCGTGTACTACACGTACCTCCAGGGCACCTCGATGGCCGCCCCGCACGCCGCCGGTGTCGCCTCGCTGATCGTCAGCGAGTTCGGCCACCGCGACCGGCACCGCGGCGGCCTGACGCTGGAGCCGTGGAAGGTGGAAAACCAGCTGCTGCGCACGGCCGCCGAGCACGCCTGCCCGGAGCCGCGCCTCCAGACGTACACCAACGAGGGTCGGGAGCCGGAGTTCAACGCCTACTGCGCAGGCGGCACGAACTTCAACGGCTTCTACGGGTACGGCGTCGTCGACGCGTACGCCGCGGTCACCGAGCGCCCGAGGTGGGGCGCCCGCCCGTAGGTGATTTCGTGGGGCGCTCCGGCAGTGCCGGAGCGCCCCCTGGGGTGCTCGCGGCCCGGCTCTTGAGTGAGCGACCTACACCGCCAGCAGGGCGATCGCGACGAGCCCGCCCAGCAGCAGAAACGGGCCGTGTGCGATGTGGTCCTTGCGGCCGGCTCGGCGCAGCAGGAGCAGCGCCGCGGCGTAGAGGCCGGCGAGGAGGAAACCGGCGACCGCCGCGGCGACCGCGATCCCCCAGCCGAACCAGCCGGCCACCAGACCCACCGCGAGCGCGGCCTTGGCGTCGCCGAGACCCATCCCGTTAGGTGAGATGAGCACCAGTACGAGATAGAAGGCCGCGAGTGCCAGAGCGCATGCCACCGCGGAGGCAAGGTGGCCGTACTCGCCGTCGACCACTGCGGACAGTCCAAACAGGACCAGCGCACCGCCGGCGGCCGGAAACGTCAGCCGGTCGGGCAATCGGCGCACGGTAGCGTCCACATGGGCCAGTACGACGCCGAACAACGCGACCCACGCGACGGCGAGCAGTGGGAGCGGCTCGCGCACCCGCCAGGCGACCACCGCGAGCGCCGCCGCGGCCACCACCTCGACCAGGGCCGGCGGCGGCCCGATCCGCGCGCGACACCGCGGGCAGCGGCCGGTGGGCGGCAGGAAAGCGCTGTGCAGCCGGGCTTGGCAGTGCGGGCAACCGTGTCGCCACGGCTCGCCAGCCGGCACGGTGTGTGTGAACACCTGCGCGCGCAGTAACGGGCCGAGCAACAGGCCCACGACGGCGGCTGCCAGAATCCTGCCCATCAAGCGCCACGCACGGTGAACAGTTGGTTGCGGGAAACCACGTTGGCGCACCGGACGCCAAGCGATGCCGGATGTCCGGGATACGCGTGCACATGGGCACTGACACCGGGATCCGGCCAATCGATCTCCATCGCACCCTTCCCAGCATCCGGCCGCCGACGATCATCACTCGGCGTGATCATTTGGATTGCCTCTGTTGCATTGGCGGCAGTCAGCCTATGCTGCCCATCTGGGTGAGAGCACCAGCCGTCCGCCGACCGCGCGGCGACGGTTCTCAATGCACACATCGCCTGGGGGGCACGACAGCACGGGAAAGACACGGCACGCGAGCGGTTCGGAGGCACCGGGCGCGCGCCAGGGGGAGAGGAAACACCGTTGCCCGCAAAGCACCTGGGCCGAGCCTCTGCGGTCCTTGTGGCGCTGCTCGTCGGCGCCTGTTCGTCATCCGGCGAGGCCACGCCTCCCGTCGCCGCACCGAGCACGGCCGCCTCCGCCGGCCCGGACGCGGGTGCCGCGTCAAAGGCCGCGCTGGCCGCGTACAACGGTTATCTCGCGGCGTCGCGCGACGCGTCGGCCGATCCGGATCCCACCCATCCCGCTCTGGCGAAGTATCTGGCCGACCCCCTGCTCACCCGGGTCAGAGACACCGTGCGCGACCTCGAGACGCACGGCGCCGTGCGCACCGGAAAGATGGTTTCCGATCCGCGAGTGAGCGCGCTCGACCTGACCGCCGATCCGCCAACGGTGTCCATTCAGGACTGCATCGACTCCTCGGGATACAAGATGGTCTACGCAAAGAGCAAAAAGCCCGTGCCCGGCACCGTGGGTGGCCGATACGTGGCGACCGCCACCGCGACCCTCTATCCCGACGGCCGCTGGCTGATCAGCGACGGCGCGATCCACCAGGACCAGCCGTGCTGACCCGCCGCGTCCTCGCCCTCACGGCCACTCTCTTCGTGCTCGCCGTCCCGTCGGCGGCGGTCGCCGACCCGCCGATCACCGAGTGCCCGCCTGGATCCGACAGCTGCCACATCATCGACGAAGACGAAGACACCGGTGGCGGCGGCGACAACGGTGACGGAAACAACGGTGGCAACGAGGGTGGCGGCGGCGGTGAGCGCGAGTGCACCCGCGGCGAGGAGGTCGTCCCCTGCTACGACCCGATCTTCGGCTGGTTCAACCAGGCCGACGGGTGCTATTACAAGCTCACCGAGCCTCAGCACCCGCCAAAGCCCGGCGGCAGCCCGGACGGCGCCTGGTACACGCCGACATGCGCCCAGGGTGTCGGTCTACCGGTGTGGTTTGACGCGCCGCCGGCCGGTGCCGAGGCGCCGCCCGACCCCGAGACGCTGGCCCGCCGCGCGTTCGCCGAGATCACGTTGCGCGCGCCCGACCTCCAGATCAAGCCCGATCCCAACGGCGCCGGACTTGTCGGACTCCCGGTGTGGCTCTGGGTGGAAAGAGGTCTTGAGACTTGGGGGCCGATCTTCAACAGCGAGTCGGACCGAGGGCTGACTGTGACCATCGAGGCAAGAGTCAACAACCTGACCTTCGACCTGGGCGACGGGAGCCCACCGGTCAGCTGTCCGGGCGGCGGCACGCCGTACCCGAAGGGCGCGACCGGCCCTTCGCCGGACTGCGGGCATGTCTTCACCAAGTCCAGCAAGCAGCAGCCGGGCCAGAAGTTCACGGTCACCGCGACCACGACGTGGACCGTGACCTGGAGCGGCGGTGGTGAGATCGGCACGTTCGAGCCGCAGATCCGTGAGGCGACCGTCGGCGTGCGGATCAACGAGCTCCAGGTGGTGACCGAATGAGCCTGGCGGCCAACCACCGCGTGGCGGGCCCGGTCGACGCACCGGTCGAGCCGCCCCGCGTCGTCCGGCAGCGGCGCATGCGCCCCGGCCTGCTCGGCCTCGCGGTGCTGCTGATCGCGCTCGGCGGCCTCGGCGCGGCGTTCGCGGTGACTTCGGTGCGCTCGACCGGCACCTACCTCGCGGTGGCCCGGTCGGTCTCGGTCGGCACCGCCCTGACCGCCGACGACATGCGCTCCGTGCAGGTGGCGGGCGGTGTCGGGCTCTCGCCGGTGCCGGCCAGCAAGATCAACGAGGTCATCGGCAAGCGGGCGGCCGTCACGCTCGTGGAGGGCACGCTGATCACGATGGCCCAGCTCACCGACAAGCCGCTGCTCGGCCCCGGGCAGCAGCAGGTCGCGATCGGCCTCAAGCCCAACCAGGTGCCGGCCAAGGAGCTCCGCCCCGGCGACAAGGTGCTGCTGGTCAGCACGCCTCCGCAAAACTCGTCGACGACCGGCGAGGCGCGGGCGACGCAGACCACGCGATACGAGGCGACGGTCGTCGACGCCACCGAGCCCGACGAAAAGGGCCCCGACCGCACGACGGTCGTGGTCTACCTGGCTTTGGCCGGCCGCGACGCGCCCGCGGTGGTCACGCTCGCCGCCCAAAACCGGCTCGCCGTCATCCTCACCGGGGCTGCCTGACCATGGCGATCGTCGCGCTGGTCTCGCCGAAGGGGTCGCCCGGGGTGACAACGACGGCACTGGCCTGTGCGCTCACCTGGCACCGCCGGCTCGTGCTCGCCGAGTGCGACCCGGCGGGCGGGTCGATCATGGCTGGTTACCTGGGCGGGGCGGTGCCCGGCCCGCGCGGCATCGGCGAGCTGGCCGTGGCCGAGCTGCGCGACGGGCGGCTCGACCGCGACTTCTGGTCGCAGCTGATCGACCTCGACGCGCCCCGGCGCGAGCGGCTCCTGCTGCCGGGCATCGTCGACCCGGCACAGTCCGGCAGCGTCAGTCCACTGTGGCAGCGGTTCGCCGACTTCTTCCTCGCGCTGGAAAAGGGCGAGCCGGCATACGACGTGATCGTCGACTGTGGACGGCTGCACGCCCCCAACCCGGCATGGCCGATCCTGCGCGCCGCCGCCCTCGTGCTCGTCGTCACCGGTGCGCGCCTGCCCGACCTCTCCAGCGCGCGGGCCACGATCGCCGCGCTCCAGCGCGACTTCCGCGAACACCGCGTCGCCGCCGGCTCGCTCCGGCTACTGCTGGTCGGCGAGGGACACGCGCAGGGCGAGATCAGCAAGGCGCTGGAGCTGCCGGTCATCGCCCGCCTGCCGCACGACCCGCGCACCGCCGAAGTGCTCACGCTGGGCGGCACGGTAAAGGCCAACCGTCCGCTCATGCGTGCCGCCAACGCACTCGAAGTGCCGATCAACGCGATCCTCGACCGCCGCCGCGCCCGGCTGAGCTGGCGGAGCCTGCCCGCGGAGGTGCCGGATGCGGTTTGAGCCGGTCACCCACGACCCACGCACCCAGCAGCCGGAGGCGACGTCGACCGCGCCGCCGATGCGCCCGCCGCAGGTGCACGTCGGCCGCCATCAGGCCAACGGCGTGCCGGCCCTTCCGGTGGCGCCGTTCACCCCGCCGCCCACACCGCCACCACCTCCCCCTCCGCCTCGGCGGCAGGCCGACTTCTCGGTGGTACGCGAGCTGCGACGCCAGCTCACCGAGCGGCTGACCCAGTGGCAGCGCGGCCGGGAGTTCACGCCCGAAGAGGAAGACGTCGAGCGGGTCCGGCTTGCGGTGGCCGTCGTGTCGGAGTACGCCGACTCGGTCCGCCGCTCCGGCACCCCGATGCAGGCCGTCGAGGAGCGGATGCTGCTCGACCAGGTCACCGCCGAGCTGGTGGGGCTGGGTCGGCTCCAGACGCTGCTGGTCGACAACACGATCGAGGAGGTGCACATCCTCGGCTGCGACCACGTGCGGATCACCCGACACGGCGGCGGCGTGGAGTGGGCCGCCCCGATCGCCGACAGCGACGAGGAGCTGGTCGACATCCTCCAAGCGGCCGCCCGCCGGGCCGGTGCGACGGAGCGCTCCCTGTCGACCTCCAAGCCGACGCTCGACCTCCAGCTGCCCGACGGCAGCCGGCTGGCCGCGGTCTACCTGGTCAGCCACCGGCCGTACGCGGTGATCCGCAAGCACAACACGCTCGACATCACCCTCGACGACATCGCCGGTGGCCGCCCCGACCTCGACGAGATGATGGACACGCTGATCCGCGACTTCCTGCGCGCCGCGCTGCGGGCCGGCCTCAACATCATGGTCGCCGGGCTGGCCGGTGCCGGTAAGACCACGGTCATCCGGGCGCTGATGTCGGAGATCCCGCCCGACGAGCCGTACGTGCTGCTGGAAGAGAGCCGCGAGCTGCTACCCGCCCGTCGCGGTGAGCGACACCGGGCGGTGATGAGCTTCGAGTCGCGGGAGGGGCACGGCGAGCGCGGCGCCGACGGGCGGCCGGCGGGTGAGGTGACGATCGCCGACCTGATCCCGGTGTCGCTGCGGATGGGCGCGCTGCGCATCATCGTCGGCGAGGTGCGGTCGCGGGAGATCGTGCCGATGCTCCAGGCGATGACCACCAGCCGCGGCTCGATGTGCACCATCCACGCGCGTACACCGGGCGGGGTGAGCGAGCGCATCATCGAGCTCGCGCTGTCGCACGGCCGGGAGATGACCGTCGAGCAGGCTCGGCGGATGGCCGGCAACGCGCTCGACCTGATCGTGTACGTGACGATCGAGGACGAGACCGCGATCGGCGGCCGCAAACACCGCTTCGTCTCGCACATCGAGGAGATCGTCGGGGTGGGCGACGGGGCGCGGATCGCGACCACCACCATCTTCGGCCCGGGTGCCGACGGTCGCGCGGTGCCCATGCACCTGCCCGAGCGGGTCCGCGACCAGCTCATGCGGGTGGGCTACGACGCGCGCGTGCTCAGCCGCTACATCGAGGCACACGCCGGCGCCTGGCGGCGGCCCCGGCACAGCCAGCTGCGGAGCCGCTCGTGAGCTCCGACATCGAGCTGATCGCCCTGCTCTCCGGCGCCGCCTGCGTCGGCGGCATCGTGCTCGCGGTGGTGTCCGTTGTGGGCACTCGTGCGTCGGCCAAGCCGCCGTCCCGCAGCAGCCGCCGCCTCAGCCGCCTTTGGAACGGCACCGGCGTCAGCGCCGCCGAGCGGCGCCGCCACCGGATCGTCGTGGTGGCCGCGATCGCCGCCGGCGCGCTCGCCTGGATGGTGACCGGCCTGCCGATGGTGGGCCTACTGGCCGGCATCGCCGTGCCCGGCGCGCCGTGGCTGTTCGGCGTCGGGCGGGCCGAGCAGCGGGCGATCGCCCGCATCGAGGCAGTCGGCGAATGGACCCGACGGCTGCGCGACGTATCCAGCACGGGCCAGGGGTTGCAGCAGGCGATCATCGCGACCGTCTCCACCGCACCGGAGGAGATCGGCGACGAGGTCGCGCTCCTCGCGGCCCGGCTCCAGGCCGGCTGGCACGCCCGCGACGCGCTGCTCGCCTTCGCCGGCCAGCTCGGCGACCCGATGTGCGACCAGGTCGTCGCCGCCTTGGTCCTGCACCTGAGCGACCGGGGCGAGCGGCTCGGTGACGTGCTCTCCTCGATCGCGACCGCCGCCGCGGCCGAGGTCGCGACCCGACGCGAGGTGGAGGCCAAGCGCACGCAGCCGCGCTTCGCGGTCCGCTTCCTCACCGGGATGACGCTGCTGACCTTGGCGTACGGGCTGCTCAACCCCCAGTACATGGAGCCGTACGGCACGCCGACCGGCCAAGTCGTGCTGGTGGTGCTCGGCGGCACGTTCGTCGCGCTGCTCGCGTGGACCCGCGCGATGAGCCTGCCGCCCGCGCCGGTGCGTTTCCTGGCGATCCCCGACGAGCGGCGGGAGGGGTGATGGGCAACCCGTACCTGGTCATCGCGATCCTCGGCGGCGCGGCGGTGGGCCTCGGCATCTTTATCGTCGTCCGTGAGACGCTGCTGCCCGCAACCCCGGCCCTCGGCCCCGCGCTGCACCGCCTGCATCCGCCGGCGACGCTCCGCACCACGCACCCGAGCCGGCGGCTGGAGTGGCTCACCGGCCTGTCCCGGTGGACCCGGCCGCCGGTAAAGGAGCTGGCGCTGCTGGGCAAGTCGCCCGAGCAGTACACCCTCTCGCTCCTGCTGTCGGCGCTGATCGGCCTGGCCATCCCCGCGTTTCTCTCGCTGGCCGCGCGCACCGCGGGTGTCTCGCTGCCGTTCGTCATCCCGACCGCGGCCGGCCTCGGTCTGGCCGCGCTCTTCGCGCTTGTCGCGCACGCCGACGTGCTCTCCAAGGCGAAAGCGGCACGGCGCGAGTTCACCCAGGCCGTATGCACCTACCTCGACCTCGTCGCGCTCCAGCTCTCCGCCGCGCACGGTCCGGTGCAATCCCTGGAACGGGCGGCCGAGGTCTGCGACGGCTGGGTGTTCGAGCGGCTGCGCGAGTCGCTGCGGATGGCGCAGATGCAGATGCAGTCACCGTGGGACGAGCTGCGCTCGCTCGCCGAAAAGATCGGCGTACCGGAGCTGGGCGATGTCGGTGCGATCGTCCAGGCGTCCGGCACCGAGGGTGCCCAGGTGCACGAGACGCTGCGGGTCCGCGCCGACTCACTGCGCGACCAGATCCGCACCGACAACCTGGCTCGCGCCGAGGCGATCACCAGCCGGCTCGACGTGCCCGGCGCGCTGCTCGTCTTCGTGCTCGTCGGCTTCGTCATGTACCCGTTCCTGGCCCGAATCTGAGCCGTACCCCAGGGAGGAAAACGATGATCAGGACGTTGCGGGAGCGGATCGCGCGGCTGCGCGGTCCGGGCGAGCGAGACCGGGGTGACAGCCCGGTGCCCACCGCCATCATCATCGCCGGCCTGGCGGCGGCCGCCGGCGCCGTGGTGCTCGCGGCGAGCGGGTTGGTGGACTCGTTCATGGGTTCCATCGGCGGCGGCGGCACGCCGTAACCGGGATGCGTCGCCGCGCTGTCGCTCGCGTGCGCCGGGCCGTCGAGCTGGTCCGGCGCCGGTCGGCTGGCGGCCGGGATCGGGGGGCTACCCCCGTCGAGCTGGCGGTCGCGTTTCCGGCGATCCTCATCCTCACGTTCGCCTCCATCCAGGTGGGCGCATGGTTTCTGGCCCGGGCCGTGGCGCTCAACGCCGCCCAGGTGGCGGTCAGCTCCACCCGCACGCTCAACGGCGCGTCCCCGGAGGCCGGCGAGGAGCAGGCGGGCTCCTTCATCGCCGACACGGGCGGCTGGCTCGTCGGCTGGGACGTGCAGGTATCCCGCGACGACGAGCAGGTCACGGCCACCGTGACCGGCACCGTGGTCTCGGTGATCCCCGGCGTCGACTGGACGGTCAGCCAGACCGCGCGCGGGCCGGTCGAGCGCTTCGTGGAGGAGGAGACGCCGTGACGGCTTCGGCTCGCCGCGCGCCCGGCACGGGCGACCAGGGCTCCGTATCCGTGGAGATCGCCATTCTCGCGCCCGCGTTCCTCATGCTGATCGTGCTCGCGGCGGTGGCCGGCCGCACCGCGATCGCCCAGAACGCCGTCGACCTGGCCGCGCACGAGGCGGCCCGCACCGCGTCCCTCGCCCGCACCGCCGCGGCCGCGGAGACCGACGGCGAGTCTGCCGCCAACTCCACCCTCGACGCGCAGGGCCTCGACTGCGGCGACAGCCTCCAGGTGGCGGTCGACACGAGCGGGTTCGCCGCGGACCTCGGCGAGCCGGCCACCGTCACCGCGACCGTGAGCTGCACGGTCTCCTTCGCCGACCTGGTCATGCCGGGCGTGCCGGGGGCCAAGACGGTGGTGGCGACCTACGTCTCACCCCTCGACCGCTACCGGAGCCGCGGATGAACACGCGGGACGACGGGCGGGTCAGCATCTTCCTGGCGATCGCGCTCGCCGGCATGCTGATGGTGATCGGCCTGGCGTACGACGGCGCCGGCCAGCTCGGCGCCCTCCAGCGTGCACACAACCTCGCCGCCGAGGCGGCCCGTGCCGGTGGCCAGTCGATCGACCGGGCGCAGGCGATCGAGGGCGGCCCGACGCAGATCAGCGAGGCCGAGGCGGTCGCCGCCGTCGACGCCTACCGCGCGGCCGCCGGAGTGGGCGGGCCGCCACCCACGTTCTCCACGGGCCCGGACGGCCAGCCGCTGATCCAGGTCGAGGTCTCCGTCACGTACGACAACAAGTTTCTCGACGTCTTCGGGTTTTCCGACACCAGCACGGTGACCGGCACCGCCACAGCGGTGCTGCTCACCACACCCGACGAATAGGAGGGCGCCATGCGGCTGCGACAGGTCGTCAAGGGCTTGGGTGCGCTCGTCATCCTCATTGGACTGTTGGTTGGCGCGCCGGTCGCGCTGGTCGTGTTCGCCGGCAACCCGCTGCCCGACCACGTGCCCGCGCTCTCCGAGATCGGTGACGCGCTCACCAGCCGCGACGACGGGCAGCTCTTCCTGCGCGCGCTCGCCGTGGTGGGCTGGCTGGGCTGGGCGACGTTCGCGCTGTCGGTGCTCGTGGAGATCCCGGCGCGGGCGCTGCGCATCCCCGTACCCCGGCTGCCCGGCATGCGGCGGCAGCAGCGGATGGCGGCGGCCCTCGTCGGCGGCGTCGCGCTGATCATCGGGGCAAGCCCGGCGATGGCCTCGGCGGCCACCACCGCCCCGCCCACGTCGTACGCCGCCGCGCCATACACGCCGGCCGCGGTGTCCGCCCCCGCCGCGGCGGCCTGGGAGCGCACGGCCGCAGCAGCCGCCGACGAGGATCCGCAGCCGGTCTACCGGGTCGAACGCGGCGACTACCTGGGCCACATCGCGGACCGCTACCTGGGCGAGTTCGACCGCTACCCGGAGCTGGCCAAGCTAAACAAGATCCGTGACCCCGACCTCATCCGTCCGGGGCAGATGCTGCACCTGCCGGACAACGCGGCCGACGGCGGCGTACGCCGCCACGCGACCGGCCTGGTTTCGGTCCCGCCCCCGCCGGCCGCCGAGAAGCCTCCGCCGCCTGCCCCCGGCGGTGGCGAGGAGTCACCAGGCGCCCACCCGACGCCGAGCCCGTTGCCTGGTGAGGGTGGTTCGGAGGGCCGAAAGCCGTCGCCCACCCCGTCGAAACCGGCCACTGAAGAGCCGGCGGTGCCCTACGTCCCGCCACCGCCCACCGTGCAGGAAGGCGACGACGGCCGCGAGCCGGTGGACGCCGCGGCCGGACGGCCGGAAAGGAAGGAAGGACTCAACCTGCCGCTGGCGGTGACCGCCGTGTTGACCGCGGCCAGCCTGGTCGGCGCCCAGATCGGTGTGCTGCTGGGCCTGCGCGACAAGCGACGGCAGGCCCGCGAGCGCACCCGCCGCCCCTGACGCGCTCTCTAGAGACCTTTAGGAGTCAGGTCCACTCGAAACAGGTGTCCCGGATTCGCGTCAGCTGCGGACCGCCGCTCCCGCCGGAGACCGCTGCGGCCGGCGGCTCGCCGGGGCTCGCCGAAACCCCCGGCCTCCGCTGCCAGGCCCGCGCGGCAAGGCCGGGGCCGCAAGGCCCGGCGCAGCCGCCGGGGTGAGCGTGACCCACGGCGGACGGGTGAGGCCGCGGGAGCAGCGGTCCGGACCACGACGGACGTCGCGGTAGCTCAAGTCTCTGTCTAAATAAGGGGATTCAGCGGTCGAAATCCCCCGACTCCGAAAAGGTCTCTAGATAGTGCGGTGGCCACAAAACTTCACCGGGTGAGGCCGGCCAACGTTGTGGCTAGCGGCGCAGCGGACGGCGAGACTGCGCCTCCAGCACCGCACGCACCGGGATCACGTGTCCCAGCAGGCCGACACCCCAGCCGAGGATCGGCCAGACCGGCCAGAAGTACCACGCGCCGCTGCTCAGGCCCACGGCTGCCCAGATGCCGAGCATGAGGAGCGAGCCCGCGATGTACGCCGCCACGTGCGTCCGCATGCCCAGCCGGGCGCCCACCGCGTGCCGCTCCCGCCGGCGGTCACGGGCGCGCGACCGCACCCAGGTCGCCGGTAGGTCGGCGACCAGTGCCTCGAGCTCGCCGCGGGTACGCGCGGTGTAAGCCGCCGTCGACCGCTCGCTGAACTCTTCCGTCTCCAGGTAGCCCGCAGCGAGGGCGTCGCTCAGGAGCGCGGCCACCGACTCGCGCTCGGCCGTGCCCACACGCTCAAGTTCGTTCGCCATGACTCCACAGTGCCAGGCAGTCTTGTCACTGTCAAGATGCGGGCACAGTGAAGCGCGCCGCACGGGACGGCGCGCTCAGAGCAGTACGCGGGAGAAGCTCGGCAAGGGCTGCCCGGGCAGCCCGGTGGCATATCGGCTGCGCAGGCCCACCAGGCGGACCGCCCCCACGAGCAAGAGGCCGGCCACGATCCCGTCGAGCCAGTAGTGGTTGGCCGTGATCACCACGACGCTCACGGTCAGCGCCGGATGGACGAGCGCCAGCCACCGCCAACGGCTGGAACTCACCCGGATCAGTGCGATCGCCACGAGCAGCGCCCAGCCGACGTGCAGCGAGGGCATCGCGGCGAACTGGTTGGCGACTCCGTCCGTGCTGTTGTCGGGGTAGGCCGAGGGGCCGGTGAGGATCATCGTGTCGACCATGCCGAAGCTGTTGACCAGCCGCGGGGGCGCCAGCGGGAAGATGACGTGCACGAAGAGCGCGGCGCCGGTGAGCACCGCCATCTCGGTGCGCATGCGCAGGTAGTCGGGCCGGTGCCGGATCCACAGCCACACCATCGCCGCGATCGTGCCGGGGAAGTGGACGCCCACGTAATAAAGGTTGGCGAGTCGAGCCGTGCCGCCCCAGGAGAGCGCCCAATGCTGGATCACTGCCTCACTGGGCAAGCGAAATGCCCGTTCGACCTCCCACACCCAGTCCGCATGGCGGAAAGCAACACCCATTTGGCCATCCGCGAGGTGGCGGATGCCCTGGTAAATAACCATCATCGAGGCGATCAAGACCACCTCGATGACGAGTTCGCGCAAGCGCGCCGCCCGAGAGCGCTCAGGCCCCGGGGTTACCGGTGTTACTGTCCGCGGACCTGTAGCGGGCCGCGTGACCCCTTCCGTGACTGCCATCGCCGTCCCCCACCGAGATTTCATCCACGGTTTACGCAATTCAACGCTAAGTGAAATCTCTATACCAGAACAACGATTATCCGTGTGACCCCACGCACAACGACACACCTCGAACTTGCTCCGGCCGATCGTAGACGGACCACGCACGACCCGATGTCCCTTTACGCTTCCGGCAAAGGCCAGGGCGCCCCGCCGAAGCGGGACGCCCTGAGGTCGAGACCGGAGCCGCGGCTACGCGTTGATGCGCAGCACCTCGCCGCCGCCCGCGACGATCGACTTGTTGGTCACGTAGATCGTGCCGTCCCGGGCGACCGTCACGCCGCCGGGAGCGGTCAGCTTCCCCTTCGCGAGTTCGGTCCGCTTCGCGCCGCGCTTGACGTCCACCCGGATCAGCGCGCCCTTCGGGTCTCCGGCGAGCAGCCCTTCCTTGGAGATCTGAAGCACCAGCAGGCGGCCCCAGCGGTCGAAGGTGATGTCGACGATGTTGGTGAAGCCGGTCGCGTACACCTTCGGCGCGTGACCCGGGGCGATCCGCCACACCCGCGCGGCACCCTTTACGAACGGGAAGCCGGTCAGCTCGCTCACGTAGAGCGCGCGGTCCGGACCCCAGGCCACGGCCGTGGGCACAGCCTGCATGGGGACCGTCGCCGGCGGGGGCGCGAAGGGATGGGGCACCGTCCGGTCGCCGAAGACCGCCACGGTGGAGACCTTGCCGTTCTTGGTGACCTTGAGCAGGTCGTTGCCGCCCGCATCCGTGGCGAACGCGCCGAACGGCGTGGCCAGGACGCCGTACGGGTTCGAGTCGACCTCGCCCTTGTCGGGGTTCTTCGCCGCCTCGTACGCGTTGAGATCGGCGATCGGCTTGACCGGGCCGCGTGCCCCCGGGTACAGGCCGACGACGTGGCCCATGAGCCGCGCCTTCTTGCCGAGGAGCTTCCGGGTGTCCAGATTGAAGGCGCCGCCGATCGTGGCCACCAACCCTGGACCGGCCGGGGAGAGTTTGTGCAGGCCGATGGCCGAGCCGCCGTCCTTCTCGCCGGCGAGCGACGGGAGGCCGGTGATGGCGCGCCACTGCTTCCAGCCCTTGCCGCGGTGGTGGTGCGGTGCCACCACCGTCAGAGCCGCCGAGGTGCCGAAGCACTCCCTGCCGCCCTCGGGTCCATCGATGCAGGGGCCCTTTCCGCCGCGGCCGGCCTCGGCGACGTAGAGCCATCCGTTCCTACCCACCGTGATGCCGCGGGGGTTGTCCAACCCGCGCGCGACGACACTCACCGACGGCTTGCCCTCGGCGCTGGCGGTGGCCGACGCGGCGGGCGCGCCGGTCAGCACCAGCGCGGCGGCAACGGCACCGGCTGGGATAACGTGACTAAGCCTCATGAATACCCCGTTCCTCGTGCAACCGAACAAGGGGAATCATGCGTGCTTTCACCGTTCGGTGGGATGAAAACGGTAAAAAAGGGTTTGTGGGCGGTCGCCACTGTCCCGGCGGCGGTCAGCCGCCCACAAACCGGCTCACATCTGCCGTGTTTCGTGGCGGTGATCGCAAGAATACGACTGGTAGCCGCAAAAATGGAAGTGCAGAGACGGACCAATCAGTCCTTCGGTGCTGGCGCCGTGGAGCCGCGGACGACGAGCTCCGGCTCGAAGAACAGCTCCTCCGGAGGCACACCGACCCCCTCCATCTGCTGCACGAGCAGGTCGACGACCGATTGGCCCATCGCCTCGATCGGCTGCCGGACGGTGGTCAGCGGCGGGTCGGTGCAGGTCATGATGGCCGAGTCGTCGTAGCCGACGATCGAGATGTCCTGCGGCACCCGCTTGCCCAGCCGGCGGACGGCGCGCACGGCACCGAGAGCGAGCACATCGCTGGCGCACAGGATGCCGGTCACCCCGCGCTCGGCGAGCCGGGTGGCGGCCGGACGGGCACCCTCCATCGAAAAGCTCGCCCGCTCGACGTCGCACGTCACATCCGGGGTGCCCTTCGCGGCGGCCATGAGCGCGTCGAGCTTGCGGCGGGAGGGCACGTGGTCTTCCGGGCCGAGCAGCGCGCCGACCTTCTGGTGGCCGAGGGACACAAGGTGGGCGAACGCCTGCTCGACCGCGACCGCGTCGTCGGTGGAGACGCTCGGGAAGCCCAACCCCGCGACGCCGGCGTTGACCAGCACCGCCGGCAGCCCACGCTCGCGCAGCGTGCGGTAGTGGTCGTGCGGCGCGTCAGCCATCGCGTAGTTGCCACCAGCGAAGATCACGCCGGACACCTGGTGCTCGAGCAGCATCTCGAGGAAGTCGGTCTCGGAGACGCCGCCGATCGTGCGCGCGCAGAGGATCGGCGAGAGGCTACGCTGCACCAGCGCGCCGGTGACCGCCTCGGCGAGCGCCGGGAAGATGGGGTTTTGCAGCTCGGGCAGGACCAGGCCGACCAGCCGGGCACGCTCGCCGCGCAGCTTTGAGGGCCGCTCGTAGCCGAGCACGTCGAGGGCGGTCAGCACCGCGGCCCGGGTCGCCTCGGAAACGCCCTCGCGGCCGTTGAGCACGCGGCTCACCGTGGCCTCGCTGACCCCCGCCTTCTTGGCGACCTCGGTAAGGCGTCGTGTCACGGCGAAATCGTACGGCAAACCGCTGCAAGAATTGACACCTCAGGCCAGCTCGCTGGTGAGTTCTTAACGCAGATCACGCAAAGAATCTTCAATCGCGCGGTGAAAAGTCGGATATGCGTAAATCATGTGACGCAGAGTCTCCACCGGCACCTCGGCCTTCACCGCAAGCGTGAGCGGGGCCAGCACCTCGCCGCCGACCGGGCCCGCGGAGGTGGCGCCCACCAGCACGCCGCGCTCCGCGTCGGCGACGAGCTTGACGAACCCGTCGTTGCCCACCTTGTGGATCCAACCCCGCGCCGAGCTGGGCACCTGGGCCAGGCCGGTGCGCACAGGGATGCCCCGCTCGCGCGCCTGTGCCTCGGTCAGCCCCACCCCGCCGATTTCCGGATCGGTGAACGTCACCCGCGGCACCGCCCGATAGTCCGCCGGCGGTCCCTCCTGCCCGAGGATGTCGCGGACCGCGATGCCGGCCTGGTACATCGCCATGTGCGTGAACGCGCCGTGCCCCGTGACGTCGCCGACCGCCCAGATCGCGGCACCGGCCCGCATCCGCTCGTCGACCTCGATCTGCTCAGCCGCCGAGTCGAGCCCGACGGACTCCAGACCCAGCTCGCCGAGCTGCGCCCGCCGGCCGATCGCGACCAGCAGCTTCTCCGCCACGACCGGCGCGCCGCTTTCGACGTGCACGGTGAACTCACCGCCGTCGTACCCGATCCGCTCCGCCCGCGCCCCGGTGCGAAACTCCACGCCGTCGCGGCCGAGCGCCTTCGTGGCCAGCTCGGACGACTCCGGCTCCTCCAGCGCCAGGATGCGGTCGAGCGCCTCGATCACCGTTACCCGCACGCCGAACCGCGCGAACACCTGCGCCAGCTCCAGCCCGATCGCACCGCCGCCGAGCACCGCGAGCGAGGTGGGCAGCTCCTCGACCTCGATCGCCTCGCGGTTGGTCCAGTACGGCGTGCCGGACAGACCCTCGATCGGCGGGATCACCGCGGAGGTGCCCGTGCCGAGCACGATGCCGCGCCGCGCCTCGTAGACCTCGCCGCCCACCTCGACCCGGCCCGGACCGACCAGCGTGCCGTACCCGCGCACGAACTGGCCGCCCTTGCCGGTGAACCGCTCGACCGCGACAGTGTCGTCCCAGGTGTCGGTGGCCTCCTCGCGGATGCGCTTGGCCACCGGTGCCCAGTCGGGCTCCACCTGGGCCTGCCCGGCCAGCTGCTCGACCCGTCGCGCCTCGGTGAGCGCGTTGCCGGCGCGGATCATCATCTTGCTCGGCACGCACCCCCAGTACGGGCACTCGCCGCCAACTAGGTTGTGCTCGATGCCGACGACCGAGAGGCCGGCCTCCGCGAGCTTGCCGGCCACCTCCTCGCCGCCGACGCCCAGCCCGACCACCACAATGTCCACCTGCCGCACCATGCCTACCCCGCTCCGCCGCTCGGCGCTCGTCCGCCGTCGTGGTCAAGGCCCGTAGCCTCCCGGCTCCCGCTCATGCCTACCCCGCTCCGCCGCTCGGCGCTCGTCCGCCGTCGTGGTCAAGGCCCGTAGCCTCCCGGCTCCCGCTCATGCCTACCCCGCTCCGCCGCTCGGCGCTCGTCCGCCGTCGTGGTCAAGGCCCGTAGCCTCCCGGCTCCCGCTCATGTCGCCAGCATGCCACCAACGGGTGACTGAGGCCGCCGGGAAGCGGTAGGCCATGGGGCGTAACCGCAGGTAGTCGCTACGCTCGATCGCGTGCGGAGCGTAAGTGGGCGGACCGACCGGGTGGTTGTCGTTGGTGCTGGCCTCGGTGGTCTCGCCTGCGCCCTGCACCTCGCCGGCGCCGGGCGCCACGTCACCGTGCTCGAGCGCGAGGCGGTGCCGGGCGGGCGCGCCGGGCGGCTGGCCGTGGACGGATACGAGTTCGACACCGGCCCGACCGTCCTCACCATGCCCGACCTCATCGCGGAGGCGCTCGACGCGGTGGGCGAGCGGCTGCCCGACTGGCTGGAGCTGACCCGGCTCGACCCGGCGTACCGCGCGCACTACCCGGACGGCTCCACATTGGACATCATCACGGAGCCGCAGCGCATGGCGGCGGAGGTGGCACGCGTGTGTGGACCATCCGAAGCGGACGGTTACCTGCGCTTCGTCGACTACGCCAAGCGGTTGTGGGAGCTGGAGCGCGCCGACTTCGTCGAGCGCAACCTCGACGCACCCACCGATCTGCTCACCGCCAACCTGCTGCGGCTGCTGGCGATGGGCGCGTTCGGCCGGTTGCAGTCGAAGATCGACCAGTTCTTCACCGACCCGCGCACCCGGCGCATCTTCTCCTTCCAGGCCATGTATGCCGGGCTCGCGCCACGCGACGCGCTCGCGATCTACGCCGTCATCGCGTACCTGGACTCGGTCGCCGGCGTCTACTTCCCCCGCGGCGGCATCCACGCGGTGCCCCGCGCGCTCGCCGGCGCGGCGGAAAAGCACGGCGTCCAGATCCGTTACGGCACCACGGTCAGCCGCGTGGAGACCTCCGCGGGCCGGGCCGTCGCGGTGCTGACCGCCGAGGGCGAGCGCATCCCCGCCGACGTCGTGGTGCTCAACCCCGACCTGCCGGTCGCGCGCCGCGACCTGCTGCCACCGAAACGTCACCGGCCGCTGCGTTACTCACCGTCGTGCGTGGTGCTCCACGTCGGATCCACACAGGAGTACACGCGGATCGCGCACCACAACCTCCACTTCGGACGTACCTGGGAAGCGGCTTTCGACGAGGTGATCCGGCACGGCGTGCTGATGTCGGACCCGTCGCTGCTGGTCACCAACCCGAGCCGCACCGACCCTTCGTTGGCGCCGGAGGGCCGCCACGCGTACTACGTGCTCGCCCCCGTGCCCAACCTGGCGAGTGGTCGCTCCCCGCACTGGCGCGGCGGCTTCGGCGAGCGCTACGCGGAAGAGCTCGTCGAAGTGCTGGAGGCACGCGGCTACAACGGCTTCGGTGCTGGCATAGAGGTGTCCCATGTGGTCACCCCGGCCGACTGGGCCGACCTCGGCATGGCGGCCGGCACGCCCTTCGCGGCCGCGCACAGCTTCTGGCAGACCGGCCCGTTCCGCCCGGCCAACCTGCACTCCACATTGGACAACGTCGTCTTCGTCGGCTCGGGCACGCAGCCCGGCGTGGGGGTGCCCATGGTGCTCATCTCCGGCAAGCTCGCCGCACAGCGCGTCACGGGGCGTGCCGCATGACGCCGGACCGTGAGACATACCTCGTCGAGCTGGTGGACGAGGACGGCGCCCCTGCTGGCCAGGCCACCGTGGACGCCGCGCACCGCGCGCCCGGGATGCTGCACCGGGCGTTCTCCGTGCTGCTGACCGACGCCGCTGGGCGCGTGCTGCTCCAGCGGCGGGCGGCGGTCAAGACCCGCTTTCCGCTGCGCTGGGGCAACGCCTGCTGCGGCCACCCTGGGCCCGGCCAGCCGGTGCCGGAGGCGGCAAACGTGCGCCTCGGTGAGGAGCTTGGCCTCGCCCCGCTGCCGCTCACCGAGCTCGGCGTGTACGTGTACCGCGCCGACGACCCGGCGACCGGCCGCGTCGAGGTGGAGTACGACCACGTACTACTCGGCCACATCGCCGCCGACCACCCGCTGCGCCCCGACCCGGCCGAGGTGGCCGAGCTGCGGTGGGTGGCTCCCGGCGAGATTTTCGACCTGCTCAACACGCGATCTGACGACTACGCCCCGTGGTTGGCAGGCGTCCTGGCAAAGCTGAATCTCGATTCTCAGCGGGCACTCTAGTAGGGTTTTGTCGCTCTGGCCCCGAACCGTCGGGAGTACGCGACGTGACCCACCGAGCAGCCATCGTCAGTGCGCTTGTCGTTCTCGCGCTGCTGGTCGGTGGCAGATGGGCTCTGGGCCGCGGGCCGGTCGAAACGATCCTCGTCGAGCAGGGCCCCGGCATGCCGGCGCCCTCGGCGTCCGAGCACGCCGGCGGCCCTTCGCCGAAGCCGTCGCCAACGCCGAAGCACACCACCCCGCCGTCGAAGTCCCCTAAGCCGCCAAAGGGCGCTGGTGGCCCGGTCCGGACCCAGCGGCTGACGGGTAGCAAGAAGGTCGCGCTGACGTTCGACGACGGCCCACAGCCCACCTGGACGCCCAAGGTGCTCGACCTGCTGCGGCGCAACGGCGTGAAGGCGACGTTCTGCCTGGTCGGCACCGAGGTGCACCAGTACCCGGCGCTGGTGCAGCGCATCGTGCGCGAGGGACACACGCTGTGCAACCACACCTGGCACCACGAGTTCGACCTGGGCACCAAGCCCGAGGCCGAGATCCGGGCCAACCTTGAGGCCACCAACCGGGAGATCCGGCGCGCAGTGCCCGGCGCCAAAATCAAGTACTTTCGCCACCCCGGTGGCTTGTGGACCGCGGCGGCCGTCAAGGTCGCCCGCGAGCTGGGCATGACCGCGCTCGGATGGGACGTCGACCCGCTCGACTGGAAGAAGCCGAGCGCCGAGGCCATCCGCACCCGGGTCGTCAACCAGGCCCGCCCCGGCTCGATCGTGCTGCTCCACGACGGCGGCGGCGACCGCAGCGCAACGCTGGCCGCCTGCCCGGCCATCGTGTCCGAGCTCAAGCGCAAGTACGGCATCGTCCTGCTCCGCTGACCCAGACTCCGACGCCGATCTTGTGGCCATCTGCGGGGAATGTGACGCGCCCGGTATCGGTTTGGAAGGACGGTCGCACGTCACGTATGCTTTCGAAGCCTCCGGCGGGGCCGGATGGGAGCAAGGCTGCCTGACTTGTGATGTGCAATGATGGCGGGGCCCGCCCTCATCGTCTAGTGGCCCAGGACGCCGCCCTTTCAAGGCGGTAGCACGGGTTCGAATCCCGTTGGGGGCACGGTTCCGGCCCGGCCGGAGAGTAAGGTCCTGTGGAGCAGTTGGAGTGCTCGCCGCCCTGTCAAGGCGGAGGTCGCGGGTTCAAGTCCCGTCAGGACCGCGGTTAACATGAGGCGAGACCCGGCCAGGTAGCTCAGTTGGTACGAGCGTCCGACTGAAAATCGGAAGGTCGGCGGTTCGACCCCGCCCCTGGCCACATAGCCTTTCGCCGGGCTACAGCAGCGTCCACCAGCGGAAACGCGGGTGGGCGTTTTGCTTTCCGGATGCGGGATGATTTGCCGCATGGCAGGTCGCGTCGACTACTTCGATGATCCCGCCGCGCCCCCGGCCACGAGCCTGGTGCCCTCGGTCAACGTCGTGGTGATCAGCGCCACCGGGGAGATCCTGCTGATCCGGCGCGCCGACAACGACAACTGGGCTCTGCCGGGCGGTGCGATGGACCTAGGCGAGTCGCTGCCGGCCGCCGCGGTCCGGGAGACGCTGGAGGAGACCGGCGTCCGCGTCGAGGTCACCGGCCTGGTCGGCATCTACACCGACCCGCGGCACGTCATCCTGTACACCGGCGACGGCGAGGTGCGGCAGGAGTTCTCCGTCGTTTTCACGGCCCGCCCGCTGGGCGGCGAACCGACCCCGAGCGACGAGTCCCGCGAGGTCCGCTGGGTCGCTCCGGACGCGGTGGGCGATCTCCAGATGGACCGCTCGATGCGCATGCGGATCGGGCACTATCTGGCGGGCGGCCCGAAGCCGCACCTCGGCTAGGCGGCCCGGCGGAGGCCAGGCAGCGCGGGCGAAAGCTACGCGGGGCGCGGCGAAGGCCAGGCAGCGCGGCGAAAGCTACGCGGCGCGGCGGAGGCTGGGCGGCGCGGCGAAGGCTAGGCGGCGCGGCGGCGGAGGGTGGCGACGGCTGACCCCGCGAGTGTGAGAAGGCACTCAGGCAGCTGGCCGTCGGCCAGCGCGGCGCCGAAGAGGGCCTCGCCGGTCGAGGAGTCGGCGTTGGCGTAGGCACTCACGAACCTGGCCACCCAGCGGGCGTCGTAGCGGGCCTCGTCGATGCCGGGGAAGTCGAGCGTCCAGCGGCCCTGCTGCACGTTGTCGCCGACCATCGTGGCGGCCAGACACCAGGCCACGTCATAGGCGCCGGCGACGCCGGCTCGGTCGACGACCGCGTCGAAGGCTCCGACGACGGCGTCACTGTCGCCGGCCAGCGCGCTGCGGAGCACCTGGGCGGCATCGTCGAACGCCTCGGGCGGAACATCCGTCACGAGCCGAAGGGTATGCCGCCGGGTCAAGCCGCGCTCGGCAAAGGCCGCAAGACGCTGGCCGCAGAACAACCGCCCCGACGCTGGCGCAAACACAGCCTCACGGCGCAGGCCGCAAACACAGCTTCAGGGCACCGGGCGCAAGAAGCAGGTGAGCCGGGCGCTACAGACGCGGGCCCCTTTTTCGTCAGTGATGACTATCTCGTAGGTGGCGAGTGTGCCGCCCAGGTGTACCGGTGTGGCCACGCCGGTCACGATGCCGGAGCGTGCGCTCTTGTGATGTGTCGCGTTGAGCTCGATGCCAACCGCGAGTGGGCGGCCGATCGTAATACCGTGCATGGCCGCGCCATACGAGCCGAGTGTCTCGGCGAGCACCGCCGACGCGCCACCGTGCAGCAGGCCGAGGGGCTGGGTGTTGCCCTCGACGGGCATCGTGCCCACCACCCGTTCGGCGGACACGTCGAGGATGGTGATCCCGATCCGCTCGGCGAGCGCACCCGGGCTGTCCGCGGTCGGGACGATCGAGACCTCTGTCGCAGGTTCCACGCAGCGCAGGTTACCGGCCCGTACGAGAATGGCCAGCGACCGCAGTCACACTGCGTACGGGCGGCACGCTAGTGTCCCCAGCGGAGCCCCGCCGACCCCCGGGGAGGGAGGACAAGCCATGAGCCGCTCGCGCAGCGCCGCCATCGCCGCCTGCACCGCGTTCCTGCTCGCTATCGCGGGCTGCGGGAGGACGGAAGACGCACCGGAGGAGACCCCCGCCGGTCCGGTCCGCCTCTACGGGTCGGACGGCAACATGATCAACTCGTTCGGAGAGCAGTTCAAGGATCAGGCTGGCGTGCTCGCCGGCATGAAGGGCACCACGCCGCTGACCCCGCTCTCGGAAGACTTCAAGGGCCGGCTGCGCTCGGTCGACGCCGACCTGGGCGACTACGTGTACGCGGGCGAGAGCTACGACGCCGTGGTGATCAGTGCGCTCGCCGCCCAGCTCGCCGGCAGCACCGCGCCTAGCGAGATCGCAAAGTACATCAACGGCGTGACTACCGGCGGTGAGCGTTGCGACACGGCGAAGGACTGCCTCGCGCTCGCGCGCACCGGTAAAGACATCGAGTACCGCGGCGTCTCGCTCAAGCGCGGTGGCTTCACCGACGCCGGCGAGCCCTCCACGGCCAGCTACGCGACGCTGCACTTCGACTCCAGCGACCGGCTCGACGACGGCAAGACGGAGTTCGTGGGCGCGGGCGACGAGTCGTCCACGACCAACAAGCGCTCGCCGGCCGGCCGCCCCTCCGACGGCCGGGACGCCGCGCAGACCGGCGCGCCGCTGAAGATCGGCGGCCTGCTGCCGGAGACCGGTGACCTGGCCCTGGCCAACCCCCCGCTGGCGGCCGGCGCGGCCCTGGCGATCCGTGACGTCAACGCCGCCGGCGGCGTGCTCGGCGAGCCGGTCGACTGGATCGACGGCGACGACGGCACCAACCCGGAGAAGGCCAAGGCGACGGTCGCCTCGCACGTCAACGCGGGTGTACACGTCATCATCGGCGCCGGCGCCTCGGGCATCTCCCGGGCCGTGCTGCCGGACGTGGTGAAGGCCGGCCTGATCCTCTTCTCGCCCTGCAACACCGACGCCGGGCTGAGCGAGATCGACGACAAGGGCCTCTACTTCCGCACCGCGCCCTCCGACCTGCTGCAAGGCAAGGCACTCGCCGACGTGATCATGCGGGACGGCCCGCAGCACATCGCGATCGTCGCGCGCAAGGACTCCTACGGCGAGGGCCTACAGGGCAACGTCCGGGCCGAGCTGGAGAAGGCCGGCGTCGAGGCCAGCAAAATCAAGCTGCTGACCTACGACCCGCCGGAGGATCCGGCCGCTGCCCTCGACTTCGGCGACGGGGCCAAGCAGATCAAGGACTTCAAGGCGGACGCGGTACTGGTGATCGGCTTCGGCGAGTCGGCGAACGTCATCAAGGCCCTCGTCGCGGCCGGGGTGGAGCTCCGCCACTAGTCGACGTTGGTGGCACGTTTCCGGGATCCCTCGGGTGGTGTTCGGGCCGTACGGTTCCCTCATCAACGAAGCAATCACCGAAACGGAGCCCACGATGAGCGAGTTCGACGACCCGACCCTGACCGACACCCCGGACACCGGACACGAGGGCTTCGGTCACGCCGGCGACGGTGGCCACGAGCCCGGCTACGACCAGCCCGGTTACGAGCAGCCCGGCCACGAGCCGCCGTACGGCCACGACCAGCCGCACGACGAGCCGCCGCACTACGGCGACCCGGACTCGATCGTCGAGAAGAACGTCGACGGCTCCACCGACGTCGTGGTCGACCTCAACGGCGACGGGTACGCGGACGTCGTGCAGCACGACAGCGACAGCGACGGGTACGCGGACACGACCTATGTGGACAGCAACCACGACGGCCGGCTCGACACGATCCTGAAGGACTACGACGACGACGGTGACCTCGACGCCGCGTTCGCCGACACCAACGCCGACGGCCGCGTCGACTACGCCGCCGCCGACCTCAACGACGACAACAAGGTCGACCACGTCACGCTCGACACCGACTACGACGGCAAGGCCGACACCTGGATCGCCGACGTCGACTACGACGGCAAGCCGGACGTGGCCTTCGTCGACACCAACGACGACGGCACGCCCGACGTGGCTGTGACCGACACCAACCACGACGGCACGCCCGAGCAGCAGCCCGTCAACCCGTACGCCGCCAGCTGACCGCCCGTTCGGCTGGCACGGATCGTCACCGACGCTTAGGGTGCCGTAGGACCTGGGACCAGGACGACACCCTAAGCGAGGGACGACTATGAGCGAGCCGCAGGAAACGGTCGAGACCAGGGGCGACGAGCGCGTCGACCTGTTGAAGATGGACACCAACAACGACGGCAAGACCGACTTGTGGGCCGCCGACACCGACGGCGACGGCAAGACCGATCTGTACCAGTTCGACACGGACGGCGACGGCAAGGTCAACGTCACGATGTCCGACCTGGACGAGGACGGCACGCCGGACCAGGTTGTAGAAGGCGACGGCGGCCACCCACCGACCGAATGACCGATCAGAGTTAGGGGCGCCCCTCAATGGGGCGCCCCTAATGTTTCTCAGGCAGATTTCCCGGGCCGCGTCAGCTGTAGGCCGCCGCTCCCGCCGGAGACCGCGGAGGCCGGCGGCTCGCCAGGGCTCGCCGAAACCCCCGGCCTCCGCTGCCGGGTCCGCGGTGCAAAGACCAAACCGCAGGACCAACAGCGGACGGGCAAGGCCGCGGGAGCACCGTCTGTGACGCGGCGCGACCAACAGCGGACGGGTGAGGCCGCGGGAGCAGCGGTCGGGACCACGGCGGACGTCGCGGTAGCTCAAATCTTCGTCTTCTAGAAAGACAGTGCGGCACACGCTGCGGCGAGGATGAGTAGCGTAACGGTGAGGATGAGCATGCGGCGGCGCATGGAGCCGCGGCGGTCGTCGAGCGTCGTCGCCTCCGGGTGGCCCAGTGCGCGCAGCCGGCCCCGCTGGAGCAGCACCTCGTCGCGCCAGTGGCTCACCGCCGCCGACTCGTGCGTCGCCTGCGTCCGGCTCAGCTCCAGCGCCAGCCGTGCCTGGGCCCGCTGGAGCCGGCGCACCGCCCGCCGCCCGAGCACGCCCACCCGCGCGTACGCGTAGCGCCGGGCGTTGGCCCGCAGGTGTCCCATGCTCAGCACGCGCAGCTCGGCAGGGGTGGCGATGTCCGGGTCGTCGAGCGCGGCGAGCTGCTGGGTGTAGTAGTCCGCCTCCCGGTGCCGGGCGGTGCGCACCAGCAGCAGGATCGCCAGCATCGGCGGGATGCCCTTGGCCAGCAGCACCGCGATCAGGAGGTATCCGTTGTCGCCCACCTCGACGGCGAGCAGCGGTGAGTTCCAGACGAAGTGGCACGCCCACGCGCCGAGGAAGCAGGCCACCGCCACGCCGATCCGGAAGCGCACGGTGCGGTCGGTCCGGACCAGCACGGAGGCCACGCCGGCGCCGGCCAGCGCGCTGAAGAGCGTGTGGCTCCAGAGGCCGGCGAGGAAGCCCCGCACGAAGAACGTGCCCACCACCGGCCCGACGTCGTCGCCCCGGCCCGCGGCGGCGACCGCGCTCACCGCGTAGACGACGTCTTCGACCACCTGGAAGCCGAGTCCGACCAGCGAGCCGTAGATGACGCCGTCCAGGACGCTGTTGATCTGCGCCCGAGCGATCAGCACGATCGCGACGATGCCGAGCGTCTTGGCGACCTCCTCGACCGTGGGGCCGGCGATGGCCGAGCCCCAGGCCGCGGCGAAGCCCGGGGAGTAGGCCTTGGCGAGCATGTTCTGGATCGCGATGCTGCCGGGCGCGGAGACGGTCGTGGCGACCAGCCCGCCCCAGCCGAACGCGGTCGCCAGCAGCAGCGGCGGCTCCCGCTCCAGGTAGTCGAGCGCGGCGACGAAGAGCCAGAACGGCACCGCGTACACGGCGAACAGCGCCAGCGCGGCGGTGGTCGCCACCGGAAACTCCGCGATCGCGTGCCGGATCAGCACGACCGTGCGCACGGCGCCCACCGCCATCAGCAGCGCGACAAGCCAGAACGCCGGCAGCAGGAGCGACTTTCGGGCCACCGCCCAGGCCGGCGTCGGATGTACGGGAGCGGTGCGGGCGCTCCGCGGCGGCACACCGTGGCCACCGGGGCACCCGGCCGTCGCCGTCACAACCGCCCCCGGTAGGTGATGGTGGCGACGCTCGCCTCGATCGCCGGCTCGTTCTCCGCGAGCTGGGTTTCGGTGCCGCTGACCGTCACCTCGATGGAGACCTCGGGCGCGAGGAAGACCGCGTACCGCCCGGCGCGGTCCGGTGTCGTGTACGCGCCCTCGCGCCCGGTGAGCCCCGTGCCGGTCAGCGCCGGCAGGCCCGCTTCGAGCTGCCCGTCCGCGTTGGCCACCTTGCGGCGGAGGCGGTCGACGGCGCCGTCGAGGTCACCGCCGAAGGGCGCGACCACGATCACGTACCGGACCTGGCCGAGGACGAAGAGCGCGGTGCCCTGCCGCGCGGTGGGGCGGGTGCGGGTCACGTCGAGCATCGCCCCGGCCGGCGGTACGACGGTCACACCGCCACCCACCTCGTACGGCAGGTGGGGCGGGACGGGCCGCTCGGCGGGCAGCGCCCGGTCGACCATGGGCAGGCCGACGCCGATGGCCACGAGGATCAGCAGGATGCACGAGCTGGCTGCGGCGTTTTGGAGCAGCCGGCTCCGCGCGACCCTCATGCATCGACGCTAACGGCCGCTGACCAACGGCAGGTGATTTATTGACTACTCTCCGACAGATCACGTTCCGGTAACTGCGCCAACCTTCTTCGCCTCCCGAGACATCCATCGCTCGTAGACGGCGAAGAGACGGAGACGCATGAGGCTGGTGTTTCGTCGCGCCCGTGGAGTGAAAAGTCTCCTCCTCGCGGCGACCGGTGCGACCTTGATCGCGACCGTCCTGCTCACCGGCTTGGCCGACTACAGCCGCGAGGTGGTCGACGCCGGCGCGCGCAGCGCCGTCGCCTCCGCGGCGCCCGAGGAGCGCTCGATCCTCGTCCAGGGCCCGGCCGGGGGCAGGGAGTTCGCCACGCGGGACGCCGCGGTCCACGACAAGTTCGCGGGCGGCTTCGCGGGCATTCCCGCGCAGGTCTCCACCGCCGGGTACGCGGTGGGGCGGCAGCTCACCGGCGACGTCGGTGACGCCCGCCCGGACAAGGACGGCGTGGTCTTCGCGTCGGTCACGTTTCTCGACGGGCTGGCCGAGCACGCCGACCTGGTGGCCGGCGCGTGGCCTGAGCCGGGCGCGACACCGGTGCGCACCGTGCTGGCCGAGGCGGCCGCCCGCTCCCTGCACGTCGACGTGGGCGAGCGGGTCGCCATCCGCGACCGGCTGAGCGGCAAGACCTCCGAGATCGAGGTCTCCGGCATCTGGCGCCCGCGCGACCCGACCGCACCGTACTGGCGCCTCGCCCCCGGCGTCGCGGACGGCGTCGCGCCGCAGTCCTCCACGTACGGGCCGTTCGTCGTGGACCGGGCCGACTTCCTCAGCGGCTACGCCACCAGCGCCTCGGCCGCCTGGCTCGTCGAGCCGGACCTGGGCGGCGCACCGCTCTCCGCCCTCGGCGGGCTCCGCCGGGCCACCACCGCCGCCGTCGACTCGCTTGCCGACGAGGTCGGCCTGGGCTCGTCCGGGCTCGTCACCTCGCGGCTCGACCAGCTCACCGGGCGCCTGGAGCGGGCCGACCTGGTCGGCCGCTCGGCACTCGTCACGCCGATGCTGCTGATGGTGGTGCTCGGCGGATACGCGCTCGTGCTCGTCGCCTTGCTCATGAACGAGCAGCGCCGCGGCGAGACCGCGCTGCTGCGGGCGCGCGGCGCCGCCCGATTGCAGCTCGCCGGCCTGGCCGCCCGCGAGGCCGCGCTGGTCGTCCTACCCGCGGCCGTGCTGGCGCCGCTCCTGACCAGCCAGATCCTCCGGTACGTGGACCGGGTGCCCATGCTCGCGGCCGGTGCCCTGCGGCTCAACCCCCGGTTCGACGCGCTGACCTGGGTGGTGGCCGGCCTGGCCGCCGCCGGCTGCGCGCTGGCGATGCTCGGCCCGGCACTGCGCCGCGGCGGCACGTACGTGGCGGAGATGGCCAGCCGCTCCCGCCCGACCCGGCGCGCGGCCGCCCAGCGGGCCAGCCTCGACATCGCGCTGGTGGGCCTGGCCGTGCTCGGCTGGTTCCAGCTGCGGCAATATTCTTCCCCGCTGGCCGGCGGCGATCTCGGTATCGATCCCCTGCTCGCGGCGAGCCCGACGCTCGGCGTGCTGGCCGGCGCGGCGATCGCGCTGCGGGCGCTCCCGCCGCTGACCCGGCTCGCCGAGCGGGCGGTCGACCGCAAGCCGTGGACCGCCACGATATTCGGCATGTGGCAGGCGGGGCGGCGGCCGCAGGCCGGTCCGGTGCTCCTGCTCGCGCTCGCCGTCGCGGTGAGCACGCTCGCGTGGTGCCTGGCCGGCACCTCCGAGCGTTCCCTGGTCGACCAGGCCGACCACCAGGTCGGCGCCGACCTGCGGCTACTGGAGTCGACCCGCTTCGCGCCCGACGGGCGGGCGGCCGAGATCGAGGCGCTGCCCGGCGCCGAGACCGTGCTGCCGGCCTGGCGAGACAGCCTGCGGCTGGGCACCGACGGCGTGAGCGCGTCAGTGATCTCGCTGGACGCGACGCGGGCGGCCGATGTGGTGCGGGTCCGCGACGACCTGGCCGGCGGCTCACCGCAGAGCCTCTTCGCGAAGCTGAGCGACGCTCGGGCCGAGTCGCCCGTCGTCGACCTGCCGGCGCAGACCCGGCGGATCTCCGGCGTGGTGGAGACCGAGGTGGCCAACTGGACCAACGAGTTCTGGGCACCGCCCGAGCCGCCCGTGGAGACCTCCGCGGTCTTCGCGGTGGCGGGCGGCTACCGGCGGGTCCCGCTCGGCTTCAGCGGCAACGCACAGCCGCTGCGCTTCTCCGTCGACCTGCCCGCAGACCTCCAGCCGGCGCGGCTGGCCGGGTTCCTGGTCAACACCAATGGGCCGGCGGGTTTCCAGGTGGGCTGGCGGATGCGCTCGCTGTCGGCCGGAGGCACGCCGGTCGACCTGGGCGCCGCCGGGCCGTGGCAGGCGCGTACCCGCGCCGGTGACGAGGCCGTCGGCGGTGCCGAGGCGACCGCCGAGTACACCCTCCAGACCGCAGCGAGGTGGGGCGGCGCGCAGCCCGTCACGCTCGTCGTCACCCGCGCCCGCAAGGCCGCGCCGGTGCCGGTGGTCGCCACGCCGGCGGCCCTCTCCGCGCTGCGCATGGGCAGCGGCGACGAGACGCGCATGTCGCTCGGGGCGGACGAGGTCGGCGTCAAGGTCGTGGGCACGGTGTCCGCCGTGCCCGGCACCGAGGACACCGCCGCGCTGCTCGCCGACCTCCCGTCCCTGGCCGCGGAGGCCTTCTACGGCTACGGCGAGGTGCGCCAGCCGCAGGAGTGGTGGCTCGCGACCGGCGCGGATCCACATGCGACCGCTACGGCCGCCACCGCGCTGTCCGGCATCCAGGTGCTCGACCGCCGCGCCGCCGCGGCGGCGGCCGGCCGCGACCCGTACGGCGTGGGCGCGCGCGCCGCCCTCTTCGCCGCCGCCCTCGGCGCGGTGCTCATCGCGGCGATGGGCATCGGCGTCGACATCCGCGCCACCGCCCGCCGCCGGGTCGGCGAGCTCGCCGTGCTCCACACGCTCGGCGCGAGCCCGCGCCTGCTCGGCCGCTCGCTGGTGGCGGAGCAGACGTTCCTGGCCGGGGTGGGCGTACTGGTCGGGCTGGTGGTGGGCGTGGGCGTGGCCGCCACGATGGCGCCGCTGGTCATCCTCACGCCCGCGGCCGGCCGGCCGGTGCCGGAGCCGCTGCTCACCGTCGAGTGGTCGCCGGTCGGGGCCACCGCGGCCGGGCTGCTCGCGCTCACGCTCGTGCTCAGCGCGTCGGTGGCTCTCGCGGCCCGACAACGGCTCATCGCGGCCCAGCTGCGGATCGGGGCGGACGCGTGAGAGCCGTGCTCTGGCGGGTCCGGGTCTTCGCCGGACAGTTCGGGCTGCTCGCCGCCCTCGCCCTCGTCGCCGCCCTCCTGATCACGGCAGCGCCCCGGCTCGCCAACGACCTCACCGACCGCGCGCTGCGCGAAGACGTCGCCCGGCTGCCGTACTCCGCCAGGGATATCACCCTCGAGCAGCGGCCCGACTCGGTGGCAGACGACCCCAAGCTCGGCTCCGCGGAGGCCGCGCTGGCGACCCACCGCGACCGGATGCCGGCGCAGGTGCGCGGGTTGATAGGCGACGCGTGGTTCACCGCCGGGATCGAAGGGGTCACGTTCGCGCCGGCCGGCCCGCGGACCCAGTTCGGCCTCCGCACCCAGGCCGGCATGACCGATCGGGTACGCGTCACCGCGGGTCGCTGGCCGGCGAACGGCCCGGAGGTACGCGGCATCGAGGTGGCCGTCTCCACCGCGGTGGCCAAGCAGCTCGGCGCATCGGTGGGCACCGTCCTCGAGGTCGATCCCGCCCCGCAGAGGGGGGTGGGTGCCGGCCTGCCGGCGGTGACGGTCGTCGGCGTCTTCGAGCCGGTCGACGCCACCGACCGCGCCTGGGACACCCTGCGCCTGGCGCTGGAGCCGTTTGCGGGCCTGCCGCCGGAGACTCCTGGTGCCGTGATGGCGGTGACCGACGGCCCGGGCCTCGGCACCGCCGCACGTTCGCTGGGGCCGCTGTCGCTCACCTGGCGATACCGGATCGACGAGAAACGGCTCGACGGCGGCATGCTCGAGCCGCTCATCACCGCGTTCGCCGAGGTCAAGCGCACGCCGCCGGCGCCCGGCCTCACCACGTCGACAAACCTGGACGCCACGCTCGTGCGCTTCGACGGGCAGCTGCGTGCGGTCTCGGCGCTGCTGGCGGTCGTACAGGCGGGGCTCGTCGCCACACTCCTCGGGCTGATCGCGCTCGCGGCCGCGCTGGCGGTGGAGCGGCGGCGGGAGGAGTTCGCGCTGCTGCGGGCGCGGGGCGGCACGATCGCGGCGATCGGCGGGCGGGCGCTGGCCGAGTCGCTGGTCGTGCTCCCGCTGGCCACGGCCGCCGGCTGGCTCCTCGGCACGTACGTACCCGGCCGTGCGGCGGCCACCGGCTGGCTGGTCGTGGCTACCGGCGTGGTGGCCACGCTGGTGATCCCGGTGCTCGCGGCGGTGAGCCAGCGCCGCCTGTCGTTCACCGCCCGCAGGCAGGATCTCGTCCGCCACCGGCCCTCGGTGCGCCGGCTCACGGCCGAGCTGTTCTTCCTCGTGGTCGCCTGCCTCGGCGTGTACCTGCTGCGGCGGCGCGGGCTGAGCCAGGACGGTGGCGTCGACCCCTACCTCGCGTCGGTGCCGGTGCTGCTCGCCGTCGGCGCGGCGATCATCGCCCTGCGGGTGTTTCCGTGGCCGCTGGGGCAGCTCGGCAGGCTCGCCGCGCGGGCCCGCGGCGCGGTCGCCTTCCTCGGCCTCGCACGCGCCGGCCGGGGCGCACCGGTCACGATCGGACCGCTGGCTGTGCTGGTGGTCGCGATCGCCACCGGCATCTTCAGCGCCGTGGTCATGTCGTCGATCGGCGACGCCCGCGACCGCGCCGCCGACCAGGAGATCCCGGCCGACGCGCGGGTGTCCGGGTTCGCCTTCACGCCGGATACCGCCGAGCGGCTCGCCGCCGTGCCCGGCGTGACCGCGGTCGCGCCGGTGGCCGTCGACACGGCGACCAGCTACACGAGCGCGAGCGGCCGCGGCTCGGTGCTGGTGGCCGTGGTGGACGCGGCCGCGTTGGACCGGGTCGTCAGGTCGAGCGGAGTGGGCGTCTCGGTGCCGCCCGCCCTTGTCGACGCCCGGCCCGGCGGTGGCCCGTTGCCGGCACTCGTCTCTCCGGACATCGCCGCCGAGGTGGGCGCCGGCGGGGCGACGACCATGCACAGCCACGCGTTCGACTTCACGGTCGCCGCGGTCGCGGACGCGTTCCCGGGTATCGGCTCGACGAGCGGGCGGTTCATCGTGCTGCCGCTCCAGGCGCTGCCGGACCCGGCCGCGGTCGCGCTCAACCAGTTCCTGGTCGCCGGCGACGCGAGCGCGGAGGCGCTGCGCGCGGCGAGCGCCGAGGGCTCGGCCAGCGGCGTCACGGTCACCACCTGGGCCGACCACCGCCGCGACCTGGACGAGACCGGCGCCAACGAGGTGCTCAGCTTCACGTTCACGACCGGGGCGGTCGGTGCGACCGCGCTGGCGCTGCTGGCGGTCGGCTTCACCGTGCTGGCCGGCGCCCGGATCCGCGGTCAGGTGCTCTCCCGCCTCCGCACGCTCGGCCTCTCTGGTCGGCAGGGCCGGGGCCTGCTCGTGTACGAGCTGGTGCCCCTCGTGGCCATCGCGGTGCTGGCCGGTGGTCTGGTGGGCGTGTTCCTGCCCCGGGTGATCGGGCCGGCGCTGGGCCTGTCGAGCTTCACCAGCGGCGCGGCCGTGCGCACCGCCCTCGATCCGCTCCTGGTCGGCGCGGTGCTGGCGCTCGTGGCGGCCTCCCTGGCCGCCGCGGTCTTCGTCGAGAATGTGATCAACCGGCGGCTGCGCCTCGGTGAGGTGCTGCGCGTGGGACAGGAGGGCTCTTGAACGAGCGGCGGAGGCGGCCTCCTCGGGCCGGTGCTGAGCGAGCGACCGGAGGGACACAGTGACAGCGACGACCGACACGCCCAGCCTCGCGGAGTTGCAGCAGCGGGCGGCCGAGCGAGCGGCGGCGCGGGCCGGCGGCACCGACCGGCTGCGTGGCCACATCGTCTGCGACGGCCTGGTGCGCATCTTCAAGACCGACGGCATCGAGGTCGTGGCACTCCAGGGGCTCGACCTGGTGGTCGACCGCGGCGAGCTGCTGGCGATCGTGGGCGCCTCCGGATCGGGCAAGTCGACGCTCCTCAACATCCTCTCCGGCCTCGACGTGCCGACCGCGGGCATCGCCCGGGTGGCCGGCGTCGACCTGCTCACGATGTCGGCGAAGCGCCGCCTGCGCTACCGGCGGCACATGGTGGGCTTCGTCTGGCAGCAGACCGCCCGCAACCTGCTCCCGTACCTCACCGCCAAGGAAAACGTCGAGCTGCCGATGCGCCTGGCCCGGCGCCGGGCCGGCACGCGCGCCCAGGAGCTTCTGGAGATGGTCGGCGTAGCGCACTGCGCCGACCGGCGGCCGGCCCAGATGAGTGGTGGCGAGCAGCAGCGTTGTGCGGTCGCCGTGGCGGTCGCCAACGACCCGGAGGTGCTCTTCGCCGACGAGCCCACCGGCGAGCTCGACGAGGCCACCGCGGGCGAGGTCTTCGGCGCGCTACGCACGATCAACGCGGAGCTCGGCGTCACGATCGTGGTCGTCACCCACGACCCGCAGGTCGCGTCCCAGGTCCGCCGCACGGTCGCGATCCGCGACGGCCGGACGGCATCGGAGGTGCGCCGCTCGGCACGGGTCGCCGACGACGGGTCGCACGAGCTGGTGACCGAGGAGTACGCGCTGCTCGACCGCGCCGGCCGCATGCAGCTGCCGGCCGCCTTCGTCGACTCGCTCGCGCTGCGCGAACGGGTCAAGCTCAACCTCGAACCCGACCACGTCGAGGTCCGCCGCGGGGATGGTGGGGAGAAATGATCGTCCAGGTGGAGGGCGTCAGCCGTGACTTCGGCAGCGGCGGGCGGGTGGTGCACGCGGTGCGCGACGTGAGCTTCGCGGCCGGCGAGGGCGAGCTGGTGGCGATCCGGGGCCGCTCCGGCGCCGGCAAGACCACGCTGCTCAACCTCATCGGCGGGCTCGACCGCCCCACCGCCGGCACGGTGTGCGTGGCCGGGCACGACGTCACCGCCGCTGGCGAGGCGGAGCTGCTGTCATTGCGGCGCGGCACGATCGGGTTCGTCTTCCAGTCGTTCGGCCTGATCCCGATCTTGTCGGCCGCGGAAAACGTCGGCGTGCCGTTGCGGCTGGCCAAGGTGCCGCCGGCCGAGCGCGAGCAGCGGGTGGCGATGCTGCTGGAGATGGTGGGGCTGGGCGCGCACGCGGCGCAGCGGCCGTACGAGCTGTCCGGTGGCCAACAGCAGCGCGTGGCGGTCGCGCGGGCGCTGGCCAACGATCCTCAGCTGCTCATCGCCGACGAGCCGACCGGCCAGCTCGACTCCGAGACCGGACGGTCCATTATGGACCTGCTCCGGGCCCTGGTGCGGGCGCGCGGCATGACCGCCCTCGTGGCCACCCACGACGCCAGCCTCATCGACATGGCCGACCGCGTGCTCATGCTCCGCGACGGCGCTCTGGCCAGCCCGGATCCCGCATTGACGTAGTTCGCGTTCCCACACAGTCGAAGGGCGGGACACCTTACGGGTGTCCCGCCCTTCGCACAAAGGCTCGACTGGAGAGCGGTCCGTCAGTCTCCCTGACGCTGCTGGGGAATCTGCCCCTGCAACAGAGCACGAACCTCAGACTCGCGGTAACGCCGGTGGCCACCCAGAGTCCGGATCGCACTGAGCTTTCCCGCCTTCGCCCACCGGGTCACAGTCTTCGGGTCAACACGGAACATCGACGCCACCTCGGCCGGCGTGAGTAGCGGCTCTGGTTCGTGCGTTCGCGATGCCATCGGTCACTCCTCCACATACCTATAGACATCGGCCGGGGTCCCGCCGGCCGACGCGTCTCCCATGGTCCGGCTAGTCCCCGATGTCCGACATGGGCCGAACGGCCTAACGTCCTTGGATGGACGGATGAGCAATGACCGATTTATGGTGATTTTATACGCCAGAAACCGTCTTTTTTGGACCCTGTGTCACGCTTCGTGATTAGCCAATTACGTGCTTTTGGGCCACTGGGAGCGCGCCCAGTGTACCGAAATCGGCCTTAATTGCACCGTTCCAGTAACTGGACCGCGCGCCACCGAGACACCAGCTTCTCGTACGCCTCGGTCGCCGCGTCGGCGTCTCCACGGGACAGCCCGGCGAGCCCGGCGGCGACCAGTTTGGGCGAATCGTCGTCTTCTAGGACGTCGTCCGACAGCAAGTCGACAAGACCGCCGTAATCGAGCTCCACGACCGATCGGGGGTGGAACTCTTCCAACCACCGCGCCCCCTCTTCGACCGCCTCGGTGATCGGCGCGTCGCCCACCGACTTGCGGAGCACCGAGACGCCCCGGTGGGCCCGCCGCCGCGCCTTGGAGATCTCCGTGCGGTAGCGCAGCGCCCGCCGGCCGCGCCGGGTGACGAGCTCGCGCTCGTCGGCGTCGACGAAGACGAACCACCGCAGCGGCACACCCCACGTCGCGATCTGCTCGTGCACGCGGGGCACACCGTGCTCGAGCACCCGGGCGCCGCTGCGCCAGTCTTCGACGATCGCCTTCGCCTGGCCCGCCAGAATCGGCGGCACGAACGCGTCGGCGAGCACCGAGGGCACCCCGTCACGGGCGCTCAGGGCCGCCTCAGCGACGCGCACGCGCAGGTTCCAGGGACAGACCAGCAGAGTGTCGTCGGCCTCCAACACGTACGCCTCGTCGGGCAGGTCGGGCAGGCGGGTCCAGCCAGCGCCGAGCGCCTCCAGCACGGCGGTGCGCTGGCGGCCGGGGCCCTCGATCGGCGCCACCGCACGGCCCTCCCGCACGTACCGCCGCCAGAACATCTGGCGGTCGCGGTCGAAGGCGGTCAACGGCTCATAGACCCGCAAATACGAAGCGAACAGCGACGGCACGGCGCGATCCTCCCACGAAAAAGTACGCCGACAACGTCGGCGTCACCAATGAACCTTCTTCAACCGGACAGAGCGGCGAGTGCGCCCAACCTTTGGCTTGACAACGACGGAGGGCGAGTGGGGTCGAAGAAGGTTCGTTTCTGGCGGTACGCGAGGGGCCGGTGCGTCGCACTAGGCTCGGAATCGAGCCGGCAACACCCCGCCGGCCGTTGGAGTCGCCGCGCCCCAAAAGGGTGCACCACGACCTACCGGAGGCAGCCCATGCACGTGTTCACCAGCACAGAGAGCCAGGACGCCACCCCGCACGAGCAGGTCGTCTTCTGCCAGGACCAGCAGACCGGCCTGAAAGCGATCATCGGCATCTACTCGACCGCGCTCGGCCCGGCGCTCGGTGGCACCCGCTTCTACCCGTACGCGAGCGAAGAAGACGCCCTCCGCGACGTGCTCGACCTCTCCCGCGGCATGGCGTACAAGAACGCGCTCGCCGGCCTCGACCACGGCGGCGGCAAGGCGGTCATCTGGGGCGACCCGGAGCGCGTCAAGACCGAGCCGCTCCTGCGGGCGTACGGGCGCTTCGTGCAGTCGCTGGGCGGCCGCTACTACACCGCCTGCGACGTCGGCACTTACGTGGCCGACATGGACGTCGTGGCCCGCGAGACCCGCTACGTGACCGGCCGCAGCCGCGAGCACGGCGGCGCCGGCGACTCCTCGATCCTCACCGCCTTCGGCGTCTTCCAGGGCATGCGTGCGGCCGCCGAGCACACTTGGGGCGCGCCGACGCTCGCCGGGCGCCGCGTCGGCGTGGCCGGCCTGGGCAAGGTGGGCAAGGTATTGGTGCGCCATCTGCTCGACGACGGTGCCAAGGTCGTCGCCACCGACGTCAACGAGTCGGCCGTCGAGTTCGTCCGCCGGTCGCACCCACAGGTCGACATCGTCGCGAACACGACCGAGCTGATCACCTCCGACATCGACGTGTACGCGCCCTGCGCGCTCGGCGGCGCGCTCGACGACGACACGGTGCCGATCCTGCGTGCCAAGGTGGTCGCCGGTGGGGCCAACAACCAGCTCGCCCACCCCGGCATCGAAAAGCTGCTCGCCGACCGCGGCGTGCTCTACGCACCGGACTACGTGGTCAACGCGGGCGGCGTGATCCAGGTCGCGGACGAGATCGAGGGCTTCAACTTCGAGCGGGCGAAGCTGCGCGCCACCCGGATCTACGAGACCACGAGGGACATCCTCCGGCTCGCCGACGCCGACGGAGTGCCACCGGCCGTGGCCGCCGATCACCTGGCTGAGCGGCGCATGGCCGAGGTTGGGCGGCTCCGTTCCATCCATCTCGGCTAACGGGCGGTGTCGGTCATGACCGGATCCGCAAAACGACCCTTACCCACCCCAGAGGCCGGATCCGGACGATCTCGCGCGACGCGCGGGGGTGGCGCGGGTAACCCGAGGTGCCGAACCGTGGCATCCCCATGTACCGTAAGAGCCACGAGAGATGCCTGACGTCATCGGGGCCCGCCTTCGGGCTGCCCCGAATTCTGTGCGAGGGGGTCGAGCCATGGGGCGCGGCCGTGCTAAGGCCAAGCAGACAAAGGTGGCCCGGGAGTTGAAGTACCACTCCCCGAACACCGACCTCGCCGCCTTGCAGCGAGAGCTCTCCGGCAGCGGCAAGTCGGACCACGTCATCGACGACGACTACAAGGAGTACGTCGACGATGACGAGGACGACGACGCAGACGACCCGGACGACTGGGCGCCCCGCGCCCACTGACCGGTAGTCACACTTGAGCACGCGGTGACAGCCCGCGTGCTCATGCGTGCCCGCGCCACGTCACCCGCCTAACACGATCAGGGCGCCCCGTTCTCGTCGGAGCGCCCTGATCCCGGGGTCAGTTCGTCAACGGGGACGGTTGTTCCAGTTGTAGAACGTGGGGATGTTCTCGAAGTGGTTCCAGGCGCAGACCGCGCCGGAGTCCGTGGGGGTGGCCTCGGCGCGCTGCCGGCGGGCCTCTTCCGCCTCGGTCAGCAGCGCGGTCAGCCCGGCCCGGGCGTCGTGCACCCGCTGAGCCACCGGATCGAGAGCACCGTCATGGGGCCGGTGGCTCGTGGTCTCGGGCATGGTCCAACACTCCCTCTAGTAGATGGATCTTGCTGTTGCGGCAGTGATCGGTCTCCGTACCGTCGAAACGCCCATGCTCGAAGTAGCGGTTGGCGGCGTGCGCGCCGCCACAGAAGCCGAAGTACGGACAGGTGGCCCGGCACGCCTCCACCCCGGCGAGAAACTCGGCTACCCACGGCGTGCCCGCGGCCGCGCCCGCGATGATGTCGGGCAGCGGGCTGGAGAGCACGTTGCCGCTGGTGAAGTCCGCGTACCGGGGATCGGTGAAGCCCGCCAGCTCGGGAGAGAGCAGGACCACCGAGCCGTCGTACCCGATGGTGGGTATCGGGTCGAGCTGCCGTGGCAGCACCTCGTCGGCCGTGCCGTCGAGCACCGCGGCGGCGTACCGCAGCGACCACTCCACCTCGCGCACGTGGATGCGCGGGTCGTGGCGCCACGCGGCGACGAGCTCGGACCAGAAGCCGGCGACCGCCGCCGGGTCGCGCGCGTTGGAACGGGCGTTGACGCCCTCCAACTCCTCGATGTTGATGCCGAGGACATCGCAGCCGAGGTCGAGGAAGTACTGGTACAGCTCCGTGGCGAGCCCCGGCTCCGGGCGCGCCACGACGCAGAGGGCCGAGAAGCCGATGCCGTGCCGGCGAAGCGCCTCGATGCCGCCCATGATGCGGTCGTAGGAGGGGCGTCCGCCGCGGGTGACCCGCTCGGCGTTGCGCTCGCGGGGGCCGTCGACGCTCACGCTGACCCGGATCTCGTGCGCCGCGAAGAACTCGCACCACCGGTCGTCGACGAGCGTGGCGTTGGTCTGCACGTGGTGCTCGACCGCGCGATCGAAGGGTGCCAGCAGCTCGGCGAAGCGCTCCCGCCCGGTCGCGAGCGGCTCACCGCCGTGCCACACCACCGAAAACCGGCCGTCGACGGCCCACTCGTTGACCGCGCCGGCGACCGCGGCCGCCACCTCCGCCGGCATCTTGCGGTCGTCGGCCCGAAAGGGCAGGTAGCAGTACGCGCAGTCGAGGTTGCACAGCGTCGTGGGCTGCATGACGACATAGGTCGGTACGGGGGCGATGCCACGCATGCCGCTGAACGCCTGCCGCTGGCCCGCCACCGTGCAACTCCTCCGCCGCCGCCCCGTCGATCTAGAATATATCCGCGCCGATGAATCCACCCGCGCCGATTTTTCCAGATCAGCGGCGGGTTACTAGCCGCGCGTGTGCTGGCCGATCATCTGCACCATGCCCGTGCCCTCGATGATTTCACCGGCCTGCCAGGCGGCGATGCCACGGCCGGCGAGGAAGGCGAGCGCCCGGTCGGCGTCATCGGCCGACACGATCGCGAACATGCCGACGCCCATGTTGAACGTCGACTCCATCTCCGGGTCGTCGATCCGGCCCTTGGCCTGCACCAGCTCGAAGATGGGCTGGGGCTTCCAGGTGGAGCGGTTGACCACCGCGTCGACGTGCTCGGGCAGGATGCGCACGAGGTTGCCGGGGATGCCGCCACCGGTCACGTGCGCGAGCGCCCGCACCTCGCACTCCTCGATCAGCTTGAGGCAGTCGCGCGCGTAGATCTTGGTCGGCGTGAGCAGCTCTTCGCCGAGGGTGCGCTGGCGGCCGAAGTCGTCCACCACCGTGTCGAGGCGCATCCGGCCGGCGCCGAGCAGCACGTGCCGCACGAGCGAGAAGCCGTTGGAGTGCAGGCCGGAGGAGCCCATGGCGATCACGACGTCGCCGACCTCGACCCGCTCGCGGCTGAGGATGTCGCTCTCTTCGACCACGCCCACGCCGGTGGCGGACAGGTCGTACTCGTCCGGGCGCAACACACCGGGGTGCTCGGCCGTCTCGCCGCCGAGCAGCGCGCAGCCCGCGTACCGGCAGCCGTCGGCGATGCCCGCGCCGATCTCCGCGACCTTGTCGGGCACGACCTCGCCGCAGGCGATGTAGTCAAGCAGGAACAGCGGCTCCGCACCGCACGCCACGAGGTCGTCGACCACCATCGCGACGAGGTCGATGCCGACCGTGTCGTGGATGTCGAGCTGCTGCGCGATCACCAGCTTGGTGCCCACGCCGTCGGTGGACGAGGCGAGGATCGGGTTCTTGTACTTTTTGACGTCGAGCCGGAACAGCCCCGCGAAGCCACCGAGATCGCCCATGACCTCCGGCCGCAGTGTCCGATGCACCTTGGACTTCAGCAGCTCGACAGCCCGCTCACCGGCGTGGATCGACACTCCGGCGTCCGCGTACGTCACGGTGCGCTTGCGGCCGGAACGGCTCGTCCCCGCACTCCACGGCTGGCGGCTGCTTCCGGCGCCGTTGCTGCCCGCGCTGCTGCTGCGCTCGGTCACGTGCGTCACGGTTCTCCCCTTTGTGCATTCGCGGCGGGCCGCGTCGGGTAGCGGTCGAGGATCTCTCGACGAACTAGCTACGGGCGGTGCAGCGCGTCCCCGCCGCCGGGACTGGCGACGAGTGGATGTGCGCCAGGCGCGGAGCGGTCGGCTCCGGCCTCGTGGTCATGCGGCGCCCCCGCGGTGCCGCTATCGGCGACGACGCGCTTGTCGACGCCCTCTAGCACGTGTTTGCCGATCAGGTTGCCGGCGGGCAGCTCGATCGGGTACTCGCCATCGAAGCAGGCGCGGCACAGTCGCGTCTTCGGCTGCTCGGTGGCGGCGATGAGGCCGGCGAGCGACACGTAGCCGAGCGTGTCGGCGCCGATCGAGCGGCGGATGCCCTCGATATCCAGGCCATTGGCAAGCAACTCGGCCCGGGTGGCGAAGTCGATGCCGTAGAAGCACGGCCAGGTGACCGGTGGGGAGGAGATGCGCACGTGCACCTCCAGGGCGCCGGCCTCGCGCAACATCCGCACGATCGCCCGCTGGGTGTTGCCGCGGACGATCGAGTCGTCGACGACCACCAGCCGCTTGCCGCGGACGTTTTCCCGGAGCGGATTGAGCTTGAGCCGGATGCCGAGCTGGCGAAGGGTCTGCGACGGCTGGATGAAGGTGCGCCCGACGTACGGGTTTTTCATCAAGCCGGCGCCGTAGGTGATGCCGGAGCCCTCCGCGTAGCCGATAGCGGCGGGCGTGCCCGACTCCGGCACCGGGATCACCAGGTCGGCCTCGACCGGGTGCTCCTTGGCGAGCTGCCGGCCGACCTGCACGCGTGCGGCGTGGATATTGCGGCCGGCGATCGTGGTGTCCGGACGGGCGATGTAGACGTACTCGAAGAGGCAGCCCTTGGGCTCGGGCGCGGCGAAGCGAGCCGACCGCAGGCCATGCTCGTCGACGGCGATCAGCTCTCCGGGCTCCACCTCGCGCACGACGCTGGCCCCGACGATGTCCAGCGCGGCGGTCTCGCTGGCGACCACCCAGCCACGCTCCAGCCGGCCCAGCACCAGCGGACGCACGCCGTGTGCGTCGCGTGCCGCGTACAGCGTGGTCTCATCCATGAAGACGAAGCTGAACGCGCCGCGGAGGGTGGGCAGGACCTCCAGCGCCGCCGCCTCGACAGAGAGGTCGGGACGGCTGGCGAGCAGCATCGTGACGAGCGCGGTGTCCGACGTGGCGCCGTCAGAGCCGAGACCGCGGGTCGTCGCCTCGCGGGCGAGCTGAGCGGTGTTGACAAGGTTGCCATTGTGCGCGAGCGCGATGGTGGTGCCGGCCGGCGTCGCGCGGATCGTCGGCTGTGCGTTTTCCCACGTCGAGCCGCCGGTCGTGGAGTAGCGGGCGTGCCCGATCGCGAGGTGGCCGCGGAGGCTGGCGAGCGTCGGCTCGTCGAAGACCTGGGCAACGAGGCCGAGATCCTTGTAGACCACCACGCCGGAGCCGTCGCTGACCGCGATGCCCGCGGCCTCCTGGCCACGGTGCTGCAACGCGTACAGACCGAAATAGGTGAGCTTTGCCACCTCTTCCCCCGGCGCCCAGACACCGAACACGCCGCAAGCATCTTGCGGGCCGGGCCGTTGGGGGTCGAGGTCGTGGCTCAACCGGCCGTCGCCTCGGGGCACCTGCCGCTCCTCAGTGCTGATCCGGGACTTCCTGTCGCCACAGTGTACGCGAGGCGAGGCCGATAACAGAGAGCCACCTTTCGGCTTCCTCTCGTTACCGAGGTCGTTAAATTACTACGGTGTTACATAGGTATGTAGGCTGATATGTCGGCCCGGTTGCCGCTAGCACTGATGCGCCCCTGCGTAACCGCCTCGTCCCACGCCATCCGACCCGTGGCTAAACGGACCCAAGTGACCGGATCCATCTCGACGACATTCGGCGGTGTACCCCGGGTGTGTCGTGGACCCTCACCCACCTGTACCGCACCGTATGGTGGGACGCGCACTTCCACCGACCGTCCCGGCGCGCGGCGCGCGAGGGCGGAGAGGAGCTCCCGGACGGCGTCGCGCAGCATCGACCGGTCGGGCGTCTGGCCCGCGTCGAGCGCCGCCAAGACCGCTTCCAACACGACGGACTTATTGTGCGCAGGGGACACGTCGGGACGATACGACCCTGGGATTCGCCACATCGTCCCGCCCCTGGGTCGCGCCGGTACCCCCAAACAAGGCATAGTGGCCGACGGTGTACTTGTCACGGGCTGGTTGCTGCGCTGCGGCGGCCGTGAGCGGGATGACAGAGACGGAAGGGCGGTGGACGTGACTACGCACCGACGAGCCTGGATGCTTCGCGCCGGTGTGGTCGGGGCGCTGGTTGTCGGCGCTGCCGTCGCCTTCCCCACAGCCGCGATGGCCGCGCCAAACATCACCAACACCTCTGCGTCGCCAAGTTCGGTGGAGGCCGGCCAGAGCACGCAGATCAGGTACACACTCGACTTCGAGGACAACGACAACACCCGGGCCGACATCACCGTCAGCTCCAACAACGGAAAGCTGAGCTGCACCGACGGCTGCTCTCTGGGCAATGTGACCCGAGACCAGGACGGTCAGCAGAAGACCGCCACCTTCCGCGTCACCGGCAACCTCACCCAAAACGAGCAGGCGACGGTCACGATCCAAGCCAACGGTGGCGGTCTGGGTGGCGGAAACCAGCAGGCGACCGTGCGAGTCACACTCGTCGCCAAGCAGGTGGAGCAGTCGGTCAAGCAGGTGTCTGGCAAGGTCAAGGACACGACCACCGGCGACGGCATCGAAGACGTCATCGTCGCGCTGCTCGACTCGCAGGGCCACAATTGCAGCACAAATACGACCAGCACGGGTAACTACCGGTTCACGTCCTGCGACGGCAAGCCCATCGCGGTCGGCGAGCTGCTCATCGGCGTCTCGCACCCGGATTACCAAAAGCCCGACCCGGAGGCCAAGCGGGTCAACGGCAGCGCCGGCCAGTCCCTGACCGTCCAGTTCGCTCTGACGTCGGCCAAGGCCGCCGCGACGCCGACCGCCAGCGCCTCGGTCCCGCCGCCGACCGAAGAGGCGGCGGCGAGCGAAGAGGCGACTCCGGAGGCTTCCGGCATCGCCGCCGACAACGCGTCCAACGAGGACTCCGGCGGCATGGGCTCGTGGCTCCTCATCATCGTCGGTGGCCTTCTCGTCGCCCTCGGTGTCGGCGCGATCGTGCTCCTCGTCGTGCGTCGCAAGCAGGACAACGGCGACCCCGGCATCGACGACGACCAGCCGGTGCGTCCGGGCGGCCGCACGCCGGTTCCCGGTGCGGCCGGCGTCTACCATCCCGCCAACGACGCGACCCGCATCGCGGGCGCCGGTGCGGGCGCGGCACCGACCATGGTGGGCCGCCCCTCGATCTCCGACGCGCCGACGATGCTCCAGAGCCCGGTGCCGGCGGCCGACGAGTTCCCCGATCCCTACGGAGCGCCGCTGCCCCCGCAGAGCCCGAGCTACAACGGCCAGGCTGGCTACGGCCCCGGCGTCGCGGGCGCCACGAGCGTGTACGGCGCGGCGTCCGGCCCGGCCAACGGCTATGGCGGTCCCCAGCCCGGCGGCCCCAACGGCGCCGGCGCGTACGGCCGGCCCCCGGCCGGCGCCGGGGAGTACGGCCGTCCGACCAGTGGTAGCGGCTACGGCCCCGGTCCGACCAGTGGTAGCGGCTATGGCCCCGGTCCGACCAGCGGTAGCGGCTACGGCGGGCCCAACGGCGCGCCGGCCGGCCCCGACTACGGACGCCCGACGAGCGGCGGCGGCTACGGTCCGCCGGCCGGGCAGGGCGGCTACGAGCGCGGCGGCGCCAACGGCTACGGCGGCCCGGCCGCTCCGGGCGGATACGGCAGCCCGGCAGCACCAGCCGGCCCGTACGCGGGCGGCGGACGCGGTGGCGAGGACGGCTACGGCGGCGGGCGCGACTACCGCGAGCCTCCAGGCGGCGGCTACGGCGCCCCCGGCGGTGCCGCTGGATACGGCGGCGCTAGCGACCGCTACGACGAGCCCACCGGCCGGTGGGACGGCAGCAACGGCGCCGGGCCGAGTGGCGGCTACGGCCAGCCTCAGCCCCCGGCGTACGAGTCCGGTCCCTACGGCGGCGGTGGCGGTGGCTACCGGGCCGAGCCCGAGCCCGACCGCGGTGCTGGCTACGGCCCTGTGCCCAGCGGCGGTGGCTACGACCAGGGTGCCGGCTACGGCCCCGCGGACGGTGGCTACGGCCGGCCGGCCGGCGGTGGTGGCGGTTACGAGCAGGGTGGCGGCTACGGCGGCCAGCCCGGCGCCGGTTACGGCGGCAACGGCTATGACCAGCAGCCCGGCTACGACCCGCGCGGTGGCTACGACCAGGTGCCGCAGCAGCGGGGCGGTGGCTACGACCCGCGCGGTGCCGACCCGCGTGGCGCCGGCTACGACGACCAGGGTGGCTACTACGACGAGCAGGCCGGCCCGCGCGCCGGCCGGGGTGGGCCGCAGCAGCCGGCCGGCCGGGGCGAGCGCCGCTCGCTCGACTGGCTCGACGACTGATCGGATACCGAGCCCGACAAGTGGCCGCGCCCGTTTCGGGCGCGGCCACTTCACTTTTCCAGCACGCCTCCGCGGGCGACCACTCGGCCGGCCTTGAGCACGAGGTCGCGAACCGGGTGGACGACCACCGCCTCCGCGGGCGTACGGGCGTCGACGACCACGAGGTCCGCCGGCGCGCCGATCGCCAGCCCGTACGCGGGGATGCCGAGCAACCGCGCGCCGCCGTACGTGGCGGCGGTCAGCGCGATCTCGATGTCTTCGTCGCGGCGAAACATGCTCCGGTACGCCACGTGCATCGCGCGCTCCAGCATGTCACCGCTGCCGTACGGGCCCCACAGGTCGCGGACGCCGTCGTGTCCACAGGCGACGGTGACGCCGGCCGAGAGCAGCTTCTTGATCGGCGGCACCGGAAAGTCGTACACCGCCGCGGTCACCACGGCCACACCCGCCTCGGCCAGCCGGCCGGCGATCCGCTCCTGGGTGGCGCCGTCGGCTTGGCCCAGCGCGTACGCGTGGCTGACCGTCACCCGCCCGTCGAGCCCGGCCGCCTTGGTGCGCTCGGCGATCAGCTCCAGCTGCCAGATGCCGAGCGTGCCGCCGTCGTGCAGGTGGATGTCGACGCCCGCGCCGTACCGTTCGGCGAACCCGAAGACGATGTCCAGGTGCCGCACCGGGTCGCGGTCGAAGCCGGCCGGGTCCAGCCCGCCGATCGTGCCAACGCCCGCCGCGAGCGCCCGCTCCAGCACCGCCTCGGTGCCCGGGTTGGCGAGGATGCCGTACTGCGGGAACGCCACCTGCTCGACCGTGACCCGCCCGGCGAGCCGCGCGGCCGCGGCGTTGACAGCCTCCACACCGGACAGCCCGAGCGCCGGGTCGATGTCGGTGTGGCTGCGCACGTACGAGGTGCCGGCCGCGATCATCCGCACCAGGAGTGCGGTGATCCGGTCGACGTCCGGCACACCCAGCTCGCCACGGCGGCCGCGTTCGGTGGCGATCCGGTCGGCCAGCGCGTCGCCGGCGGTATGCGGCACCCAGTCGCCGCCGAAGAGCGTCTTGTCGAGGTGGCAGTGCGCCTCGACGAGGCCGGGCAGGACCAACCGCTCGGACACGTCGACCACCTCGGCGCCGGGCGGCGGCGGCAGGTCCGGCTCGATCGCGGCGATCGCGCCGTCGCGCACCAGGATGTCGGCCGCGGTCGGACTCCGCCAGGGACGGCCGCCGCGCAGCACCAAGTCGCTCATCACGACATCCTGCCGGATCACGAGCTTCAGCAGGGTTTCACGCAGCGGCGAAGACGCCCTTGTCGAGCACCGGCACCACGTCTGAGACGCCGACCTCGATCGCGATCGCGACGTCTTCGGCGAAGCCGGACTCGGCCAGCTCGCGGCCGGAGGCGCAGCCCTGGATCGCCGCGGGCACGTCCGGCACGCCGGTCAGGGCGGCCAGTGCCACCGCCGCCTCCACTGACAGCCCGCCGGGTGCGTTGGCCAACCCGTCGAGCACCGAGGCCGCTCCGAGCAGGTCCTCCACGCCGGGGCGGAGCGTGCTGTCCGGCCACCGTTCACCGGCGGCGACGACGCCGATCGGGGCGCGCGACGTGCCGTACCCCTGGGAAAGGAGCCAGCGTGCGACGGCGGGTGCGTTGCGGACGCAGCCGGCGACGACTGGAAGGCCGGTGGCGCTCGCGGCGGCGGAGATGGCCGAGCCGTTCGGCGAGGGCAGCACCAGGTCGGGCACGACCGGCGCGGACCTGAGCGACGCCGGCGACAGCGACCAGGGGCGCTCCCGGCTCACCTTGCGCCGCCCGACGGCCGCGATCGCGCCGATCCGGCGGGCGAAGTCGTCGGCCTGCGCGCCCCACGGAAACGGGTGCACCCGCATGCCGCGCCCGACCGCGACGTCGACCGACGTGGTGAACGACAGCACGTCGACGACCACCAGCGCCGCGCACACCCGGCCCAGCTCGGACGCTCCGGCGAGACCCCAGTCGAAGCGAACCCCGGCACCGGGCTGCGCGAATACCGGCTCAGCCACCGAAGATGCGCGGCAGGGTCGCGGTGTGCGCTTCGCGCAGCTCGTCGAGCCCGATCGTGAACTGGTCGCGGACCTCGAGCTGGCCGCCGCTCTCGTCGGTCACGCCAAGCGCGGTCCACGGGACGCCGTGCTCGGTGCAGAGCGCCGTGAACGCCTTCTCGTGGCCGTGCGGCACCGACACCATGGCCCGGCCGGCCGACTCGCTGAAGAGGAAGACGAACGGCATCGAGCCGCCGGTGAACTCGTCGGGCAGCTTGACCCGGGCGCCGACGCCGTGGCGCAGGCAGGCCTCCACCAGCACCTGCGCGAGGCCGCCGTCGGACAGGTCGTGGGCGGCGGTGAGGTGGCCGACCCGGGCGGCCTCGGCGAGCAGGCCGGCGAGCGCCTTCTCCCGGCCCAAGTCGACCCGCGGGGGCACGCCGCCGAGGTGCTCGTGGGTGACCCAGGCCCACTCGGAGCCGGAGAGCTCGACGCTCGTCTCGCCGAGCAGGAAGATGATGTCGCCTTCGGGGTTGGCCGGCTTGGGAAAGCCCATCGGCACCCGCTGTGCGACGTCGTCGAGCACGCCGAGCACGCCCACGACCGGGGTCGGGTGGATCGCCGCCGCGCCGGTCTGGTTGTAGAAGCTCACGTTGCCGCCGGTCACCGGGATGCCCAGCTCGGCGCAGCCGTCGGCGAGGCCGCGCACCGCCTCGGCGAACTGCCACATCACCGCCGGGTCTTCGGGCGAGCCGAAGTTGAGGCAGTTGGTGACCGCGAGCGGCGTGGCACCGGTGACGGCGACGTTGCGGTACGACTCGGCGAGCGCCAGCTTTGCCCCGGTGTACGGGTCGAGCCGCGCGTATCGCCCGTTGCCGTCGACGGAGAGGGCCACGCCGAGGCCCGAGCGCTCGTCGATGCGGATCACACCGGCGTCTTCCGGCTGGGCGAGCACAGTGTTGCCGAGCACGTACCGGTCGTACTGCTCGGTCACCCAGGTCTTGTCGCAGAGGTTGGGCGAGGCGATCATGTGCAGCACGGTCTCCCGCACCGCGTCCGGTGTGGACGGTCGGGGCAGCGTCTCGGCGCGGTCGGCCTGGAGCAGGATCAGGTCGGCGGGCTCGCGCATCGGCCGGGCGTACACCGGGCCGTCGTCGGCGAGCGACCCTGGCGGAACGTCGACGACCGTGTGCCCCTGCCAGGTGATCGTGACGCGGCCGGGCAGCCCGTCGGGACCGGGCGGGGTGACCTCGCCGATCGCGGTGGCCAGCACGCCCCACCGGGCGGCGGTCTTGAGCACGGCCTCGAGCTGGTCGGGCTCGACGATCAGGAGCATGCGCTCCTGCGACTCGCTGGCGAGGATCTCGTGCGGCGCCATCGACGGCTCGCGGAGCGGCACCTTGTCGAGCTCGACCGTCATGCCGGTGCCGGCCGCCGCGGCGGTCTCGGTGAGCGCGCAGGTCAGGCCGGCCCCGCCGAGATCCTGGATGCCGACGACGCGGCGGTCGTCGTAGAGCTCCAGGCACGCCTCGATCAGGAGCTTTTCCATGAACGGGTCGCCGACCTGCACGGACGGGCGGCGCTGCTCGCTCTCGCTGTCGAACGTCGCGCTGGCGAGCACCGACACGCCGCCGATGCCGTCGCGGCCGGTCTTGGCGCCCATCAGCACCACGATGTTGCCGGCGCCGGCGGCGGCCTTGTTTTGCAGGCGGTCGACCGGCAGCACGCCGATGCACAGCGCGTTGACCAGCGGGTTGCCCTGGTAGCAGGGGTCGAAGACGACCTCGCCGCCGATGTTGGGCAGGCCGAGGCTGTTGCCGTATCCACCAATGCCGCCGACGACGCCGGGCAGCACGCGGGCGGTGTCTTCGTGGTCGGCGGCGCCGAAGCGCAGCGGGTCCATGACCGCGACCGGCCGCGCGCCCATCGCCAAGATGTCGCGGACGATGCCGCCGACGCCGGTGGCGGCTCCCTGGTACGGCTCGACGTAGCTCGGGTGGTTGTGCGACTCGACCTTGAACGTCACCGCGAGGTCGTCGGAGATCTGGATGACGCCCGCGTTTTCCCCGATGCCGGCGAGCAGCTTGTCGCTCGGCGGCGCTTTCTCACCGAACTGGCGCAGGTGCACCTTGCTCGACTTGTAGGAGCAGTGCTCGCTCCACATGATCGAGTACATCGCGAGCTCGGACTGGGTGGGCCGGCGGCCGAGCACCTCGCGGATCCGCTGGTACTCGTCGTCGCGCAGGCCCAGCTCGGCGTACGGCTGGAGCTCCTCAGGCGTCGCGGCGGCGCGCTTGACTGTGTCAGGCCCCCCGTCGAACTCACCTACGACGATGTCCGCTGACTCGGACTGGGTGGTCATGACGCTCCCTGGTCCGCCGGGGCGCCGGCGAGGAACTTCAGCATCGACGTGAAGAAGCCGAGGCCGTCGGTGGAAGGGCCGGTGAGGGCGTCCACCGCGTGCTCGGGGTGGGGCATGATGCCGACAACGTTGCCAGCGGCATTGCTGATCGCGGCGATGTCGCGCTGCGCGCCGTTGGGGTTGCCGCCGATGTACCTCGCGACGACCTGCCCATTGGCCTCGAGCTCGTCGAGAGTGCGCTCGTCGGCGACGTAGCGGCCCTCGCCGTGCTTGATCGGGATGACGACTTCCTGGCTGTCGGTGAACGCGTTGGTCCACACCGGCTGCACGGCCTCGATCCGCAGCCGCTGGTCGCGGGCGCGGAAGTGCATGTGCTGGTTGCGGATCAGGGCGCCGGGCAGGATGTGCGCCTCGCAGAGGATCTGGAAGCCGTTGCAGATGCCGAGCACCGGCAGGCCGTCGCGGACCGCGTCGGCGATCGTCTCCATCACCGGGGCGAAGCGGGCGATGGCGCCGCCGCGCAGGTAGTCACCGTAGGAGAAGCCGCCGGGCAGGACCACCGCGTCGACGCCGTGCAGGTCGGGGTCGGCGTGCCACAGGCCCACGGCGTCAGCGCCGGCGAGCCGCACCGCCCGGGCCGCGTCGCCGTCGTCGAGCGAGCCTGGGAACGTGACCACGCCTACCCGCGTGCTCATGCCGGCGCCTCGGCGGGCTCGGACTCCTGCGAGTCGCTCTCGGTCTCGACCGAGCCGTCGACGTGCAACGTGAAGTCTTCGATCACCGGATTGGCCAGCAGCTTGTCGGCGATCTCACGAGCCCGGTCGAGGTCGGGCTCGCCGGCGAACTCGATCTCGATGCGCCGGCCGATCCGCACGGAGGTGACGTCGTCGACACCGAGCCGGGGCAGCGCGCTGGCGACCGCCTGGCCCTGCGGATCGAGGATCTCCGGCTTGAGCATGACGTCGACAACGACGCGAGCCACTGGACACTCCTGACTTGTGTACGCAGATTTTGCCGCTATCGGCCGCTGGGCCGGATGTGTCGCCCTCGCGAACGGAGACGAGCGTTGCCCAGCGTACCTGGTAGAGAGCGACGGGCACGCACCGGCCGCCCTGCTCAGCTGGTCACGGCGCCGACCACGGTGATCACGCAGAGCAGGGCGCAGACGCCGGCCGCGACGTACCGCACGAGTGACAGCCGGACATGGCGGAGCAACCACCGTCCCAGGAGCACCGCCAGCCCCGAGACCACCGCGAGTGCTGCCCAGGAGCCGAAGAAGACCGGGATCGCCGGCTTGCCGCTGGCCACCAGACCGGCCGTGAGCAGCTGGGACAGGTCGCCCCACTCGGCGGTGAAGAGCACGGCGAAGCTGGCGCCCGCCGCCCGCAGCCCACTCCGGGCCGGGGCGACCTTCTCCGCGTACTCCTTTTCCTGTTCCTTCTCTCCGCTGTCGGCGCGCCGGGCGCCGCGGAACAGGATCACCGCGCCGACGGCGAAGAGCGCGGCGGCGACGAGCGCGACCGGCTGCTGTGGCAACTGGGAGAGCAGGTGGCCGGCGCCGACCGCCACGAGGCACTGGACCCCGAACGCCGCGATCACGCCGAGCCACACCGGCAGGGCCGGGTAGCGGGTGCTGAGCACGAGGGTGGCCACGAACGTCTTGTCCGGTAGCTCCACCGGCAGGATCAGCACGAACGCGGTGAGCGCGACGAGCACGAGTTCCATCGGGATCCTTCCCGGCCGGGCCGGGAGACGGGCGCCCCTCGACCCGGCCCACGCGGGCCTGGGTCGAAGGTCTCGCCCACCGCGATTGCCGCGGTTCGCGTGGCCGGGCGCCGGAGCACCAGTGTGTCGACCGCGCGATTGGGGGCTACTCCCCTTCGCTGAGCAGCGACTATACCCGCCGGCCGGCGGGCGCCGCGAAAGCGATATGACCGCAATGTTATTTGTAGACGACCATCGATGCTCTCTAGCGTGTGGCAAACCCCCTCACGAAGGAGAGTTCCCATGCGCATCCGCCTCGCCGCCGCGGCGATCGCCGCAACGGTCACCGGCGCCCTCGTCGTACCCGGCACCGCGGTCGCCGGCGACCCAACGCCCCTGATCATCGGCGGCAGCACCGTCTCCTCCGCCCCGTGGGCCGCGGCCGTGTTCGCCAACGGCTCGTTCACCTGCTCCGGCACGATCATCGCGGCGAACTGGGTGCTGACCGCCCGGCACTGCCTCAACGGCACGATGTCGGTGCGGGTCGGCAGCGTCAACCGCACGTCCGGCGGCGTGACCCGCAGCGTGTCCGCCACCTTCGGGCAGAACGACCTGGCGCTGATGCGGCTCAGCAGCCCGGTGAGCACCTCGTACGTGTCGCTCGCCAGCAGCAACCCGCCGGTCGGCTCGACCAACTCGATCTACGGCTGGGGCATGACCTGCTACAGCGGCTGCGGTGCCTCGGTGCAGCTCAAGACCGCGAGCGTCCAGGTGACCACCAACAACGCCACCGACGCGTACGGCGGCCAGGCGATCCGCACCACCCGCATCAACGGCAACGCGTGGCGCGGCGACTCCGGTGGCCCGCAGTTCTACAACGGCCAGCAGGTCGGCGTCGCCTCGACCGCGAACGGCGTGAACATCCAGAACTACGGCAGCGTCGCGTTCAACCGGAGCTGGATCCGCTCGGTGTCTGGTGTGTGACGGTTACGACCTCGAACCTGCGCGGCGCGGACGCTTGTCCGCGCCGCGCGGTTTTGCGGTACGCGGGTGCTTCCACCGATTGCCGGCGTGGCGGTGCCCGGAAAGTCCTACTTTCTCGGTGTGCTCGTCGTTACGACGGATGACCTACCCGGCTACCAGATACACGCGGTGCTGGGCGAAGTCGTCATCTCCCTCGCCCGCACCCGCAACGCGTTCGCCGAAGGAGTGAAGTCCCTCCGCGGTGGCGCGTACGACCCCCGAGCTCCACAACACTTGCTGCGCTGGCGCACCGAGGCCGTGGCCGAGCTGGGCCGGGCGGCCCGGAAGCGCGGCGCCAACGCCGTGCTCGGCATGCGGTTCGACCACCGCGACACCGGCACGCTGTGGGTGGAGCTCTGCGCATACGGGACCGCCGTCGTGGCGACGAAGGCGGTCGCGTAACCAGTGGAGGATGTCACTGTCTTGAGCCACCGGGCGACCGCCGGCCGTATGACGTGCCGGTGGGCCGCACGGCCCGCTACCCGGCGGGCCGTGTCACGCCGCTGGGTCGGGGAGGTTGCTCCCCGGCCCAGCGCGCACTAGAGGATCGGAGCCGGTGCGTAGGCGGCGGCCTGCGGATGGCGAGCCACGACCTCGGCGATCCGGTCGACCACCGCCCGCACCTGGGCCGGCGCGGCGCCGACGAAGGCCTCCCGGTCGGCGACCAGCGAGTCGATCTCCGCGCGGGTCAGGCCCAGCCGGTGGTCGTCGGCGAGCCGGTCGAAGAGGTCGTTTTCCGCGACGCCCTTTTCCCGCATCGCCAGCGCCACCGCGACCGCGTGCTCCTTGATCGCCTCGTGCGCGGCCTCGCGCCCGACGCCCCGCCGCACCGCCGCCACCAGGATCTTCGTCGTGGCCAGGAACGGCAGGTAGCGGTCGAGCTCGCGGGCGACCACCGCCGGGTACGCGCCGAACTCGTCGAGCACGGTCAGGAACGTCTGGAACAGCCCGTCGGTCGCGAAGAACGAGTCGGGCAACGCGACCCGGCGTACCACCGAGCAGGAGACGTCGCCCTCGTTCCACTGGTCCCCGGCCAGCTCACCGACCATCGACAGGTAGCCGCGGACGATCACCGCAAGGCCGTTGACCCGTTCGCTGGAGCGGGTGTTCATCTTGTGCGGCATCGCCGAAGAGCCCACCTGGCCGGGGCGGAACCCCTCGGTGACCAGCTCCTGCCCGACCATCAGCCGGATCGTCGTGGCCAGCGACGACGGGCCGGCGACGAGCTGCGCCAGCGCCGCCACCGTGGCGAAGTCGATCGACCGCGGGTAGACCTGCCCGACGCTGTCGAGTACCCGGCTGAAGCCGAGGTGCGCGGCCACCCGCCGCTCCAGCTCGGCGAGCCGGTCGAAGTCGCCGTCGAAGAGGTCGAGCTGGTCGGCGGCCGTGCCCACCGGGCCCTTGATGCCCCGCAGCGGGTACCAGGCGATGAGGTCTTCCAGCCGCTCGTAGGCGATGAGCAGCTCCTCCGCCGCCGACGCGAAGCGCTTGCCGAGCGTCGTGGCCTGTGCCGCGACGTTGTGCGAACGGCCGGTCATCACCAGGTCGGAGTGCTCGACAGCGAGGTGGGCCAGCCGGGCGAGGGCGGCGACCGAGCGGTCGCGGACCAGCTCCAGCGAGCGGCGCACCTGAAGCTGCTCGACGTTTTCGGTCAGGTCGCGCGAGGTCATGCCCTTGTGCACGTGCTCGTGGCCGGCGAGCGCGCTGAACTCCTCGATCCGCGCCTTCACGTCGTGGCGGGTCACCCGCTCGCGGGCGGCGATCGAATCGAGGTCGACCTGGTCGAGCACCCGCTCGTACGCCTCGACGACCCCATCGGGCACCTCGATGCCCAGGTCACGCTGGGCCCGCAGGACGGCGATCCACAGCCGCCGCTCCAGCCGTACCTTCTCCTCCGGCGCCCAGATCGCGGTCAGCTCGGCGGACGCGTAACGGGCAGCGAGCACATTGGGGATCACCAGCCCATTCTCACAGTCGGTTGAGGGCCGGTACGAGGTGCTCCTCCTCATACCGCAGGTGTGCCTCCAGCTCCTCGGCGAGCTGATCAAGGTCGTCGATCCCGTCCTCGATCCGCTTCGCTATGGCCGCGTGCTCGCGGCGGAGCCGCGCCAGCACCGGGCCCAGCTCGGGCATCTGCCGCTCGAACTCGGGAAAGGCGCCGTCTTCCCTCGTGTGGTGCGTGGTCAGCGCCCCGCAGAAGGCCAGGCAGTGCACTCTCAGGTCGGCGGCCGGCACGCCGCCCGACCGGAGAGCGGCCAGGTCGCGCCGCGCCACCTGTCGCTGCTCGCGTACCTGCTCTTCGAGGGGCCGCTCGGCGTCAACGAACTCGCCGCGCGACTGGAGGTCGCGCCCTCGACGGTGAGCCTGATGGTGGGCGACCTCAGCCGCCAGGGGATCCTGCGCCGGCGGGAGGACGACGCCGACCGGCGGCGCACGATCGTGAGCATCGCCGACGAACACCACGCGGCGATCGACGACTGGCTTGGTCAGGGCGCCGTGGCCCGGCGGGCCGCCCTCGCGCCCTTGACCCCGGCGCAGCGCCGGATGTTCATCGACACCCTGCTGGCGTACGAGGCGGCGCTCAGCGCTCCATGATGGCGACCACGCCCTGGCCGCCGGCGGCGCAGATCGAGATGAGGCCGCGGCCGGCGCCCTTCTGCGCGAGCAGCTTGGCCAGCGTGGCGACGATCCGGCCGCCGGTCGCGGCGAACGGGTGTCCCGCGGCCAGCGACGAGCCGTTGACGTTGAGCTTGGCCCGGTCGATCGAGCCGAGCGGCGCGTCGAGGCCGAGCTTGTCTTTGCAGAACTCGGGCGACTCCCAGGCCGCCAGCGTGGCGAGCACCTGCGACGCGAACGCCTCGTGGATCTCGTAATAGTCGAAGTCCTGGAGCGTGAGCCCACGGCGGGCGAGCAGCCGCGGCACGGCGTACGTGGGTGCCATCAGCAGCCCCTCCCCGCCGTGTACGAAGTCGACCGCGGCCGTCTCCCCGTCGACGAACCACGCCTGCACGGGGAGGTTGTGCGCGGCGGCCCACTCCTCCGAGGCCAGCAGCACGACCGCCGCCCCGTCGGTGAGCGGCGAGGAATTGCCCGCGGTCATGGTCGGCTCGCCGCCGTTCGGCGCGCGGAACGCCGGCTTCAGCGAGCCGAGCTTTTCCAGCGAGGTGTCGGGCCGCAGGTTTTGGTCGCGGCCGAGCCCGAGGTAGGGCGTGAGCAGGTCGTCGAAGAAGCCCCGCTCGTACGCCGCGGCGAGCTTCTGGTGGGACTCCAGCGCCAGCTGATCCTGCTCCTGGCGGCCGATGCCCCACTCCAGCGCGGTGATCGCCGCGTGCTCGCCCATCGAGAGGCCGGTACGCGGCTCGGCGTTGCGTGGCACCTCCGGCCGGAACGGCTGGAGCGGGCGCAGCCGGGTGGCCGCACGCAGCCGGCCGCCGAGCGAGCGGGACGAGTTGATTTGCAGCAGCGCGCGCCGCATGTCCTCGTTGAGCTGGAGCGGAGCGTCCGATGTGGTGTCGACGCCGCCGGCGATGCCCACCTCGATCTGGCCGAGAGCGATCTTGTTGGCGACCAGGATCGCCGCTTCGAGCCCGGTGCCACACGCCTGCTGCACGTCGTACGCGGGCGTGTGCGGGTCCAGCCGCGAACCGAGGACGACCTCGCGGGTGAGGTTGAAGTCGCGCGAATGCTTGAGCACCGCACCGGCCACCACCTCGCCGAGCCGCTGGCCCGCCAGCCCGTATCGGGCGACGAGGCCGTCGAGCGCGGCGGTGAGCATGTCCTGGTTGGACGCCGTGGCATACCGGCTGTTGGAGCGGGCGAACGGGATCCGGTTGCCACCGATGATCGCGACCCTCTGCACGGGACTTCCCCTCCCAGAGAAACTTACTCACGAGTAGGATACGCCTATGAGCGATCGGTATGCGACCTTCGCCAACTCCGGTCCGGGCCGGGCGGTCGTCAAGCGCCTCGGCCTGCCCGCACCGCCCCGCCTGCGCCGCTACCGCCCCGGCCAGCCGCTGGTGCCGGGCCCGGTGTTGCTCGACTCCGCCCCTGGCGGCCGCCTCCACGAGCCGGTCCGCGAGATCCTCAAGGCCGCCGGCGTCGCCGAGGAGGGCGAGTGGCACAGCGCGCTCGTCTTCGACGCGTCCGGCGTCACCGACTCCACCGGCCTCCGCGCGCTGTACGACTTCTTCCACCCCAACGCCCGCTCGGTCACCCCGTCGGGCCGGGTGATCGTGCTGGGCACCCCGCCCGAGGCGTGCGAGACGCCCCGGGAGGCCACCGCGCAGCGGGCGCTCGAAGGGCTGACCCGCAGCATCGGCAAGGAGTTCGGCCGGGGCACGACCGCACAGCTCGTCTACGTCACCCCGGGCGCCGAGGGCGCGATCGAGTCGACGATCCGCTTCCTGCTCTCCGGCCGCTCGGCGTACGTCTCCGGGCAGGTCATCCGCATCGGCCCGGCCACCGCGGTCAACCCACCGGCCGACTGGGAGCACCCGCTGGACGGCAAGGTCGCCCTGGTCACCGGCGCGGCCCGCGGGATCGGCGCGGCGATCGCGAGGGTCCTGGCCCGCGACGGCGCGCACGTGATCGGCCTCGACGTGCCCGCCGCCGGCGACGCGCTCGCCGCGGTGGCCAACGACATCCGGGGTACCGCCTACCAGCTCGACCTCACCACGGCCGGCGCGCCCGACCGGCTGGCCGACCACATCGGCGGGCGGCACGGCCGCGTCGACATCGTGGTGCACAACGCCGGCATCACCCGCGACAAGACGATCGCCCGCATGGACGCCGACCGCTGGGATTCGGTGCTCGACGTCAACCTCTCCAGCCAGGAGAGGATCAACGAGGTACTCCTCGACCGCGGCCTGATCACCGACGGCGGGCGCCTGATCGGCGTCGCCTCGATCGCGGGCATCGCCGGCAACCGCGGCCAGACCAACTACGCCACCAGCAAGGCGGGCGTGATCGGGCTGGTGCAGTCGATGGCGCCGGTGCTCGCCGAGCGCGGCATCACGATCAACGCGGTCGCGCCTGGCTTCATCGAGACCCGCATGACCGCCAAGATGCCGGTGATGATCCGCGAGGCCGGCCGCCGGATGAACAGCATGGCGCAGGGCGGCCTCCCGGTCGACGTGGCCGAGACGATCGCCTGGTTCGCCTCGCCCGCGTCCGGAGGCATCACAGGCAACGTCGTCCGCGTCTGCGGGCAGAGCCTGCTGGGGGCGTGATGTTCGCCCGCGCCGCGATCGGCCTGGTGCCCGGGTTCAACCGGCCCGGCTGGCTGCCCGAGGTCGTGCTCGACCGGTCGGGTGTGACCGTCGACCGCACCCACCTCGCCGACTACAACCGCGTCTGCGGATTCCGCCTCTCCGACACGCTGCCGGCGACGTACCCGCACGTGCTCGCCTTCCCGCTGGCGTTCCGGCTGATGTCGCGGCGAGACTTCCCATTTCCGGTCGTCGGGCTCGTGCATGTGGCCAACCGCATCGAGCTGCTGCGTCCGATCGACGCGGGCGAGCCGCTCGACCTGTCGGTGCACGCCGCCGACCTGCGCGAGCACCCGCGCGGCCGCCAGCTCGACGTGGTCGCCACCGCCTCGGTCGGCGGCGAGGTCGTGTGGCGGGACGTGTCGACATACCTGCGCCGCGAGGGCAAGGCAGCCGGCGGGCGGCGCGAAGCCGACCAGACCGAGCCGCCGGCGGCGTCGGCCCGCTGGCGCCTGAGCCCCCGCGTGGGCACCGACTACGCGCGCGCCTCCGGCGACCACAACCCGATCCACACGTCGCGGCTCGGCGCGCGCCTGTTCGGATTCGCCCGGCCGATCGCGCACGGCATGTGGAGCAAGGCCCGGTGCCTGGCCGCGCTGGAGGGCCGCCTGCCGGACGCGTACACAGTGGAGGTTTCGTTCAAGCTGCCCGTGTTCCTACCGTCCACAGTGGCGTTCTCTACGACTCCAGAGTGGACGTTCGCCCTACACGGCGCCAAGTCCGGCAAGCCACACCTGACCGGCACGGTAACGCCCACCTAGTGGGTGCGTCTGTCTTCGTGGCTTTGAAGCCAATTTCCAAAGATGTGAGCTACCGCGATGTGCGTCGTGGTCCATGCCGTTGCTCCCGCGGCCTCACCCATCCGCTGTTGCTCACGCTCACCCCAGCGAGGGCGTCGGGATTCATCGCCCAGAGCAGTCGCCGCGACGGTGCGGTCGCCGCGACTTCTGGTTACGCGGCGTTGCCCGCGGCTCTGCCGAGGTGCTGCCCCCGGGCCTCGCGGTGACCGTGACCAGCGGCGGACGGGTGAGGCCGCGGGAGCAGCGGTCCGGACCACCGCGGACGTCGCGGTAGCCCAAATCTTGATCTTGGGTTGGATCTTATCTTGAGGTCGTGAGTGGAGCGACTACGGAGTCCAGGTCTCGCCGTGCAGGAGTTGGGCGGCGCCGAGCCAGGTGACGTTCATCATCCGGGTGGCGGTCTTCTCCGGGTCGGCCTCCGGGTGGTCGGCGAGCCAGTCGGCGAGCGACTCCGAGGCGCCGACCAGCGCGTACGCCATGACCTGGAGATCGGTGTCGCGGACCTCGCGCCCCTCCGCGGCGAGCGCGCGCCCAAGCATCATCTCGACGACCTCGACCATGCGCTCGCGCATCTCGGTCAGCGCGCTGGCGAAGGGCTGCTCACCGCGCGCCTGCCGGTAGAGCACCGCCCAGCCGTCGCGGTGCGCGCCGACGAACGCGAAGAACGCCCGCAGGCCCCGCCAGAGCTGCTGGTCCGGGGTGTCCGCGCCGACGACCTCGTCCGCGATCGCCTCCATCAGGCGGTTGCCCTCGCGCTGGAGGCAGGCGACGAAGAGCTCCTCCTTGGGGCCCAGGTAGGCGTACACCATCGGCTTGGAGATGCCGGCGTCCTCGGCGATCTCGTCCATGCTCGCCGCGTGAAAGCCACGCCGGGAGAAGACGCGGACGGCGGAGTCGAGCATCATCTGCTCACGTACCGCCCGCGGCAGTCGTTTGAAGGTCGGGGTACCTGATACCGCGGTCACCCTTGCCACCATACCTACTCGTGCGTAAGGTTACGCACGAGTAACTACTCAGCCGGAGGCCACAACGATGACCGACTTCGACCTATCTGACTTCTCCAGTGTCGACCCGAAGCAGTTCGCCCAGATCGTAAAGTCCGCTCCGGACTCGCAGATCAAAGAGGTGATGTCGAGCGACATGCGCGGGAAGATCCTCGACGAGGTGTTCGCCCGCATGCCCTCGCTCTTCCGGCCCGACCGGGCCGGCTCGACCAACGCGGTCATCCACTGGAACGTCACGGACCGCCCCGACGGCGGGGTCGACACGTACGAGGTCGTGATCGAAAACGGTGTCTGCACGCTCTCGCCGTCGCCCGACCGTGACCCCAAGCTGAGCCTCACGATGGGTCCGGTCGAGTTCCTAAAGGTGGTGTCCGGCGCCGGCAACCCGGTGATGATGTTCATGACCGGCAAGCTGAAGGCGAAGGGCGACCTGGGCCTCGCGGCCAACATCGCCAACCTGTTCGACATCCCCAAGGGTTGATATGTCGGAATTCTCGCTCGACCTGAACGAGGAACAGCGGGACCTGCGGGACTGGGTGCACGGCTTCGCCAAAGAGGTCGTGCGCCCGGCCGCCGCCGAGTGGGACGCCCGCGAGGAGACGCCCTGGCCCGTGATCCAGGAGGCCGCGAAGATCGGGCTCTACGGCTTCGAGTTCCTCGCCAACTGCTGGTCGGATCCCACCGGTCTCTCGCTGCCGATCGCCAACGAGGAGCTCTTCTGGGGCGACGCCGGCATCGGGATGGCGCTGCTGGGCACCTCGCTCGTCGTCGCCTCGATCTACGGTTCGGGCACCCCTGAGCAGATGCTCGAGTGGGTGCCGCAGTGCTACGGCACGGTCGACGAGCCGGCCGTCGCGGCGTTCTGCAACACCGAGCCCGAGGCCGGCTCCGACGTCGGCGCGATCCGCACCCGCGCGGTGTACGACGAGGCCACCGACGAGTGGGTGCTCAACGGGCAGAAGGCGTACGCCACCAACGGCGGGATCGCGACCGTGCACGTGGTGACCGCCGTGGTCGACCCGGAGCTCGGGTCGCGCGGGCACGCCGCTTTCGTCGTACCGCCCGGCACGAAAGGGCTGTCCTCGCCCGGCAAGCTCAAAAAGCTCGGCCTGCGCGCGTCGCACACCGCGGACGTGTTCCTCGACGACGTCCGCGTACCCGGGCGGTGCCTGCTCGGCGGGCGCGAGGCGCTGCGGGAGCGGCTCGACCGCGCCCGGTCCGGGCAGCGGGCGGCCGGCCAGGCGGCGATGCGCACGTTCGAGCTGACCCGGCCGACCGTCGGCGCGCAGGCGATCGGCGTGGCCCGCGCGGCGTACGAGTACACGCTGGAGTACGCCCGGAGCCGCGTGCAGTTCGGCCGCCCGATCGTCCAGAACCAGGCCGTCGCGTTCGCGCTCGCGGACATGAAGATGGAGATCGACGCCGCGCGGCTGCTGGTGTGGCGGGCCGCCTGGATGGGTCGCAACAACCGCGCCTTCGAGGCGGGCGAGGGCTCGATGTCCAAGCTCAAGGCCGGCGAGGTGGCCGTGGCCGTCACGGAGAAAGCGGTGCAGCTGCTCGGCGGCGCCGGCTATCTGCGTGAGCACCCGGTCGAGCGCTGGTACCGCGACGCCAAGATCTACACCATCTTCGAGGGCACGTCCGAAATCCAGCGCCTTGTGATCTCCCGTGCCATCTCTGGAGTACAGATTCGATGATCACCCCGTTCGTCGTGGCCACCTTGACCCGACGAGGGTTGCTCACGCCCGGATCGCCGGTGCGGGTGGCCGCCCAGCTCAACGCGCTGCGCCGATGGGGTTTCAGCCTCTCCGGCGAGCTGCGCCAGGCGGCCGCCCGCGACCCGGAGGGCGTGGCGATCGTCGACGAGTGGCGCGGCGCGGTGACCTACGGCCAGCTGCTGGGCAACGCCGAGCGGCTGGCCCGGGCGCTGCGCGGCACCACGGGTGTCCGCTCCGGCGACCGCATCGGCCTGCTCTGCCGCAACCACGCCGGCATGGTCGAGGCGATGGTGGCCGGCACGCTGATCGGCGCCGACACCGTGCTGATCAACACCGGGCTCTCCCCGGCCCAGCTCACCACGGTCGCCGACGAGCAGGAGCTGCGCATCCTGATCCACGACGCGGAGTTCGCCGAGAAGGTGCTCGCGGTGCCGGCCAAGGTGGAGCGGATCACCGAGGAGCGGGCGGCCGAGCTGATCGCCGACGCACCGCCCGGCGAGCTGCGCCCGCCGGAGCGCGACGGCCGCACGATCGTGCTCACGTCCGGCACCACCGGCACGCCCAAGGGCGCCCGCCGCCGCACGCCGGCCGGCTTCGGCCCGCTCGTGTCGATCATCCATCGCATCCCGCTGCACGCCCGCGACCGCATCATGATCGCCGCGCCGCTCTTCCACACCTGGGGGTACGCGGCGCTCCAGGTCTCGTTCGCGCTCCGGGCCACCGTCGTGCTCCAGCGCCGCTTCGAGCCGGCCGGCTGCGTCGGGCTCGCGGCCCAGCATCGGGTACGTGCGCTCTTCGCCGTGCCGGTGATGGTGCAACGACTGCTGGAAGTGGCGCCACCCCAGCCCAACCCGCTTCGGATCGTGGCGGTGAGCGGCTCGGCGCTGCCGGGCGGGCTGGCCACGCGCTTCATGGACGCCTACGGTGACGTGCTCTACAACCTGTACGGCTCGACCGAGGTCTCCTGGGCCTCGATCGCCACGCCGCGCGACCTGCGTGCCGCGCCGCAGACCGCCGGCCGCCCGCCACACGGCACCCGCCTGGCGATCCTCGGACCTACCGGCCAGCCCGTGGCGGACGGGCAGGTCGGGCGGATCTTCGTGGGCAACGAGATGCTCTTCGAGGGGTACACCTCGGGAGCCGACAAGGAGTCGCACGACGGCCTGATCGCGACCGGCGACCTCGGCCACGTCGACGGCGACGGGCGGCTCTTCGTGGTGGGCCGGGAAGACGACATGATCATCTCTGGCGGCGAAAACGTCTTCCCGTCCGAAGTGGAAAACCTGCTCGCCGAGCTGCCACAGGTACGCGAAGTCGCGGTGATCGGCGTGCCCGATCCGGAGTACGGCCAGCGCCTCGCCGCCTTCCTCGCGCTGCACCGCGGCGAGACACTCGACGCCGACGCGGTACGCGAGTACGTGCGCCGCTACCGGGCCCGCTACTGCATCCCGCGCGACGTGTACTTCGTGCCGTACCTGCCGCGCAACGCCACCGGCAAGGTGGTCGTCCGCGACCTGCGCCCGTTTTGAGCGGGCGGATCAGACGTCGGCGACCTCGTAGGCCTCGGCCGTCGCGCTGAGCTGCTTCGACTTCACCGACCCACCACCGACGGTCTTCAGCAGGTAGGTGTGTCTGACCGTCTCGCCCGGGTCGTGGCCGCCGCAGGAGAACGTGAAGGTCTCCGAACCCTCGGCCGGATACGTGCCGTAGATCCCCGGGCCGTCGACGGAGATCGTGACCTTGTCGGTGCCGGTCACCTTCCACTCCAGGATCACCGGGGTACCCTCCACCGGGTACTCGCTGCTCCCTTGTGGACATTGCGGCTTTTGCTTGACGCGAAACACCACGATCCGCGGGCCCTGGTTTTGCGGCGGGCGTGTCGTGGTCGGCGCTCTCGTCGTCTCCGTATCCGTGGGCGTCTCGCGCGTCGCATCGGGGCTGGGGCTCGGAGTCGCCTCCGCCGTGCCGAGACCGGCGTCGGCGCTGGGTGACGGCGTGCTACCGGCACCGCTACCCGTTTCTCCGCCATTGGTCAGGGAGAGGCAGCCAGCGACCGCGCCGATGGTGCTGGCGAACACCACAGCGCCCGCCAGCACGAGCGTTGCCGTCTTGTTCTTCATGACACAGACGGTAGGGTCGCGGTGGCGCTGGGGTAATCCCTTGTTCGTGCCGTTAGGGCACGTAGACGCGCCCTTCCACCGCGGCGAGCGCGATGTCCGAGCGCCGGTGCGAGCCGGCCAGCGTCACCCCGTCGACGAGCGCGTAGGCGGCTTCGCGGGCGGAGGCCAGATCGGGGCCGGTCGCTGTTCCACAAAGGACCCGGCCGCCCGCGGAGACGAGCGCACCGTCGGCGGCCCGGCGCGCGGTGCCGGCGTGGATGATGCCGGCGCGATCCGCGCCGGTGATGACATCGCCAGAACGAGACGACGTCGGGTAACCCTCCGACGCGAGCACCACCGTGACAGCCGCGCCCGGACGCCACCGCAGCGGCGGGTGGTCGCCGAGCGTGCCGGTGGCGGCCGCGCGCAGCAGCCCGGCCAGCGGCGTCTCCAGCAACGCGAGGACCACCTGCGTCTCGGGGTCGCCGAAGCGCGCGTTGAACTCGATCACCCGCGGCCCCGCCTTGGTCAACGCCAACCCGATGTAGAGCAACCCGGCGAACGGCGTGCCCCGGCGCCGCATCTCGGCGAGCGTGGGATGCGCGACCGAGTCCATGACCTCGTCGACAAGTCCGGGCGGTGCCCAGTCCAGGGGCGCGTAGGCACCCATGCCGCCAGTGTTGGGGCCGGTGTCGCCGTCGCCGACCCGCTTGAAGTCCTGCGCCGGCATGAGCGGCAGGGCCGCCTCGCCGTCGGTCACGACGAAGAGCGAGACCTCGGGCCCGTCGAGGTACTCCTCGATCACCACGCGCCCACAGGCCTCCGCGTGGGCGAGCGCCGCGTCCCGATCGTCCGTGACGACCACGCCCTTGCCGGCGGCGAGCCCGTCGTTCTTGACGACGTACGGCGCGCCGAACTCGTCGAGCGCCTGCTCAGCCTCGGCTCGCGTGGTGCACGCCCGGGACTTGGCGGTAGGCACACCGGCCGCGCCCATCACGTCCTTGGCGAACGCCTTCGACCCCTCGAGCTGAGCGGCCGCGGCAGACGGCCCGAAGCAGGCAATCCCCTTGGCCCGCACCGCATCTGCAACGCCCGCGACAAGCGGCGCCTCCGGCCCGACGACGACAAGATCGGCCGCGACCTCGACGGCAAGGGCGGCGACCGCGTGGGGACTGGCGCCGTCGACATCGCGGGTGATCGCCAAGTCGGCGATACCCGGATTGCCAGGCGCCGCGACAAGCTGTGCAACGGCAGGGTCAGCGTAAATCCCCAGGGCGAGGGCATGCTCTCGCCCTCCACCCCCGATAAGCAGTACGCGCACCCGTCGGATCCTAGCCCTGCCCGTTGATCATGGTCCGGGCAGCGACAATTCGGACGAAGTTACAGGAGGTCGTGGCGCACTACGTTTTCTTCGCGGCCCGGGCCCACGCCCACGATGGACACTCGCGTGCCGACGAGCTCCTCGATGCGCTCGACATACGCGCGCGCGTTTGCCGGCAGGTCGCTGAACGCGCGGGCCTTGGTGATGTCTTCCCACCAGCCGTCGTGCTCTTCGTAGACGGGCTTGGCGTGGTGGAAGGCGGTCTGCGTCATCGGCATCGTGTCGATCCGCTCGCCGTCGATCTCGTAACCCACGCAGATCGGCACCTTCTCCATGCCGGTCATCACGTCGAGCTTGGTCACGACCAGGTCGGTGATGCCATTGAGGCGGGTGGCGTAGCGGGCGACCACCGCGTCGAACCAGCCGCACCGGCGTTCGCGGCCGGTGGTCGTGCCGTACTCGGCGCCGATTTTGCGGAGGTGTGCGCCGTTTTCGTCGAAGAGCTCGGTCGGGAACGGGCCGGAACCCACCCGCGTCGTGTACGCCTTGCTGACGCCGATCACCTTCGAGATCGCGGTGGGCGGGATGCCGGCGCCGACACACGCCCCGCCCGCCGACGGGTTGGACGACGTCACGAAGGGGTAGGTGCCGTGGTCCATGTCGAGCATCGTGGCCTGGGCGCCCTCCAGCAGCACCGTGTCGCCACGGTCGAGCGCGTCCCACAGGATCGTGCGCGTCTCCGCGATGTACGGCCGCAGCCGCTCCGCGTACGCCAGGTACTCCTCCACGACCGCGGACGTGTCGAGCGCCTTCCGGTTGTACACCTTGAACAGGATCTGGTTTTTCTCCCGCAGCACCAGCTCCAGCTTCTTGCGGAGGATGCCCGGGTCGAGGAGGTCCTGGAGGCGGATGCCCATGCGGGCGACCTTGTCGCCGTACGCCGGGCCGATGCCGCGACCGGTGGTGCCGATCCGCGACGAGCCGAGGTAGCGCTCCACCACGCGGTCGAGTGCCCGGTGGTGCGGCATGATCAGGTGGGCGTCGCCGGAGATGCGGAGCCGGGAGACGTCGACACCCCGCTCGGCGAGGCCGTCGATCTCGCCGATCAGCACCTTGGGGTCGACGACCACGCCGTTGCCGATGACGATCATCGCGCTGGGCGAGAGCGCGCCGGATGGCATGAGGTGGAGTGCGTACTTCTGGCCGTCTGGTGTGATCACCGTGTGGCCGGCATTGTTGCCGCCCGAGTAACGCACCACGTAGTGGACCCGCTCTCCCAGCAGGTCGGTAACCTTGCCCTTGCCCTCGTCGCCCCACTGGGCGCCGATGAGCACGATCGCTGGCATCTCTTTCCCGCCTTACTGGGGGCTCGGGTGCCAATGTGGCGACCGCGTGGCGAGCCCGAGGTGTCAGGCTAACAAGAAGTTACGACCAGCTCAGCGCTGGCCATAGAGATCAGCAGGGGGTCACCACCGGTGTACGACGTGGTGTTGCTCACGCTCGGCGGCGGTTGTGGCGCTCCGCGCGTGCCGGTGCTCGCCTGTGCCGACGCGTTGACGGCGGCCGGTGCCACCGTACAGACGGTAACGGCCGAGTCCGACGCCGACATCGACGCGACCCTCGACAGCCGCCGGCTTGTCGTCGCCACCGCCACCAACGGGCAGCTGCGCGCCGTCGTGCGGCGCATGGTCCGCCGGTACGCCCCGGCGCCCAGCAAGCGCCCCGCCGACCTGCCCGCCGACCGCACGGTGCCCGACCTGCCGCCGATCGGCGTGTTGCCGCTCGACCCCACGGCCGACGACTTCGCCGCCCAGCTCGACCTCCCGCGCGACCCCGCCGAGGTGGCCAAGGCCGTACTCGGCGACAAGGTGCGCCGCCTTGACCTCCTCCGCAACGATGGTGGGTCGGTCACGCTCGACGGTGCGCTGGTCGGCGGCGAGCGGGGCGCGTGGCGCGGACGTGTGGAGGTGGACGACGCGGTGCTGAGCGACGGGTCCGACCCCATACTGGCTTGTGCGGTCGGCAACGGCGCCGGCTACACGCGGCTCGACGGGCTGCCGCTGCTCACTACCCCCGACCCGGCCGACGGCGTGATCGAGGTCGCCGTGGCGGTGCCGGTGGTCGTGCCGCGCCTGCTGCGCCGCCCCCGCGTGCGCATCGAGGTACGCCGGGCGCGCGGCCGCGCGGTGGCCGTCACCCCCCGCGAGTCCGAGATCGGGTACGTCGACGACGGCGTCAGCGGCACCCTGAGCCACAAGCGGTCGTGGTGGATCGAGCCAGGAGCCTGGGCGGTATACGTCCGCTGAGTCCTGTGCGAGGCTGCCGGTTGGGAGAGGAGGTTGCACGGTGGACGAGGAACGGCCGAAGTCGCGGCAGGTGCCGGTCGGCCCAAACCGCGGCGTCAAGCCGCTCTGGCCCACGGCCGACTACGTGCCGGAGGAAGACCTCGCGCCCGCTCCCGCGGCGCCGCCACCGCCTCCGCAGCCGGTAGCTGAGCCGTTCCCACCGCCGCCGGTGGGTCACGTCGGCGAGCAGCCTTTCACCGACCCGCCCGCGCTGGGTGGCGGCGGCCCGGAGCCCGCTGTCTATGGGCAGCCCCCGGCTCAGGAGGAGACACCCGCACCCGCACCCGGCTTCGGCGAGCCGCAGGGGTGGGCCAACGGCAGCGACAACCTCCCCCCGGGCGTCTGGCACCTGGCCGGCGCGGCACCGGAGGTCGAGCCACCCACTCCGGTGCACAACGGCCCGCCGATCGCCACCACGCCGCCGGCCGGCATCCCGGTCTCCTCGGGCCACCACTCGGGCGGCATCCCGTTTCCGTCGCTGCCACCCACGTCGGCGCCGCCGGTGACGTCTTCACCACCGGCTGAGTACGCCCCGCCGATCCCATCCGCGCCGGTGCCGCCACCCACCTCCGCGCCTCCGACATCCGCTCCACCGGCTGTCTTCGGCGCCCCGGATCTGTTCGGCCCGGCAGCGGCATACGGCCAGCCCACGTCCGGCCCACCGTCGTCCGGCCAGCCGCCGTCCGGCCCACCCGCACACGGCCACCCTGGGGCCGCCCAGCCCGCCTACGACCAGCCGGCGTCCGGCCCACCCGCACACGGCCACCCTGGGGCCGCCCAGCCCGCCTACGACCAGCCGGCGTCCGGCCCACCCGCACACGGCCACCCTGGGGCCGCCCAGCCCGCCTACGACCAGCCGGCGTCCGGCCCACCCGCACACGGCCAGCCCACCTCGGCGCCACCCGCACACGACCAGCCTGCCTACAACCAGTCGGCGTCCGGCCCGCCCGCACACGGCCAGCCCACCTCGGTGCCGCCCGCATACGGCCCGCTTGCGCAGGGTCAGCCCGCGCCGCCGCCTGCTGGGCCGCCTGGCTGGGCGCCGCAGCCGAGTGAGGCGCCGACGCACAACCAGCCGCTCCAGCCGCCGGCCGACCCGTGGGCCGGTGCGGCGCCGCTCCACCACCCGCCCGGCTCGCCTTGGGCTACCCCGCCGGGCCAGCCCAGCGCTCCACCCGCCGCCCCTGAGGTGGCGCCCGCTCAGCCAGGCCACCCCGCACAGGGCTGGGCCGGCCCGGGTGAGCCGGCGACGCTGCCCACCCAGCCGCACCAGGCGCACCCCGGCGTCACCGCGATGCCGCCCCAGCCGGAAGCACCGGGGGTCTACCGGGTGCCACCGCAGGCGTACCAGGAACAGCCTGTCCGCCCGACGGAGCCGGGCGTGCCGACGGCGGAGGAGTTCGCGCGGCGCCGTGCGGTCCGTCCGCCCGAGCCGGTGGCCCGCACCGGCGTGCGCGCGGCCGTCAACAAGAGCACGCTGGGCCTGGTCAAGCTGGCACCGGGGCGGCACGAGCAGGAGTTCCGCCAGGACGTCGAGAAGGTCCGGCGCAACTTCGGCGGCCTGCGCCAGGTGACCGTGGTCAACCCCAAGGGCGGTGCCGGCAAGACCGTGGCGGTGCTGCTGCTCGCGATGACGTTCGGGCAAAAGCGCGGCGGCTACGTGCTGGCCTGGGACAACAACGAGACCCAGGGCACGCTCGGCATGCGGGCGCAGCAAGACTTCCACAGCCGCACCGTGCGCGACATGCTCCGCGACCTCTCCAGCTTCCAGGGCGCGCGGGGCCGGGTGGGTGACCTGTCGCAGTACGTGCGGGCGCAGGGCGAGGGCATGTTCGACGTGCTGGCCTCGGACGAGTCGGCGACGGCCGGAGAGATGCTGACGGCACACGCGTTCGGCGAGATCCGCGAGGTGGTCAGCCGCTTCTACAAGCTGATCTTCGTGGACACCGGCAACAACGTGCGGGCGCAAAACTGGCAGGCCGCGATCGACGCCACCGACCAGCTCGTCGTCACCATGTCGGCCCGCAACGACTCCGCCGAGACGGCCGCCCGCATGCTCGACCATCTCGAAGAGTCCGGGCGCACCCGGCTCGTGCGGCAGGCGGTCACAGTGGTGTCGATACCGCCGCGCGCCAAAGACATCGACCTGCCACCGATCCAGCGGCACTTCGAGGCACGCACGCGGGCAGTGCTGCTGGCGCCCTACGACCGCTTGATCGACACAGGCGAGCCGATGCGCTACGGCCAGCTCTCCAACGCCACCCTCGACGCCTGGCTCAAGATCGCCGCAGCGGTGTCCGAAGGCCTCTAGAGATCTTTCGGGGTCGGGGTCGCGTGGCCCCTGAATCCCTGGTCCAGACCGTTGCTCCCGCGGCCTCACCCTTCGCGGTGGTTGCGGCTACCCCTTCTGGCGTGAATTTTTGTCCACATTGTCTGTTGCCGGATCGGCGGTGAGGGGCGAACAGCGGGGCGTCGTCGTGGCAGGGGCTGCGACTGCCGCGGAGACCGCCCGACGAGCAGCGACCCGCTGCTGGTCGCGGCAGCCCCGCCATGCCGCGCGCCGGTCGGCTCTTGTCCACGATGGCGGAGGCGATGGCCCCGACCCCGTGCGCCCAGCTCGACAGCTCCCGCGACGGGGTCAGCCACAAGGGCTCATGTCGAAAGGCGTCCGGTGGCCTCGACGTATGGGATAAGGAAACCAGGAGGTACCCGATGAAGTATTTGATCATGATCTGGCATAACCCGAAGTCGCGGGAGATCTGGGAGAGCTTCTCCGACGCTGAGCGGGCGGAGGGTTGGCGGGCGTACGCCGCCCTCGACGAGAGCCTGATCGCCTCCGGCGAGATGGTGATCTCCGAGGCGCTGGCCGACCCCTCGCAGGGGCGGCGGCTGCCGGCGACCGAGGGGCAGTCGCTCGCCACCGACGGGCCCTTTCCCGAGGCGAAGGAGCAGCTTGCTGGCTTCTACCTGGTCGACTGCGAGAGCTTCGAGCGCGCGCTGGAGATCGCGGCGCAGGTGCCGGAGGCGAGCCTCGGTCTCGTCGAGGTGCGGCCGGTCCTGGCGATGAACGGTCCGGACATGTGACCGAGGTCGAGGTCCTCCTCCGCGCGCACGCACCGCAGGTGCTCACCGCGCTCGTGCGGCACCACGGCGGCTTCGAGGCGTGCGAAGACGCCGTGCAGGAGGCGCTGCTCGCGGCCGCAACCCAATGGCCGGTCGAGGGTGTGCCGGCCAACCCGCGCGGCTGGCTGATCAGGGTCGCGTCGCGCCGCCGCACCGAGCTGTGGCGCAACGAGACGGCCCGGCGGCGGCGCGAGGAGACGGTGGCGCTGCTCGAGCCGCCGGAGGTGGAGCCGCTCCCGGAGGTCGACGACACGCTCACGCTGCTGCTCCTGTGCTGCCACCCCGCGCTCACGCCCGCGTCGCAGGTGGCGCTGACGCTGCGCGCGGTCGGTGGCCTCACGACCGGCGAGATCGCCCGCGCCTTCCTGGTGCCCGAGGCCACGATCGGCCAGCGGATCAGCCGGGCCAAGCAGCGGATCAAGTCGACCGGGGCGGAGTTTCGGCTGCCGCCGCCGGATGAGCGGCCGGCGCGTGTGGCGGCGGTGCTGCGGGTGCTCTACCTGATCTTCAACGAGGGGTACACCGCCACCTCTGGCCCGGCCCTCCACCGGGTGGAGCTGACCGCCGAAGCGATCCGGCTCGCCCGCCAGCTCCACGCCCGCCTGCCGGACGACGGCGAGGTGGCCGGCCTGCTCGCGCTGATGCTGCTCACCGACGCCCGCCGGCCGTCCCGCGCCCGCCCGGACGGCAGCCTCGTGCCCCTCGCCGAGCAGGACCGGAGCCGCTGGGACAGGGCGGCCATCGCGGAGGGTGTGGCGCTGGTCAGCACCGCGCTGACCACCACCCGGGTCGGGCAGTACCAGCTTCAAGCCGCCATCGCCGCCGTGCACGACGAGGCCGCCCGCGCCGAAGACACCGACTGGGCGCAGATCCTCGGCCTCTACGACCTGCTCGACCGGGTCGCGCCCGGACCGATGGTCACGCTCAACCGCGTCGTCGCCGTCGCCATGGTGTACGGCCCGCGGGTCGCGCTCGACCAGCTCGACCGTGCCGAGGCCGACCCGGCGCTGGCCGGGCACCACCGGGTGCACGCGGTCCGGGCGCACCTGCTTGACCTCGCCGGCGAGCCGGAGGCGGCACGCGAGCAGTATCGGCTGGCCGCCAAACGCACGCTGAGCGTGCCCGAGCAGCGCTACCTGGAGATGCGAGCGGCCGGCTAGACCCCGGAGAGCGCGTCGCCCGCGGCCGGGTCGCAGTCGCGCAGGAACTGCGCGCAGCGCGCCGCCTCGTCCGACTCGCCGATCTCGTCGGCGGCCCGGGAGAGGGCATGCAGTGAGCGCAGGAAGCCCCGGTTGGGCTCGTGCGACCACGGCACCGGGCCGTGCCCCTTCCAGCCGCTGCGGCGCAGCTGGTCGAGGCCGCGGTGGTAGCCGGTCCGGGCGTACGCGTACGCCGTCACGAACTTGCCGCCGGCGAGCGCGCGGCTGGCGAGCGTCGCCCACGCCGCGCTGTATGCCGGGAAGTGGCCCGCCACCTCGGCATACGCCTCGTCGGTGTCGACCCGCTCCGCCTGCGCCAATGCGGCCGCGGCCTTGTCGTCGGCGGGCAGCAGCGTGGCGGGCGGTTCGGGCAACAGGTTCTGCATGGGCACATTCAACCCGCAACCTCGCTCATACAGTGCCTGAAAGGCTGAGGGATTCGTCACGCGTGCGGCCGGTGTGCGAGAACCCACACTGGCGTAGAAATGAAGGTCCGGAGCCTCCCCAGGACCCGGTAACGGGAGCCCGGTGGTCTTGGCCGCCGGGCTCTCTCTTGTGCTCCGCCAGGCGCCCTCTTGTGCATATGGGGCAGGATTGGCACGTGCCGTCCCTTGATGTCCTTGAGCCGTTCGACACCACTCCGGAGGAAGTGGAGTCCCGCGCCGAGCTCGATCTGCACCTTCAGGCCGGCAGCCTGGCCGGGTTGACGATCCAGGGGCTGCGCCTGGACGCCGAGCCGGTGCCCGATCTGTCACGCGTCGACGTCACGGGCACGCTCTTCGTCGGCTGCCACTTCGCCACGATCGAGGCCGAGTGCGACGTGGTGCGGCGCGGCGCGCACGTGGTGCCGCCCTTCCGCGACCTGCCCTTCCCGACGCATCCGGCCCACCTCTACACCCCGGAAGAGCTGGCCGCCGGCTTCGAGACTGGTGGCTTCGCCGGCATGTACGACACGGTGGTCTACGAGCACTTCCTGACGGTGGGCGGCGCCCTGCCGTCGGTCCGCGAGGCGCTCGCCCAGCGGCTGCACGACCATGGCATCGACAACGCGCTCGCCGACCTGACGCTCACCTGGCTGGGCAGCCACGGCCCCGGTTCGGTGATCGGCGTGATGGGCGGCCACGCCGTGCCGCGCGGCTCGTCGGCGTACCGGCTGGCGGCCGCCCTCGGCTGGGAGCTGGCCCGCGCCGGCCGGCTGGTGGTCACCGGCGGCGGCCCCGGCGTGATGGAGGCCGCCAACCTCGGCGCCTACCTCGCCACGCGCGACGCCGAGGAGCTGACCACCGCCATCGACCTGCTGAGCGTCGCGCCCGACTTCCTGGACCACGAGCCGTACACGAGGGTGGCGCTCGAGGTGCGGTCCCGTTTCACGCCGGGCGACGGCGTCGACTGGGCCCAGCGCGGTGGCCTCGCCATCCCCACCTGGCTGTACGGGCACGAGCCGGCCAACCTCTTCGCCGGCCGGATCGCCAAGTACTTCTCCAACGCCATCCGCGAAGACACGATCCTGCGCCTCGCACGCGGCGGCATCGTCTTCGCCGCCGGCCGGGCCGGCACCGTGCAGGAGGTCTTCCAGGCGGCGACCAAGACGTTCTACGGCACCGACGGCGCGAGCGGGGCGTACGTCTTCCTCGACCGTGCGTTCTGGACGGAGACGCTGCCGATCGAGTCGCTGCTCCGCCCGCTACTGGCCCTCTCGCCGGCCGGCGACCTCTCCACCACGATCCACGTCACCGACGACGTCCACGAAGCGGTCCGGGTGCTCACCGCCGAGGCATAGGAGCAGATTTCCCGGCCCGCGTCAGCTGCGGACCGCCGCTCCCGCCGGAGACCGCGGCGGCCGGCGGCTCGCCAGGGCTCGCCGAAACCCCCGGCCCCCGCTGCCGGGTCCGCGGGCCAAGACCCCACCTGCCCCAAGAGGGCAGCCCTCTTGGGCGTGAATTCCCAGCGGGGGTCCCGTATACCCGCCCAGACGGTGACACGGCTGCCCTCTTGAGGGCAGGGGCGGGAGGTGAGCGGGGGCCAACAGCGGACGGGTGAGGCCGCGGGAGCAACGGCATGGACCACGACGGACGTCGCGGTAGCTCGAATCTGTATGTGAAAGAGGCCTACGCGATGGGCACTCGGCACCAGAAGCCGACTGGCAGGTCGACGTCGGTGGCGTCGGTGATGCCGTTTTCGTCGAGCGCGTTGTAGATCGCGAGCCGGGAGCCCTCGAAGAGGAACTCGACCGCGTGCAGCACCCGCGGCCGCCAGTGTGACGGCATGATCCGCTCGATCACGTTGATCTCACGCAGACGGCGGCCGCGCGCGCTGAGCAGTGCGGGGTGGGCGTCGGGTCGCCAGTCGAGCGTGAGGCCGGGCCAGTCGAGCGGCATCGACATGTCCACCTGGCCCCAGGTGATGCCGCACTCGTCGAACTTGCGGTGGGTGACCTCGACGTTGACGTCGCCGAAGCCGAGGATCACCGGACCGTCGGCGAACCACCGGTGGCGCTCCAGGTCCCACATCAGCCAGGCGCCCTCCAGCGTCCGGCCGACGATCCGGGAGAAGCGGGGACGGTGGACGGCTGCCAGCGTCTTTCCGCTGTGACACCACTGCGGCTCGTACCCTTCGATGCCGAGCACGACCGACCTCCCGGGGGCATTATCGGGCGATCATACCGAAAAGCCGCCCATGACCACGGAACGGCGCGCGGCCGGCCCTCAACGAGGGACCGGCCGCGGATGCCGTGGTTCGTTTACTTGGAGAGCGTGGTGCCGGTCGAGCGCAGGTGCTCGCAGGCCTCGACCACGCGCTTGCCCATGCCCTCTTCGGCCGCCTTGCCCCAGGCGCGCGGGTCGTACGACTTCTTGTCGCCGACCTCGCCGTCGATCTTGAGCACACCGTCGTACTTGCTGAACATGTGCGCGGCCACCGGGCGGGTGAACGCGTACTGGGTGTCGGTGTCGATGTTCATCTTCACCACGCCGTAGTCCAGCGCGGAGCGGATCTCCGACAGCAGCGAGCCCGAGCCGCCGTGGAAGACCAGGTCGAGCGGCTTCTCCTTGCCGTACTTGGCGCCGATCGCGTCCTGGATCTCCTTGAGGATCTCCGGGCGCAGCTTGACGTTGCCGGGCTTGTAGACGCCGTGCACGTTGCCGAAGGTGAGGGCGGCGATGTAGCGGCCCTTCTCCCCCAGGCCGAGGGCGGCGACCGTGGCCATGCCGTCTTCGACGGTCGTGTACAGCTTTTCGTCGATCGCGCCGACGATGCCGTCCTCTTCCCCGCCGACCACGCCGACCTCGATCTCCAGCACCACGTGCGCGGCGGCCGCCTCGGCCAGCAACTCCTCGGCGATCTGGAGGTTTTCGTCGAGTGGCACGGCCGAGCCGTCCCACATGTGCGACTGGAACAGCGGAGCCTCGCCGCGCGCGACCCGGTCCTTCGAGATCGCGAGCAGCGGCCGGACGAAGCCGTCGAGCTTGTTCTTCGGGCAGTGGTCGGTGTGCAGGGCGATGTTGACCGGGTAGTTCTTCGCCACCTCGGCGGCGTACGCCGCGAACGCGACCGAGCCGGTGACCATGTCCTTCACAGTGGGGCCGGACAGGTACTCGGCGCCACCGGTGGAGACCTGCACGATGCCGTCGCTCTCCGCCTCCGCGAACCCGCGCAGCGCCGCGTTGAGCGTCTGCGACGACGTCACGTTGATCGCGGGGTACGCGAACGCGCCAGCCTTGGCGCGGTCGAGCATCTCGGCGTAGACCTCAGGGGAAGCGATAGGCATGTCGAACGCTCCTATGTATGCGGGCTTGAGTGCGCCGGACCGCGCTGTCCTCCGCGGGAAGTATCGCGCAGGTCAGCGAGGGCCAGGCCACCGCCCCAGGGAGCGTTACGCCTTGCCTTCCCACCGGTCAGGGATCACGAGGCTGATCAGCCAGCTCACCACGGCCATCACGATCGCGCCCCAGAAGGCGGGCCAGAAGCCGTCGATGTGGAACGGCAGGTCGGCCTGATCGGCGATCCAGTCGGTGAGCAGGAAGAGCAGGGCGTTGACGACGAGTGCGAACAATCCCAACGTAAGGATGTAGAACAGGCACCCGACGACATGGATAATCGGCTTGAGTACGGCGTTCACCAGGCCAAATATCAGCGCGACGATGATCAGCGTCAGCGCGTTACGACCGCTGGAACTACCGGTCACGTCGATGTCGGGCACCACCAGCGTCGTGATCCACAACGCTACGGCGTTAATCGCCCATCGGACCAGAAAACCCACCGTCCCATCCTGACACCGCAGCACCCGGGCGGGGGCCGGTTTCCTCGCCTTGATCCCTGGGCACCCTGCCCCGGGTACCCCCGGGAAGAGCGGAAGGAGGCCACCCATGGCCAACCCCGACGAGGACTTCGCGCTGGGAGATCACCTCGCGCCGGAGGAGCGTGACCCGGAAGCGCCGCAGGAAGACGCGGTGGAGCAGGCGACGGCCCTCGACCCGGCCGACCGCGAGCCCGAGGTGCACCGCGGTCTCGAGGTGGACGAGTGGGACGCGCTCGAGCAGGCCCGGGTCGTCGACCTGGACGACGAGTACCGGTAAGTCGGCCTTCAGCGACCACACAGCTTTACCTGGCCGGGCCCCGGTAGCCTATGTGCCCGTGGACACAGCCGAGAAGACCCGCGCGCTCACCGAGCAGCTCGCCGTCAACCCGCTGGACCCCAAGGAGCTACTCCAGACGTTCGGTCTGGTGGGCGTATGGGTGATCCTTTTTGCCGAGACCGGATTGTTGCTCGGCTTCTTCCTCCCCGGTGACTCGCTGCTCTTCCTCGCCGGCGTGGGCGCCTCGCCGGTCGCCGACGCGATGTTCGGCGACGGCACCCGGATATCGCTGATGGGCCTGCTGATCGGCGCGCCGATCTGCGCGATCACGGGGGCGCAGTTGGGCCACTTCCTCGGCGCGCGCTACGGCCGCAGGATGTTCGAGCGGCCGGACTCGCGGCTCTTCAAGCGGGAGTACGTGGAGAAGGCCGAGTACTACTTCGAGAAGTTCGGCCCGGCCAAGGCCGTGGTGCTGGCCCGCTTCATCCCGATCGTCCGTACGTTTCTCAACCCGGTGGCGGGCGTGCTCGGCATGCCGGCCAAGACCTTCTTCTTGTGGAACGTCGTGGGCGGCATCATCTGGACCGACGGGATCATCCTCGGCGGTTACTTCCTGGCGGACAGCATCTATGACGCGGTCGGCGACCACATCGACCGCTACATCCTGCCGGTGGTGGCCCTCATCGTGTTGATCTCGGTGTTGCCGATCTTTATCGAGATCATCCGCGACCGGCGGGCCCGCCGTCGCGCAGCGGCCATCGCCGCCGAAGACCCTGCGACGCCTGCCGCTCAGGGCCGGCACTCTCAGGTTTGATCAAAACTCTGGCGACTACCGCCCGTGATGGGCGAAATCTTGCCAGGGAGCCTTCATGAGGCATGAGGAAATCGCCCGGTGTCACCGAGAATGGTGACGCGCTCCAGTGACGCCGGGCGATTCCGCGCTAACTCAGCGAGCCTTCTTGGTGGCGCGCTTACGCGGCGGAGTCAACAGGTCCGCGATCGTAGCGATCGCGGTCGGCACCAGCCTGTAGTAAGCCCACACACCGCGCTTCTCCCGCTCCAGCAAGCCGGCTTCGGTGAGGATTCGCAGGTGGTGGCTTACCGTCGGCTGCGAGAGGCCGAGCGGTGCGGTGAGGTCGCATACACACGCCTCACCCTCCGGTGCGGACTGGATGAGGCTCAAGAGCCGCAACCGGGCCGGATCGGCGAGTGCTTTGAGGACCCCAGCGAGACGCTCGGCATCAGCGCGCTCGATCGGCTCGCCGCCAAGCGGCGAGATCTGGGGCATGGTCGTTTCAGCCAACGCAGTTCCCACGTACTCCATCCTTCCACCTACACCATCGATCCGCCTGCATATCAGCAGGTCCGAATCGACAAACTTGTTAGGCCTAAAGGCCGAGGTCGCCCAACGTGTAGGCAGCGCGATACGGGAGTCCCACGTCCCGAACCGCCTCACCCGCACCTCGATCAACGATAACCGCTACACCCACAACCTCGGCTCCGGCCTGTTTCAGCGCCTCGACCGCGGTCAGCACGCTGCTGCCCGTCGTCGAGGTGTCCTCAACCGCCACCACCCGGCGGCCAGCTACATCGGGACCTTCGATCCGGCGCTGCAACCCGTGCGTCTTCTCCGCCTTGCGCACCACGAACGCGTCGAGCTGCCGACCCCTCGCCGCGGCCGCGTGCAGCATCGCGGCGGCCACCGGATCCGCACCCAGCGTCAGCCCGCCGACGGCGTCGAAATCCCAGTCGGCGGTGAGGTCGAGCATCACCCGACCCACGAGCGGGGCGGCCTCGTGGTGCAAGGTCACTCGGCGTAGATCGACATACCAGTCGGCCTCGCGACCTGAGGACAGCACGACACGGCCCCGGACGATGGCCAGTGCAGTGATGGATTTACGCAGGTCGTCATGGTCCCCCATGGCGCACAAGGGTACTTGCCGTATGCCCGGTTCGTACCGTCGACCCGGTCACATCACCGATTACTGTTCGTCGCGACCGGTGCGTCCCCGCGTGTCGCGCGCGACAGTCTGAAGCAAACCGCGCGGCAGATGGCGCATCCCGAAGACCGTCACCTTGTATTTCCAGTCGGGCACGCTGACGACCTTGCCGCGGCGCAGGTCACGCAGGCCGTCCGCCACGACGCGGTCGACCTGGAGCCACATCCACTCTGGAGTCTTGGACATGTCGATGCCGGCCCGCTCGTGAAACTCGGTGTGCGTGTAACCAGGGCAAAGTGCCATCACACGAACGCCGTGCCGGCGCACCGAATGGGCGACGGATTCACTGAAGTTGGTGACCCACGCCTTGCTCGCCGAGTAGGTGGAGCCGGGCATCACGGCGGCGAAGCCGGCGACCGAGGAGACATTTATCACGTCACCCCGGCCCCGCTCGATCATGCTCGGAAGAGCAGCGAGGGCGAGGCGCATGACCGCGTGCACGTTGACCCGCAGCAGCCGCGTCTCGGCCTCCACCGTTGACTTCACGAACGACTTGTTGAGGCTGAGCCCGGCGTTGTTGACCAGCATCTCGACGCCCTCGGCGAGCCGCTTCTCCACCACAGCGCAGCCGTCGTCAGTGGACAGATCGGCCGGGAGTGGGGTGACCGTGACGTCGTGCCGGCTCGACAGCTCGCCGGCCAGGCTGGCCAGCCGCTGCTCGTCGCGGGCCACTAGCACCAGGTCGTAGCCCTCGGTCGCGAGCCGGCGGGCGAACGCCGCCCCGAACCCGCTGCTGGCACCCGTGATCAGGGCCGTTCGGGAGGCTGCCAATCGGAGTTCCTCACCTCGGGGAGCGGGGGCGGGGTGACGGGGAGGGGCGGTGCCGTGGTCGGGGGTGTGGGCGCCACCGGCTCCACCTGGCGGCGGAAGTACGGGTGCGAGGCGGGCAGCGCCAGCAGCAGAGCTACTACAAGGTAACCCAACGCCTGGCCGGCGGAAACCACGCCGTTGAGGCCGATCCACCAACCCGGATACGCGTCGGTAAGCGCCTGCGTGAGGTCTTCGGTGCGGCTGTCCGTGGAGACGTTCCACGTGAGTGCGCTCTGGCTGACGACCGCGAGGAGGCCGCAGCAGCCGCAGAAGAGGCCGAGCCCGCTCACGATCCACGTGGCGATGCGGGCGCCGTTGCGGCCCCGGAGGTTGCCTACGCCGAGCGCGATCAGCAGGCCACCGAAGAGGACCGCGAGGACCGCGCCGGCTATCACCGTGCCCCAGGCCAGCCCGGCGAGGCCGTCGATGTCGGAGTCGCTCGCGCCGGTGGCCTGCGCCGCTTCGCGGAAGCGGTCGACCACACCCCCGATAGCGGCCAGGCCGACGACCGCGTTCACCAGGCCGGCGGCTCCCATGAAGATCATGATTGCCGCCGCGGCGGTGACGGTCGCCGGCCGTGGCCGGGTCGGCTCGATGATCGAGGCGTCGGTCATGCAGTTAGAACTACAGGACCGGCAGCTTGATCACTGACTGGGGGGTGAATTCGGGTCGTCCTTCTTGTCCTGCGCCGGCGGCTCCGCCGCGGGCGGCGCGGCCGGTGGTGCACCCTCCGACGGGGCGGGCGGAGTGCCAGGTGCCGGCGGCGCACCAGGTGCCGGCGGTGCGCCGGGAGCGGGCGCCGCCGTGGCCGGCGGATAGGCGGGGTATGCCGCACCCGGGACCGGAGGCTCCCAGGCCGGCGCCGGCTTGCGGAAGAACTCGTTCGACGCCGGGAGCGCCAGCAGGATCAGCGCCACAAGCAGCGCGAGCAGGCTGATCACCGCGATGGTGATGGAGGTCGGCGTGTACCAGCTCGGCAGCGCGTCGTCGAGCCGCCGCTGGATCTCCGCCGCGTCCGGCACGTCGTTGTCGCCGGAGTCGATGTTCATCGAGTTGCTAAACGCCGTGCCGGCGAGCGAGACGCCGGAGCAGCAGAGCGAAATGCCACCCAGCACCCAGGTGACGATCCGGGACGCGTTCTTGCCCCGGTTATTGAAGGTCGCCAGCACCACGAACGCGATGGCGAAGAGCACACCGACGACCGCCACGATGACCGAAACGACGGTCACGAACGCCTCAGCGCCCTCGGCCGACGTGCCTTCGTACGCTTCGCGGTACACGTCGGACGTCGTGCCGATCACCGACAGGCCGATGATCACCCCGATCAGCCCGAGCGCGGCGTACAGGTAGAGCATGTAGCTGGAGATGGTGACGCTCCCCGGACGCGCGGGCGCGGCCGGGCTCGTGGGATCCGCCACGACGCTCCTTCCCTAGATCACGGTCAGTACGTATGCATACCCTGCCAGTTCACCGCCGCAAACGGCGCCCCGCCGGGCGTCCTCATGCGACGGTCAACTGGCCGGTGGCGTACTGCCCCAGCGTCGTGCGATCCATGATGCAGCCATGGAAGGTCGTAAACTCCGCGGCCTCGTGGCTGAGTGAGCCCCACGCGGCACGGGCCGCCTCGGGATCGAAGGTCGCCAGCAGCGTCGCCGCGTACGCCTTGCCGGCCGGCGAGCCGTTTGCCAGCAGCCAGGCGATGTGCGGGCGGGCATCGTCGGCGCCCTCGGGCAACGTGGCCTCGACCGTGCGGTAGGCCTCGGTGACCGGCAGGATGCGCGCGGCCAGCCCCACGCCGGCGAACGCGACGACCTCCGCGCTCGCCAGCTCCCGCACCGCTGCGGCGATAGAAGCGGTCATACCCGATTCTTACCCACCGTGACCTGCGCTTATGCCGAACTTCGCGCAGCCGATACCGACAGCCCTTCCTTGGAGTCGGCCAGGTCGACCCGCACCGTGTCGCCATCGCGGATCTCACCGGCCAGCAGCGCCTTGGCGAGCCGGTCGCCGATCGCCGACTGCACCAGCCGGCGCAGCGGGCGAGCGCCGTAGATCGGGTCGTACCCGTGCTCGGCCAGCCACGTCCGCGCGGCGTCCGAGACGTCGACGGTCAGTCGCCGGTCGGCCAGCCGCTTGCCCAGGCGTTCGAGCTGGATGTCCACGATGGACGTCAGCTCCCGCCCGGTCAGCGAGTGGAAGACCACGATGTCGTCGAGCCGGTTGAGGAACTCGGGCTTGAAGTGCGAGCGCACCACCGCCAGCACCGCCTCGCGCCGCTCGTCTTCCGACAGGGTCGGGTCGGCGATCACCGACGAGCCAAGGTTGGCGGTGAGCACGAGGATCGCGTTGCGGAAGTCGACCGTGCGCCCCTGGCCGTCGGTGAGCCGGCCGTCGTCGAGCACCTGGAGCAGCACGTCGAAGACGTCCGGGTGGGCCTTCTCCACCTCGTCGAGCAGCACCACCGAGTACGGCCGGCGGCGCACCGACTCGGTCAGCTGGCCACCCTCCTCGTATCCGACGTAGCCGGGCGGGGCGCCCACGAGCCGGGCCACGGAGTGCTTCTCCCCGTACTCACTCATGTCGATGCGGACCATGGCCCGCTCGTCGTCGAAGAGGAACCCGGCGAGCGCCTTGGCCAGCTCGGTCTTGCCCACGCCGGTGGGACCGAGGAAGAGGAACGAGCCGGTGGGGCGGTCCGGGTCGGCCACGCCCGCGCGGGCCCGGCGCACGGCGTCGGAGACCGCGGCGACCGCCTCGGCCTGGCCGATCACCCGGGAGCCCAACGACTCCTCCATGCGCAGCAGCTTGGCGGTCTCGCCCTCCATCAGGCGGCCGGCCGGGATGCCGGTCCAGGAGGCCACCACCGCGGCGATGTCGTCCGCGCCGACCTCCTCCTTGAGCATCGCGCCGTCGGCCTGGAGCACGGCCAGCTCCGCCTCGGCGCGGGCCAGCTCGCCCTGTAGCTGAGGGATCCGGCCGTATCGGAGCTCGGCCGCCCGCTCCAGCTCGCTGTCGCGCTCCGCCCGGTCGGCCTCGCCGGTGAGCCGCTCCAGCTCCTCCTTCGCGGTGGAGATCTTGGTGATGTGCTCCTTCTCCAGGCGCCACCGCTCGGAGAGGGCGGTGAGCTGCTCGCGCTTGTCGGCCAGCTCTCGCCGCAGCCGCTCGAGCCGGTGGGCCGAGGCCTCGTCCGGTTCCTTGGCCAGCGCCATCTCCTCGATCTCCAGGCGGCGAACGGCCCGCTCGATCTCGTCGACCTCCACCGGCCGCGAGTCGATCTCCATGCGCAGCCGGGAGGCGGACTCGTCGACAAGGTCGATCGCCTTGTCCGGCAGGAAGCGGTCCGTGATGTACCGGTCGGAGAGCGCGGCCGCCGCGACCAGGGCGGCGTCGGTGATGCGCACGCCGTGGTGCACCTCGTAGCGCTCCTTCAGGCCGCGCAGGATGCCGATCGTGTCTTCGATCGTCGGCTCGCCCACGAACACCGGCTGGAAGCGCCGCTCCAGCGCCGGGTCCTTCTCGATGTTCTCCCGGTACTCGTCCAGCGTGGTGGCGCCGACCATGCGGAGCTCTCCACGCGCGAGCATCGGCTTGAGCATGTTGCCGGCGTCCATGGAGCCCTCGCCCTTGCCGGCGCCGACGACCGTGTGCAGCTCGTCGATGAACGTGATGACCTGGCCGTTCGAATTCTTGATCTCTTCGAGCACCGACTTGAGGCGCTCCTCGAACTGCCCTCGGTACTGCGCGCCGGCCACCATCGCGCCGAGGTCGAGCGAGATCAGCCGCTTGTCGCGCAGCGACTCGGGCACGTCGCCGGCCACGATCCGCTGGGCCAGACCCTCGACGATGGCGGTCTTGCCGACGCCGGGCTCGCCGATCAGCACGGGGTTGTTCTTGGTACGCCGGGAGAGCACCTGGATCACCCGGCGGATCTCCGAGTCGCGCCCGATGACCGGGTCGACCTTGCCGTCGCGGGCGCGCGTGGTCAGGTCGACGCCGTACTTCTCCAGCGCCTGGTAGGTCTGCTCGGGGTCGGCGGTGGTGACCCGGCGGTCGCCACCCCGCACGCTCGGAAACGCGGCCACAAGGTTGTCTTCGGTCGCGCCGGCCGCCTTGAGCGTCTCGGCCACGGCGCCACCCACCCGGGCGAGGCCGGCGAGCAGGTGCTCGGTCGAGGTGTACTCGTCGCCGAGCGGGCGGGCGATCTGCTCGGCCGCGCCGATCGCGTTGACGAACTCGCGGGACAGGCTCGGCTCGGCGACGCTCGACCCGCGCGCGCTGGGCAGCTGCTCGACGGCGCGCGCGGCGGCCCGGCGGATGTCGGCCGGGTTGGCGCCGACCGCGCGCAGCAGGCCACCCGCGGTGGACCCGCCGGTGTCGAGGAGCGACAGCAGCAGGTGCCACGGCTCGACGGTGGCGTGCCCGCGCTGGTTGGCGATGGCGACCGCGCCGGTGATCACCTCGCGGCTCTTGGTGGTCAAACGTTCGGCGTTCAAGCTGACTCCCCAGAGTTGAGCGTGGACCGCTCAACTTTAGCGCGCCATCGCACCGATGGCTCGTCAGCTCACCAACGCCAGCGCCAGAACTGGTACTGGTGGCGAACCACCAGGTCACCCATCCGCTGCCGGCCGGTGACCACGAAGTGCGCGCCGCCGCCCTGCTCGCCGATCTGGTGGCGGACCTTGAGGCTGCCGGCCATCGTGTGCACGTCGGACGCGTCGACCGAGGCGCCCGGCGGCATCACGAGCACCGTCGTGCCGGCCAGCACCTCGAGGTGGATCTCCACGATCGGATGCGTGATCAGTGCCTCGGTGAAGTCGAGCTTTACGCTGCCCGCCGAGTTGCGCACGATGATCCGCCGCGGCACGGTCCACCTGCCGGTGCGCTTGAGGTCGGACGCCATCGACTTCAGCTCGATGACCTCGCGGACCGGCGGCACCACCTGGGGCAGGTCGGCCACATACGGCTCGACCTCGCCGAATGTGCGTGCGGCCAGCACCCCGGCCACCCGCTCCTCGAACTCGGCCAGCGTGATCCGGCCCTCCCCGACGGCGGCGTTGAGATGCTGCACGACCCGCTCCCGGTCGGCATCGGACATGCGTAGCTCGCGACGCTGAGGGGATAGCTCGCTCACAGCAGAAAGGTACCGTGTTCGGGGTGCGAGTACGGGTGGAGCAGACCGCGCTGCCGGGCATCGGCGTGCGACACGACCTGGTGACCGAGTCCGGCCGGCGCGTGGGCGTCGTGACCCACCGCTCGGGGCGGCGCGACCTCGTCCTGTACGACGAAGACGACCCCGACTCGTGCCTCGCCTCGATCCCGCTCAACGACGACGAGGCGGAGGCGCTGGCCGACGTGCTCGGCGCGTCGCTCATGCTCGGCCAGCTCGCCGGGCTGCGCCAGCAGGCCGCCGGACTGCTCACCGAGCAGATCTCGATCCCGGCCGGCTCGCGCTTCGTCGGCCGGCTCCTGGGCGAGACCAAGGCCCGCACCCGCACCAGCGCCTCGATCGTGGCTGTGCTGCGCGACGGCCAGGTGATCGCCTCCCCCGGGCCGGAGTTCGTCTTCCAGGCGGGCGACGTGGTCGTGGTGGTCGGCACCCGCGAGGGTCTCGACGGCGTCGGCCGGATCCTCGCCGACGGCGATCCGGACAGCTGAGCGGATGCACGACACCACGGTTCTGCTCATCGAGCTCGGCGCCATCCTCTTCGTTCTCGGCCTCCTCGGCCGGCTCAGCCGGCGGATCGGGCTCTCGCCCATCCCGCTCTACCTGCTCGCCGGCCTCGCCTTCGGCCACGGCGGCGTGCTGCCGCTCTCGGCCAGCGAGGAGTTCATCGCGGTCGGCGCCGAGATCGGCGTGATCCTGCTGCTGGTGATGCTCGGCCTGGAGTACACCGCGCGCGAGCTGATCGGCAACCTGCGTACCAACGCCCGCGCCGGCATGCTGGACGGGCTACTCAACGCGCTGCCCGGCCTGGCGTTCGGCCTGCTGCTGGGCTGGGGGTGGGTGGCCGCGCTGGTGCTGGCCGGCATCACCTGGGTCTCCTCGTCCGGCGTGATCGCCAAGGTGCTCGCCGACCTGGGCCGGCTGGGTAACCGGGAGACCCCGGTCATGCTCTCGATCCTGGTGATCGAAGACCTGGCGATGGCGCTCTACCTGCCCCTGCTCACGGCCGTGCTGGCCGGCACCGGCTTCATCGGCGGGGCCAAGGCCCTGTCGATCGCGGTCGGCACGGTCATCGTCGTGCTGCTGGTGGCGCTCCGGTTCGGCCACGCGATCTCCGCGTTCATCTCCGCCCGCGATCCGGAGGCCCTCCTGCTGGGGGTACTCGGCCTCACCCTTCTCGTCGCCGGCCTGGCGGCGGAGCTTCAGGTGTCCGCGGCCGTCGGCGCCTTCCTCGTCGGCATCGCGCTCTCCGGCCCGGTCGCCCACCACGCCACCGAGCTGCTCTCGCCGCTACGTGACCTCTTCGCCGCCGTGTTCTTCGTCTTCTTCGGACTGGCCACCTCGCCGGGAGACATGCCGCCGGTGTTGCTGCCCGCGCTCGGCCTCGCCGTCGTCACCATGGGCACGAAGATCATCACCGGATACGTGGCCGCGAAGCGCGTGGGCATCGCCCTGCCGGGTCGCGTCCGGGCCGGGCTGGGTCTGATGCCACGCGGCGAGTTCTCGATCGTCATCGCGGGCCTCGCGGTCGCCACGCCGGGCATCGAGCCCAAGCTCGCGCCCCTGGCCACGGCCTACGTCTTGATCACAGTGGTGAGCGGGCCGATGCTCGCCCGGCTGCCGGACTTCGCCTGGTTCAAGCGGATTATCCGGCGCAGCCGGAGCCCCATACCGCGTGCCGAGCCGTTACCGACGACGGACTGACAAGGGCCGCTTACGTAACGGGTTGGCGAATGGCGCTAACCGCCCCTTCCGTAAATAGCTCGCGACGCGTTACCGTTTCGCCGCAGAATCCTGGGGGCCGGGGCCCCGGGGCTGCGGGGGCATGCTCGCGAGGGGAGCGGCGGGTGACCTTACAGCAGTCGACATTTAGGGGCTTCGCCAACGCTGTCGATCCCACTGCGGCTGAGCTGCGCGCCTGGGCCTACCAGCCCGATTCGGTGCCGCTTCAGACGATGCCGCAAGACTGGGATCTGCTCGTGTCCGGCGACCGCCTGATCGGCACCCTTTTCGACCTCGCCATGGACCGCTCGTGCCCGGCCCGCCGCTTCGCGCTGCACTGCCTGTACATCTACGCGGCCGACGGCATCCGCACCAACTTCCGCGCCCACCCCAAGCGGCGGCTGCGCAAGCTGGTGGAGCAGGCCGAGGAGTACGGCGACGAGCTGATGGTCACCTGGGCGCACAACAGCCGCGTGCTGCTCGCCAAGCCCGACCTCTTCGACTACCACGACTGGTGCGAGGGCGGCCTCGTACGGCAGTCCCGCCGCTTGGCCTGATTTCCACCCGATCCTGACAAAAGAGACGGGCGGGGACCCCCCGTGGATCCCCGCCCGCGCGCTGTCGCCATTTCGCGCCGACAAAACTCAGCGGTTCGAGTCGTCGTCCATCTTGTCGATGTAGTCAGACGCGGCGTCCTGACCCTTGTCGACGTGACTGGCGTACTTGCCGCCGGTCATGTCGTCGACCTTGTCGCCGGCCTTCTCTACGCCCTGCTTGGCCCGGTCGCCACCGATCTTGTCGATGGCCTGGTCAGCCTTGTCCTTAAAAGAATCGGCGATCCCCATTGACCCCTCCTCAATTTTGCCTTTGGCCCGGAATGTGCCGTCCAAGCCAAAGGTCAGGTTAGTCGACGGGGACCGCCTGCGCTGCGGAAACGCTGATCAGGAGGAGCGGCGTGGCCGCCACACGACCAGCGCGTTGGAGGTGCGGGTGGTCGGGACGAGATCACCCCGGCGGGGGTACGCACCGGCCTCGTACTCGGCGAGCCGCTGGTAGGCCTCACCCAGCGCGGCCTCGAGCTCGCTCACCCGCTCCTGGAGCTCGGCGACGAGCTGCTCGAGCCCGATGATCCGCTTGATGCCGGCGAGGTTGACGCCGTCTTCCTGGCTCAGCCGCTGCACCTCGCGCAGCAGCGCCACGTCACGGGCGCTGTATCGCCGCCCGCCGCCGGTCGCTCGGCCGGGCTGCACGAGCCCCAGCCGGTCGTACTGGCGGAGGGTCTGTGGGTGCATCCCCGCCAGCCGTGCCGCGACGGAGATGATCAACACCTTCGCGTCGGAGGCGGCTTCGACGGTAATCGAGAACTCCTCTTCCACCACGGCTCACCTCCTCTGGTCAACCATATCGACGCACTCGCGCGTCCAACTGTTCCCGCGAGGCGGGTGGGATCTCCCCGGCCAGCGTCTCCAGTGCGTCGCGGGCCTTGTCGGTCAGGTCCGTCGGTACCTCGATCTCGACCGTGACCAGCAGGTCGCCGACCTTGCCGTCCCGCCGGGCCACGCCCTTGCCGCGGGCCCGGAGCGTGCGCCCGCTAGGTGTGCCCGGCGGCACCCGCAGCGTCACCGCGCCGTCCATCGTCGGCACCCGCAGGTCGGTGCCGAGCAGCGCCTCCGGGATCGTGATCGGCACGGTGAGGGTCAGGTCGTCGCCATTGCGGCCGAACAGGTCGTCACGGCGGACCTTGACCAGCACGTACAGGTCGCCGGAAGGGCCGCCCCGCTCACCCGGCTCGCCCCGGCCGCCCAGCCGGATGCGCTGGCCGTCGGCCACGCCGGCCGGGAAGCGGACGTTGATCGTGCGGGTCTTGGTCACTCCACCGGTGCCGTGGCACTCCGGGCACTTTTCGTCGACGATCGAGCCGACGCCCTGGCACTCGCGGCACGGCTCGGAGAAGCTGAACGACCCTTGGTTGCGTGTCGTCAGGCCGGAACCCATGCAGACCGGGCAGGTGCGCGGCTGGGTGCCCGGCTTGGCGCCGTTGCCGTGGCAGGTGTCGCAGACGCCCGGCGAGCGGAGCGAGAGGGGCAGCGTGATGCCGCGTACGGCGTCGCCGAAGTCGAGCACGACCTCGGCCTCGACGTCGCGCCCGCGCACCGGCCCGCGGGTGCGGGTGGCGCCGCCGCCACCACCCGAGAAGATCGTGCTGAAGAGGTCGGAGAACCCGGCACCGCCGAACCTGCGGTCACCGCCACCGCCACCCGCGCCCGGAAACCCGCCGAAGAGGTCGGACGGGTCGAACCCGCCGCCGCGCGCGTTGCGCCGGAACTGGCCCGAGCCGAACAGCGCGCGCATCTCGTCGTACTCCTTGCGCTTGCGCTCGTCGGAGAGCACGGAGTACGCCTCGGACACCGCCTTGAAGCGGTCTTCGGAGTTGGTGTTGCCGGGGTTGTGGTCGGGGTGCAGCTCGCGGGCGAGCTTGCGGTACGCCTTCTTGATGTCGTCGGAGGAGGCGGACTTGGGCACCCCCAGGACGGCGTAAAAGTCCTTCTCCAGCCAGTCCTTTGAACTCACTAGCTCCTCCGTCTTTGCTGCTGATCAGGGAGTCGGCGGGCGGGCTGCCGACGCCAACTCCCTGATCAACTGAGGGGTGTTATTCGGGGTCGGCTACCGCTACCAGTGCCGCCCGCAGGAGGCGGTCGCCCAGCAGGTAGCCGCGGCGCATGACCTCGACGCAGGTGGGTTCGGTGACCTCGGACGAGGTGCGGTGCGCGACCGCCTCGTGCCGGGTCGGGTCGAAGGGGTCGCCCTTTTCGCCGAACGCGGTCAGCCCGAACTTGCCCAGCGCCGCGACAAGCTGCTCGGCCACCGCGGCGAAGGGACCCACGAGGTCGCCGTGCTCGCGGGCCCGGTCGAGGTCGTCGAGCACCGGCAGGAGCGCGCTGATCACCAGCCCGGTGGCCTGCTCCGCCTGTACGCCCCGGTCGCGGTCGACCCGCTTGCGGTAGTTGGCGTACTCGGCGGTGACCCGCTGGAGGTCGCGCGTGCGCTCCTCCAGCTCGGAGCGCAGCGCCTCCAGCTCGGCGCCCAGCGGCGGGGCCGACTCGGCCTTTTCCTCCGGCGCGGGCTCATCCACAGTGGACGTTTCCTCGTCGGGCTCGGGTGCGGCGTGGCTGGGCTTGCGCTCCTTCTTGGCCGGGCCGTCCGGCGTGGCACTGTCCTTTGTGGCCTCGACTGGCGCCGCGTCGGTCTGGTCCGGCTCGGCGGTCTCGGCTTCCTTCGTCTTGCCGCCGGACGGATCTATCTTCCGCTTGTCACGGATGACGACCCGCTCGGCGGCCTGGCCATCGTCTCGTGCTGAGCTCACTTCTTGTCGTCCTCGTCCACAATCTCGGCGTCGACAACGTCATCCTGCTTGGCGCCACCGGCACCGGCACCGGCGGCACCAGCCGCACCCGCACCGGCGTTGGCGTCACCCGGCTCGCCCGGGGCGGCCTGCTCGGCCTGCTGGGCGTAGAGGAGTGAGCCGGCCTGCTGGGAGACCGTGGCCAGCTTTTCGTGCGCAGACTTGATCTTTTCGATGTCGCTGCCGCCCAGCGCGCTGCGCAGGTCGCCGAGCGCCTCGTTGATCTGGTCCTTGGACTCGGCCGGCAGCTTGTCGCCGCTCTCCGCGATGAACTTCTCCGTCTGCCACTGGAGCTGCTCGGCGAGGTTGCGGGTCTCCGCCTCTTCGCGGCGCCGCTTGTCGTCGTCGGCGTGCTCCTGAGCGTCGCGCATCATCCGGTCGATGTCGTCCTTCGGCAGCGCCGAGCCCCCGGTGATCGTCATCGACTGCTCCTTGCCGGTGCCCAGGTCCTTGGCGTTGACGTGGACGATGCCGTTGGCGTCGATGTCGAAGGTGACCTCGATCTGCGGCACTCCCCGCGGCGCCGGCGGCAGGCCGGTCAGCTCGAACGTGCCGAGCTTCTTGTTGTACGCCGCGATCTCGCGCTCGCCCTGGAACACCTGGATCAGCACCGAGGGCTGGTTGTCGTCAGCCGTGGTGAAGACCTCGGAGCGCTTGGTCGGGATCGTGGTGTTGCGCTCGATGAGCTTGGTGAAGATGCCGCCCTTGGTCTCGATGCCCAGGCTCAGCGGCGTCACGTCGAGCAGCAGGACGTCCTTGACCTCGCCCTTGAGCACGCCGGCCTGGAGCGCGGCACCGACGGCCACGACCTCGTCCGGGTTGACGCCCTTGTTGGCCTCCCGGCCGGTGAGCTGCTTGACCAGGTCTGAGACCGCCGGCATACGGGTCGAGCCGCCGACCAGGATCACGTGGTCGACGTCGGCCAGCTTGACACCGGCGTCCTTGATCGCCTGCTCGAACGGGCCCTTGCAGCGGTCGAGCAGATCCTGCGTCATCCGCTGGAACTCGGCCCGGGTCAGCGTCACGTCGAGGTGCAGCGGCGCGGACGGGCTGCCGTCGGAACCGGCCGGGCCGGCCGTGATGTACGGCAGGTTGATGCTCGTCGTGGTGGCCGCGGACAGCTCGATCTTGGCCTTCTCGGCGGCCTCCTTGAGCCGCTGCATGGCCATCTTGTCCTGCGACAGGTCGACGCCGTGCTGGCCGCGGAACGTCTTGACCAGGTGGTCGATGATCCGCTCGTCCCAGTCGTCGCCACCGAGGTGGTTGTCACCGCTGGTGGACTTCACCTCGATGACGCCCTCGCCGAGCTCGAGCAGCGACACGTCGAACGTGCCACCGCCGAGGTCGAAGACCAGGACGGTCTGCTCCTTGGTGCCCTTGTCCAGCCCGTACGCCAGCGCGGCCGCGGTCGGCTCGTTGACGATCCGGAGGACGTTGAAGCCCGCGATCTCGCCGGCCTCCTTGGTGGCGGTGCGCTGCGCGTCGTTGAAGTACGCCGGCACCGTGATCACCGCGTCGGTGATCCGCTCGCCGAGGTAGGACTCGGCGTCGCGCTTGAGCTTCATCAGCACCCGCGCGGAGATCTCCTGCGGGGTGTACTTTTTACCGTCGATGTCGATGCTCCAGTTGGAGCCCATCTCCCGCTTGACCGAACGGATGGTCCGGTCGGGGTTGGTCACCGCCTGGCGCTTGGCGACCTCACCAACGAGCACCTCACCGTTACGGGCGAACGCGACGATCGACGGCGTGGTGCGCGATCCCTCGGCGTTCGCGATGACGGTGGGCTCGCCACCCTCGAGCACGCTTACGACGGAGTTCGTAGTGCCGAGGTCGATGCCGACCGCACGTGCCATGTTCGCTTCCCTCGCTTCTGACGTGAGTCTTTGTGTCAAGTTGAGTGGACCGGACTCAATAGTGCCACGGGCTTCGTCAGCGTCAAGTCAAAGGTTGAGTCCGACACGCGCAACGTTGCCCACACGTAGATCCTGATGAATCGAGCGCGCGACCCGGGCCCTCCCGAAACGGGCAAAGGCGAGCGGAAGCGGCACGGTTCCTGTTGTCTGCGATGCGTGGATCGGGCAGTCTTTACCCGTGACGTCGCACGGTGACATGCCGGCGGGCAGATCTGGCACGCCTACCGTGACTCCCGAGGAGCCGCCGGCCAGTCCGGAGCCGGGGCCTGACCAGGGCACCGGCACCGAGTCTGACGCTGAGCGCGAGACGTCCGCAGCCGCACAGGACAAAGACCCGAAAACCACAAAAAAGAGCACAGACCCGACGGTGAACGAGGCGGAGCCACCCGCCGAGGACGAGCCGACCGCCGAGGACGAGCCGACCGCCGAGCCCCCGGCCGACGAGGAGCCCTCTAAGGAGGCGGCCGCCGAAGCAACACCGGCGGCCGAGGCGAGAGCGACCGATCCGCCCGAGTCGTCCAAAGCGCCCGACTCACCCGAGCCGCCCCCGAAGCCGGCAGCGGCTGACGCGACCGAGACCCCCGCGAAGGCGCCGGAGGGTGCCGAGGCCGAAGCGCCCGGCGAAACTGGCTCCGCCGCCGAGACCGCCGTGGTCGGCAAGACCGACGCGCCGATCGAAGCGCCCGTGGGAGCGGCCGAAGCCGCCGGGCCTGGCGTGCCCGCTCCGGCGGCTGAGATGGCCGACGCGGCGGAGATGGCCCCGGCTGAGGCCGCGGCAGAGCCGGACAGCGCCAAGGCGGACGCCACCCCGACCGAGCCCATCACCAACGAGCCTGGCGCCTCCGAGCCCGGCGCCAGCGAGCCCGGCGCCAGCGAGCCCGGCGCCAGCGAGCCCGGCGCCAGCGACGCCGTCCCGGCGGAGGTGGAGGCCGAGGCGGAGGCGGCACCCGCACCCGCGGCGGTCGCGGCCAAGACGCAGCCGACGTTCGAGCCCGCCCTGCGGGTCCAGCCGGTCGTCCCTGCCGACGACCCGGCGCCGCCCCTGCTCGCCGCGCCCGCCGACGGAGACGACGACACCGAAAACGACGACGACACTGGCGCGGAGATCGCCTCGGCGCTCCGCCGGCTGCGGTCCGCGATCGCCGGCTCGGCCTATCCGCTGGTCCTGCCGTCCGCCGAAGACGCCCGCCGGGTCAGCGCGGCCCTCCTCGGGCAGCTCGACGACTACCTGCTCCCCCGCCTGGCCCGGCTCGACGCGCCGCTGCTCGTCGTGGTCGGCGGCTCCACCGGCGCGGGCAAGTCCACATTGGTCAACAGCTTCGTGCGGGCGCCCGTCAGCCCGGCCGGCGTGCTGCGACCGACCACGCGCACGCCCGTACTCGTCTGCAATCCCGCCGATACCCAGTGGTTTCGCCGCGGCGACCTGCTGCCGGGGCTGACCCGCACGGCCGAGGCGACCGCCGACCCGCACTCGCTGCAAATCGTCGCGGCGCCCGCGCTGGCGCCCGGGCTGGCCTTTCTCGACGCGCCCGACATCGACTCCGTCGTGGACGAAAACCGGGCCCTCGCCGCGCAGCTGTTGGCTGCCGCTGACTTCTGGCTCTTCGTCACGACCGCGGCCCGGTACGCCGACGCGGTCCCGTGGGAGCTGTTGCAGACCGCGCGCTACCGGGGCACGGTGACCGCCCTGGTGCTCGACCGGGTGCCGTCCGAGGCCACCGACGAGGTCACCGCCCACCTGCTGGAGATGCTCTCCATCCACGGCCTCGACACCGCGCCGCTCTTCGTGCTCCCGGAGACCGAAGTGGACCGCCAAGGGCTGCTGCCCGAGGGGGTGACCGCTCCGCTGCGCGAGTGGTTCCAGCGGATCGCGACCGACGCGGCCACCCGCGCTGCCGTGGTGCGGCAGACGCTCGACGGCGCGCTCGCCGCGCTGGTACCCGCGGTGGAAGGGCTGGCGTCCGCGGCGGACGAGCAGGTGACCACGGCGGACGCGCTCGACGAACGGGTGCGGACCGCGTACCGGGCCAGCCGCCGCACGGTCTCCCAGGGCGTGCAGGACGGGCGGCTGCTGCGCGGCGAGGTGCTCGCCCGGTGGCAGGAGTTCGTCGGCACCGGCGAGCTGCTGCGCACCCTGGAGGCGCGGGTGGGGCGGCTGCGCGACCGGATCGTCGCGGCGTTCACCGGCCGCCCCCAGCCGGGCCGCGAGCTGAAGTCGGCGATCGAGGCCAACCTCGTCACGCTGATCCGCGGCGCGGCGGCCGACGCGGCCGACACGGCCTATACGAGCTGGCAGGCCCACCCGGCCGGCGCCGCTCTCCTTGAGCCCTCACTGGGCCGGCCCAGCCCCGACCTGGCCGAGCGGGCCGAGCGGCTGGTCCGCGACTGGCAGCGCGGCGTGCTGGAGCTGATCCGCAAGGAGGCGGGGCACAAGCGCGCGACCGCCCGGGGAGCGGCCTACGCGGTCAACGCCACCGGGCTGCTCGTCATGATCGGGGTGTTCGCCTCGACGGCGTTCATCCCCACGGGCGCGGAGGTGGCGGTGGCCGGCGGCACCACGGTCGCGGCGCAGAAGGTACTCGAAGCGATCTTTGGTGATCAGGCGATCCGCAGGCTGGCGGCGAAGGCCCGCGACGACCTGATCGCCCGCACCAACGCCCTGCTGGACGCGGAGGCCGGGCGGTACGCCGACCGCCTCATCGCGGCCGGCATCAGCGCCGACCCGGGCAAGGACCTGCGCGACGCGGCCGCCCTGGTGGAGTACATGCGGGCGAAGGCGGAGCTGACCAGCGGCACCGGCCTGACCCTCCCGGGGGTGGATAGGTGAGCCTTCTGAGTAGGTTGCGCGGCGAGGAGCGGATCGACGCCGACCGGCTCGCCGGGCGGGTGGAGGCGATCGACAGGTTCGTCCGCGTGGTCGCCGGCCACCTGCCGGAGCAGCGGCTGATCGCGGCACACACCGTTGTCGAGCGGGCCGGTGCACGCCTCGCGCTCTCCCGCGACCACACCGTCGTCGCGCTCGCCGGCGCGACCGGCAGCGGCAAGTCCAGCCTCTTCAACGCGCTCGCCCGCCTCGACCTGTCGCCCGTGGGCGTGCGGCGGCCGACGACCGGCATGGCCCACGCCTGTGTGTGGGGCAACCTACAGGGCGCCAACCGGCTGCTCGACTGGGTCGGTGTGCTGCCCCGGCACCGGTTCATCCGGGAGAGCGCGCTCGACGGCGACGACGAGGCGGCGCTGCGCGGCCTGGTGCTGCTCGACCTGCCCGACTTCGACTCGGTGGAGCGCTCGCACCGGCTGGAGGTCGACCGCCTCCTCGGCCTTGTCGACCTTGTCGTGTGGGTGGTCGACCCGCAAAAGTACGCCGACCGGGTGGTGCACACGCGCTACCTGCGGGAGTTTCGCAACCACAAGGACGTCACGGTCGTGGTGCTCAACCAGGCCGACCGGCTCCCCCAGGACGAGGTGGAGCGGGTCCTCGACGACCTGCGCAAGCTGCTCGACGCCGACGAGCTCGACGGCGTGCCGCTGCTGGCCACCACCGCACTGCACCAGCGGGCCATCACCGAGCTGCGCGGCCTGCTCGAACACACCGTCGCCGAGCGCCAGGCGTCCCTGCGGCGCCTCTCCGGCGACGTCGACACCGTGGTCGACCAGCTGTCCGATGTGGTCGGAGCGGCGGTCGCCGAGGACGAGATCGACCGCAACACCGTGCGCGGGCTGACCGACGCGCTCGCCGTTACGGCGGGCGTGCCGGCGGTGGCCGAGGCGACCGAGCGGGCATACCAGCACCGGGCCGCACGGGCCACCGGTTGGCCGATCGTGCGCGGCTGGCGGCGGCTGCGGGCCGACCCGCTGCGCCGGCTGCATCTGCCCGAGGGGCCGGTCGAGCCGGGCACCCCGATCGGCGCCACCTCGGTCCCGGATCCGGACGCCGCCCAGCGCGCCGCGGTCGGCCTCGCGGTGCGCGCGGTCGCCGACCGGGCCGCCACGCCGCTGCCCGCGCCCTGGTCCGCCGCGGTCAACACGGCCGCCCGCTCGCGCCTGCACGACGTACCCGACGCGCTCGACAAGGCGGTGGCCAGCACCAATATCCACATGGACCACAGCCCCACCTGGTGGCGGGCGGTCGGTGGGTTGCAGTGGCTTGTCACGCTCGCCGCGTTGGCCGGGCTGCTCTGGCTGGTCGTCGGGTACGCCCTGCGGGTGCTCGGCCTGCCACCGCTCGACTATCCCGAGGTCGGCGTAGTGCCGCTGCCCACCGTCATGCTGCTCGGCGGCCTGCTGTTCGGGCTCCTGCTCAGCCTGCTCGTGCGCCCGCTGATCCGGCAGGCGTCCCGGCGGGCGCGGCGGCGTGCGGAAAACCGGCTCCGCGCGGCCGTCACCGAGGTGGCCCGCGAGCACATCGTGGCGCCGGTGCGCACGGTCCTGCACTCGTACGCGGAGGCCCGGCAGGCGCTCGACTCCGCCCGCTCGTGACGGTCCCGGCCGCACTTTTTGTATTTGATCGCCGCGAGCGGGCGTAGGGTCTGGCACATGGCCACGCCAACGACTCCATACGACGCGGTGCTCCGGGCCGCGCGTGACGTGACCAAGCTGGACTGCGCGCTCGACGCCGAGATGCTCGGGACCGCCCTGCTGGGCAGCGTCTACGCCATCGCCGAAGAAGACCGCGCCGGCGCGGTGCGTGACTTCGTGAGCGCGTTTCTGGCCGCCACCTCGCGTCGCCGCACCGCAGCCGCGACCACCATCCGGGAGATCTTCGCCACGCTCGTGCCCGAGGCTCCCGGCGCCGCCACCGTCAAGCGCGGGCCGCAGGCGCCGTCGTGGGCCGACCAGCTCGGCCGGGTACGCCTGACCGGCACGTACGCGTACGGCGACGTGTGGGGCGACCAGACCTCCTACCTGGCCACCTTCGCCTACGACGACCGCGACTCGGGCGGGCCGGAGCACGCCGTGGTGGCCCTGGTCGACCACAACATCGGCATCACCAAGGACGTCTTCGTGGGTGGGCCGGCCGAGCGCATCCTCGAGCAGGTGCGCGAGATGTGCGCGGGCGACGAGCTGACCTGGTTTCGCGAGGAGGACCCCCGCCGGCTCCGCGGTGAGGTGGCCCGCCATCTGCGGATCACCGACGGCCTGACCAACCTGCCGGAGGAGGGCTCGCTCGCCACCGACCGCGCGCTGGCCGGCGCCCGGCTGGCGCTGCTGCCCGCGCCCGCGCTCGCCGCGGTGCCGGCCGAGCCCGAGCCGCTCTCGCCCGACGAACGCACGCAGTTGGTACGCCGGTTTCTCGACTCTTCGGAGGCGGCCCGTTTCGGGCTGACCCACGTCTCCGAGGCGGAGCTGCCGTCGCTGCACTTTTGCCTCAGCCTGGTCTTCGACCACACGGCGACGTTTCCCGACCCGGACCCGATGCGGTGGAGCCCGGCGGTGGCCGGCCTCTTTCTGCTCGACTGGGTGCACCGGCGGGCGGTGCTCGACATGGACGACGCCGCGATGCTGCCGCGCGTGGTGCGGGCCTGGGCCAAATACGCCAACCGTCAGCGCGGCCTGCCCGCGACGGCGGCGGAACGCACCGACGCCGCGATCGAGGAGATGGTGCCGGAGTTCGTCCGCCTCTACACGACCGGCGAGCGGCGCAGCCCTGCCACGGCGGCGGTGGCCCAGCTGATCGCGGAGGGCATCGACCCCAGCGACCCGGCGGCCCTGGACGCCTGGCTCGAGGCCAACCGCGACGACCTCAACTGACGCAGATCTCGTTGCCGTCGGGGTCGGCCATCGTGACCCAGCTCATCGGGCCGAGCGAGGCGTCCCACAGCCGGCGCGCGCCGAGCTTGGTCAGCTGCTCGACCACCTCGGCCTGCCGGTCACCGACGTGCAGGTCGAGGTGCAGCCGGTTTTTGGCGGTCTTGGGTGTCGGCTCGTCCTGGAAGAGCATCCGCCCGCCGCGGCCGGCGCCGGAGAACTCGTCGAATGGGCCCTCGGGGTCACGGATCGCCGCGTACTTGCGCCAGCGCAGCCGCCCGTCGACGGTCTCCACCTCCGCCTCGGTGGTCTGGCCCTGCTCCAGCAACGACTTGATCAGGGCGGAGTGGTCTTCCACCACGTAGCCGACCGCCTCGGCATAGAACGCCGCCAACCCGTGCGGATCGGCGGTCGAGAACGTCACCTGATAGTGAACAGTCATGGCCGGACGCTAGCGCTCGGATCCGACAGGCAGGCATCGAGATCGGGCCAGCAGGTCGGCAGTCCGGTGGGCGGCACCGAGTGGCTCGCCGACGGTGGCAGCGGCACATATGGCGCGGATGGCAGCGGCGGCCGGGGAATGAGCGGCGGCCGCGGCGACGGCGTGGGCGAGGGAGACGGCGAAGGCGAAGGCGAGGGCTTCGTCGGCTTCACCGGCCTGCTCGGCCGGGGTGGTGCGGGCGCGGGCGCCGACTCGGTGGCGCGCACCGGCCGCTTGAGCTTTCGCACCGGGCGTCGCTGGCGGGGCTCCCGCTTGGGTGCCACCGCGCGCAGCTGCTCCGCCACGCCCGCCGGCACGGGCACCTCGACCGGCACGGTGGGCGGCGGGGGCGGCGGCACGACCGCCGGCCCTTCGGAGGGCGGCGCGATGAACGGCGTGGTGCCGCTCGCGTCGACCGAATCACCCACGTTTGCCGAGCCGGTGCCGATGGCCGCGATGATCGGCAGTGACGACATGGTGGCGAGCATGACCACGATCACCGTGTACCGCCTGGTGGGACCTGCCAGGCCGCCTGCCCGGTGCACGCCGGCGACCCGCCGCACCGCGACGTGTGTGCCGCCCGTCCGCCGGTGGCGAACGAGCAGTGGCACCGGGCTGTCCCCGGACTGCGGCACGACCGAAGCTCCTTTGCGTCAAGGTCCTCACACAGAGTGGGCCAACGCGACACACAGCGCCACCGCTGGCGGGCGTGTCAATGTGCCAACTTTCCGCCTTAATCCGCCCAATCCGCTCCCAGTGGCGATCTTGGCCCACTGCTGGTGGCCTTGACCGAAGAGGGGAAATACGCCACTACCAGCCAACAGATGAAGATGGCGGCCGCCGGATCTGAGGTGGCTCTATAGAGAGCCTCCTCACCTCTGCGAATATGGACCCGACGGCACCGCCGCCGTAGTCTCCGCCCAGCCGCGGTGATCACGAGACGGTCCGCCGCCACCGCCACGCGGCAACCCACACCCGGGCTAGGCGTGGCGACCGAGCCGCGCGGTCCGGGACACCCCCGGCAGCCGCACCGACGACAGGGAGAGACGGATGGCGAAGGGCGACCGCGGAGCTCCAGCCCGCGGCAAGGAGGTTGCCGGCGAACCAGCGCCGGATTTCGTCCAGTTACTCACCCCGGACGGGGAGCGGATCGAAAAGTCCGTCGGCGCCGACGGCGTGGAGTACACGGTCGACTTCACCGACGAGGAGTACCGGGGCCTCTACCGGGACCTGGTGGTGATCCGCCGCCTCGACGCCGAAGCCACCGCCCTCCAACGCCAGGGTGAGCTGGGCATCTGGGCCAGCCTGCTGGGGCAGGAGGCGGCGCAGGTGGGCTCCGGGCGGGCCCTGCGGCCGCAGGACATGGCCTTCCCCACCTACCGCGAGCACGGCGTGCTCTACTGCCGGGGCATCGACCCGATCATGCCGCTCAGCCTCTTCCGCGGCGTCGACCAGGGCGCGTGGGATCCGATCGAGTTCAAGGTCAACATGTACACGATCGTGATCGGCGCTCAGACGCTGCACGCGACCGGATACGCCATGGGCATCACCAAGGACGGCAAGGTCGGCGGCGACGACGGCGAGGCCGTGATCTGCTACTTCGGCGACGGCGCCGCCTCGCAGGGCGACGTCAACGAGGCGTTCATCTGGGCCAGCGTGTTCCACTCGCCGATCGTCTTCTTCTGCCAAAACAACCAGTACGCGATCTCCGAGCCGATCGAAAAGCAGACCCGCATCCCCCTCTACCGGCGGGCGGACGGCTTTGGCTTCCCCGGCCTGCGGGTCGACGGCAACGACGTGCTCGCCACGTACGCGGTGACCCGGGCCGCGCTCGACAGCGCCCGCCACGGGCAGGGGCCCACCCTGATCGAGGCGTACACGTACCGGATGGGCGCACACACCACCACCGACGACCCGACGCGCTACCGCGTGGCCAGCGAGGTCGAGGAGTGGGCGGCCAAAGACCCGATCGCCCGCGTACGCGCGTTCGTGGAAAAGCAGCAGATCGCCGACGCCGACTTCATCGCCGAGGTCGACGAGCAGGCCAAGCAGGAGGCCCTTCATCTGCGCGAGCGGGTGCTCGCCATGCCTGATCCGCACCCGCTGACCCTCTTCGACCACGCCTATCCCAACGGCTCACCCCTGGTGGACGCCCAGCGGGAGCGGCTCGCCGAGTACCTGGACTCGTTCGAGGGGAGTGCGCACTGATGGCCGAAAAGCTCACCATCGGCAAGGCGCTCAACGCCGGTCTCCGCCGCGCCTTGGAGCAAGACCCCAAGGTGCTCATCATGGGCGAAGACGTGGGCAAGCTGGGCGGCGTCTTCCGCATCACCGACGGCCTGCAAAAAGACTTCGGCGAGGACCGGGTCATCGACACCCCGCTGGCCGAGTCGGGCATTATCGGCACCGCCATCGGCCTCGCGATACGCGGCTACCGCCCGGTGTGCGAGATCCAGTTTGACGGCTTCGTCTACCCGGCGTACGACCAGATCGTCTCCCAGGTCGCGAAGATGCACTACCGGTCGCAGGGCAAGGTCAAGGTGCCCATGGTGATCCGCATACCGTTCGGCGGGGGCATCGGCGCGGTCGAGCACCACTCCGAGTCGCCCGAGGCGTACTTCTCGCACACCGCCGGCCTCAAGGTGGTGGCGTGCAGCTCGCCGCAGGATGCGTACACGATGATCCAGCAGGCCATCGCCTCCGACGACCCGATCGTGTTCTTCGAGCCCAAGCGGCGCTATCACGAAAAGGGTGACGTCGACACGGAGGCCACCTACCCGCTGCACGCCTCGCGGCGGCTGCGCCCCGGCACCGACGCGACGGTGCTGGCCTACGGCCCGATGGTGCGCACCGTCCTCGACGCGGCGACCGCCGCGGCCGAGGATGGCCGCGATCTGGAGGTCTTCGACCTGCGCACGCTGTCGCCGCTCGACCTCGAGCCGGTCTACGAGTCGGTGCGCCGCACCGGCCGATGCGTGGTCGTGCACGAGGCGCCCAGCAACGTGGGGCTCGGCGCCGAGATCGCCGCCCGGATCACCGAGGAGTGCTTCTACTCCCTGGAGGCGCCGGTGCTGCGGGTGACCGGCTTCGACACGCCCTATCCGGCCGCGCGGCTGGAGGAGGACTTCCTGCCCGACCTCGACCGGGTGCTCGACGCCGTCGACCGCACCTTCGGCTGGTGAGCGGGATGTCGCGGATCAAGGAGTTTCCCCTCCCCGACCTCGGCGAGGGCCTTGTCGAGGGCGAGATCCTCAAGTGGCTCGTGGCCGTGGGCGACACCATCGAGCTCAACCAGCCGATCGTCGAGGTCGAGACCGCCAAGGCCGCGGTCGAGATCCCGGCCAAGTGGGCCGGCAAGGTCCACGCGATCCACCAGGCAGAGGGCACGACAGTCGAGGTCGGCACCCCGATCATCTCGATCGACACCGACCCGGACGCCGGCGAGCCGCCGGCCGAGCCCGAGCGCACCCCGGTCCTGGTGGGTTACGGCCCGCGGACGGCCGCGGCGTCGCGTCGCCCCCGAAAAGCAAATGGGAGTACCGCCGCGGTCTCCCCGCCTCCGGTAGAGGTAGCTCCCGCTCCCCCGCCGCCTCCGCCGGTCGAGGAGGCGCCAGCGCCTCCGGCGCGGGCCCTCGCCAAGCCGCCGGTACGCAAGCTCGCCCGAGACCTCGGCGTCGACCTCGCCGGCCTGACCGGCACCGGCCCGCAGGGCTCGATCACGCGCGACGACGTGCAGGCGGCGGTGTCGGCTCCCGCGGCCGCGCCGGCCTTCTCGTCCGAGCGTGAGCAGCGCATCCCGGTCAAGGGCGTGCGAAAGCTCACCGCGGAAAACATGGTCTCGTCGGCGTTCAGCGCGCCGCACGTCACCGAGTTCCTGACGATCGACATGACCCGGTCGATCAAGGCGCTCGACCGGCTGCGCACGCTGCCGGAGTGGCGCGATGTGCGCATTTCCCCACTGCTGGTGGTCGCCAAGGCGGTCCTGCTGGCGATCGGCCGCCACCCCATCGTCAACTCGACGTGGGCCGGCGACGAGATCGTCGTCAAGCAGTACGTCAACCTGGGCATCGCCGCCGCCACCGACCGCGGCCTCATCGTGCCCAACATCAAGGACGCCGGGCGGCTGTCGCTGCGCGAGCTCGCCGACGCGATGACCGAGCTGGTGCAGACCGCCAAGTCGGGGCGCACCTCGCCGGCCGACATGTCCGGCGGCACCTTCACCATCACCAACGTCGGCATCTTCGGCGTCGACACCGGCACGCCGATCCTGCCGCCTGGTGAGTCGGCGATTCTGGCGCTCGGCATGGTGAAGGAGGCGCCCTGGGTGCACAAGGGCAAGATCCGTGTGCGCCAGGTCACGACGCTCGGCCTCTCGTTCGACCACCGGGTCATCGACGGCGAGCAAGGGTCCAAGTTCCTCCGCGATGTAGGCGCTTTCCTCACCGATCCGGAGGCCACACTCCTGGCTTGGTCTTAGTTTGTTCGGCGGGTGGCCGACCTCACCTAATAATCGTTGGCCGCCCACCCCTCCCTCGCGCTTCAATAGACGAGAGCACAGGGGGAGGGAATGCCATGAAGATGATCGACCGCTACCGCAGCCGCCGGGAGGCCTCGCGCCGCGCTCGCGCCATCGAGCGCGCGCTCAGCCAGGCCAACTCGCCTGCCGTGCGCGACGAGATCCGCATCATCGCGCAGCGTCACTACGGGTAGTTTCGCTACTCAGATCGACGGCCCGTCCGGTTTCACCGGGCGGGTCGTTGGCATGTGTGCCGGCCTCTACGGGCATTTACAGGTCCTGAGACCGGGATTCCTCATGGCTGCGAGCGCCCGGTACGGTTGGCGGGGTCGCCGCCACTGACCACGCACCCGCCGTCATCGATCGACCACCGTTTGACAGCGCAGCGTGCGAAGGGCCGGCGATTTGCACGGCCGGCCCAGCCGGACCTCCCGCGCGGAGGCGGCTCGGCCGAGATGCGATGGAGGAGGCGCAACATGACGTCCGAGGGCCCGCAGCACCCCGGCCACGAGCCGGACGACGCTGCGCGGGGCGCCAGCGGACCCGCGCCCCAGGCGGCGCACGACAGCGAGTGGGGTGCCGCCCCACCGTGGGACGCACCACCGCCCGGCGGTGCCGAGCCGGCTCCGCCCGCACCTACCTTCCCCGCTGGCTGGTCTCCCCAGCCCGACGCATACCCGCCGCCGGCCGCTTACCCGCCCCCGCCAGCCGCATACCCGCCACCACCCGGTCCGGGTGGCACCTCGGGTTCGGCGTCGGTGCCACAGGGTGGCGCTTACGGCAGCGCCCGCCCGCAGGGCGCCGCCTCCGTCCCGCAGGGCTCCGCGTCCGTGCCGCAGGGTTCGGCCTCGGTGCCGCAGGGTTCCGCCTCCGTGCCGCCGGGCTCCCACTCGGTGCCGCCCCCGGCTGCCGAGCCGGTGGGGCTGCCACCCGAGGCATGGGCACCAGCTGGCTCCTGGCCGCCGGCCCCGACCGCGCCGCCCGCGACCTTCCCGCCGCCGGTCCCGCCCGGCACACCACCGCCGGCTTCCGCCCCGGTCCATGGCGATGATCGTGGCTTCCCGCCCGGATACCAGCCGGGCCTCGGCTTCCCCCCGCCTGACCTGCCGCCCCCTGGCTCACCACCTGAGCCCCTCGCCGCGCGGGGCGACCTGCCCAAGCGCGAGCCCGGTCGCTACGAGCCGCTAGAGCCGATGCCCCGCGACGCGGCATTCGGCCCGGCGGGCGGTCCACCTCGTGAAGGCTTCGGCCCCGCAGGCGATCGTGAAGGCTTCGGCCCCGCCGGCGGTGGGGTTTACGGGCAGGGCGGTCGCGAAGGCTTCGGTCAGGCCGACCGCGGGGAAGGCTTCGGCGCCAACCCAGGCCAACGCGACGACGGCGGCTTCGCCGGTCCAGGCCAGCGCGACGACGGCGGCTTCGAGCCAGGTCCAGGCCCGCGCGACAGCGGCGGCTTCGGTGCCGGCCCAGGCCAACGCGACGACGGCGGCTTCGCCGGTCCAGGCCAGCGCGACGACGGCGGCTTCGAGCCAGGTCCAGGCCCGCGCGGCAGCGGCGGCTTCGGTACCGCGTGGCCGGACGCCTTCGACTCCGGCCGCTCCGGGCGCGCCGAGCCACCAAGCCGCTACGAGGCCCTGGGACACCCCGACGGTGGCCCGGCCGAGCCCGACCGGTCCTTCGACGCCGGTCCGCCCAGCCGCGCCGACTTCGGCGGCCGCGACTCAGACGGATCGGAGCCCGGCTCGTTCGGCCCCAGTGCCGGTGGTGGCGGTCGCTTCCCCGAGGGCGGCGTCGACTTCGGCGGCCGCGCCGGCAACGGCTTCCGGCCCGGCGATTTCGAGCCCGCCCGCGACGATGCCGGCAGCTTCGAGCCAGGCCGCCCCGACGCTGGCGGCGGCTTCGAACCGACCCGCCACGACGCCGGCGGCTTCGACCACGGCCGTCATGACGCTGGCGGCTTCGAACCGACCCGCCACGACGCTGGCGGCTTCGACTCCACCCGTCATGAGCCAGCCGGCTTCGAGTCCGGCCGTCATGACGGCGGGTTCGAGCCGGGCCATCGCGAGCCGGGTGGCTTCGAGCCCGGGCGGCCGGAGCCGGGTGGCTTCGAGCCTGGTCGTCCCGAAGCGGGTGGCTTTGAAAACAGCCGCCATGACGCGGGCGGCTTCGAGCCTCGGCGCCATGAGCCCGCCGCCTTTGAGCCGGGCCGCCACGACGCCGGCGGCTACGAGCCCAGGCGCCACGACGCCGGCGGCTTCGAGCCCGGTCGGCAGGACGCCGGCGGCTTCGAGCCCGGGCATCCCGATGCCGGCGGCTACGAGCCGGGCGGTCGCGAGCCTGGCCGACCGGCGCCAGGCGGCTTCGAGCCGGGGCACTACGAAGGCGGCGGCTTCGAGTCGAGCCGCCCAGCTGGCCGCGGCTTCGAATCCGGCCGGCCGGGTAGCGGCGGCTACGAACCAGCACGCCCCGACAGTGGCGCCTACGAACCAGCACGCCCCGACAGCGGCGGCTACGAGCCGGCGCGCGCCGAAGCGGGTGGCTACGACCAGCCCCGCTTCGCTGCCGGTCACCGCCAGCCGGAGCGTGAAGACACACCGCCACCGCGGCCCTTCGAGGGTCAGGAGGTGCGGGTACCGGGCGCCAACCTCGGCACGCCTCCGCCGGATGAGCCGAGTAGTGGCCGTGGGCTGTTCAGTGTGGACGACGACGCGCCGCCCGCGCGTGCGTCGGCGCCCCGGCCCAGTGGCGCCGCGTCGGTGCCGGGTGCTGGTCCCTTTGGCTCCAATGGCCACGAGTTCGGCCAGCCGCATCCGGATGCCGCGCCGCCGGTGCCGCAGCCGCGTACGCCCGGTGTCGAGCCCAAGCCGGTGTCGGCTAGTGCCTCGGTGCCCGTCGCCAGCCGGGTCACGCCGCCTACCGAGCAGCCGGTGCCGCCGCAGGTGTCGACGCCTCAGCCGCGTGTTTACGGCCGGCCGGCGCCGGTTGACCCGGACGATGCGCCGCCACCGCCGCCTCCCGCGCCCCGCCAGGGCAGCGTGTCGGCCAGCGCGCGCGTCGCCCCGCCGCCGTCCAGCGCTCCGCCGGGACCGCCCGGTTCGCCGGCCGCGCCGTACTCCGAGCCCACCGGTGTCTTTTCGGGCGGCTCGCCATACGGCGACGGCCACCCTGGCAGCCCGGTCGGACCTGGCAGCCCGGTCGGGCCCGGCAGTCCGGTTGGCATCGGCAGCCCGGTCGGTCCGCCGCCGGGCAGCCCTGCCGGCCCGATGGGGCCCAACCAGCCACCGCAGGGGTTCGGCGGCCCGCCTGGCCCTGCGACGTTCCCACCTTCGACCTACCCGCCGCCACCAGGCGGCTTCCCGCCACCGCAGGGCCAGCCCGGAGGGTTCGACCCGCGCCAAGGGCCGCCTCAGGGGCCACCTGGGGGCTTCGACCCGCACCAGGGGCCACCCGGCGGTGGATTCGGGCCACACCAGGGGCCACCTGGAGGGTTCGAACCACCCCACCAAGGGCCACCCGGGGGCGGCTTCGGGCCGCACCAAGGGCCGCCCGGAGGCTTCGAGCCACCGCACGGTCCACCAGGTGGTTACGGATCCCAGGACCCGCCCGGCCCCCACGGTGCGTTCCAGCCGCCGCAGGGGCCGCCGCACGGCACGGCCACCTTCCCAGCCGCCGGCTTCCCGCCGGGGGCACCCCAAGGCGGCGCCTGGGTTGGGCCGCAAGACAACGAGCAGGACCGCTTCAATTCGTTCCAGCCGGACCGGACGGCGGCCACGGAGGCACCTGCCAAGCCTGAGGGAGACGCGCCGCCGAAGGAGCGCAACCTGCGCGTCTTCGTGCTGGTGGTGGTCGCCGCGGCACTGCTGGTGATCGTCCCGTTGGGCTTCGTGTGGCTCCTCACGCTGCGCGGCTCCGACGGCGCCTTCAGCCCGGACGTCGGCACCTGCGTCAAGCAGTCCGGCACCACCGGCGCGGTCGCGGCGCAGTGCGACGAGGCCAATGCGTTCACGGTGGTGTCCAAGGAGGACACCGCGGACAAGTGCGCCGACAAGAGTCAACCGCACATCGTGCTCGCCGGCGACGGTGGCAAGGACGAGGTGCTCTGCCTCAAGCCGGCGGCCAGTGGCTGACAGCACGAGAGCCGAAGGGCCATTGGCTGACAACACGAGAGCCGACCAGCCACTGGCTGACCGCGCGAAAGCCGACCAGCCACTGGCTGACCGCGCGAAAGCCGAACGGCCAGTGGCGGAGCGTCCGTCCCCCACCGGCCGGCACGCCCGGGTGAGGGCACCCGAGCTGCGCGGGCGGGGCTGGCTCAACACCGGGGGAAGGCAGCTCAAGCTCGCCGACCTGCGCGGCAAGATCGTGCTGCTCGACTTCTGGACGTTCTGCTGCATCAACTGCCTGCACGTCCTCGACGAGCTGCGCCCCCTCGAAGAGACGTACGGCGACGTGCTCGTGGTCATCGGCGTGCACTCGCCGAAGTTCGAGCACGAGCGGGACGCCGACGCGCTCGCCGCCGCCGTCGAGCGGTACGGCGTGGCTCACCCGGTCCTCGACGATCCGGAGCTGGAGACCTGGCAGCAGTACGCGGCCAAGGCCTGGCCAACCCTCTCCGTCGTCGACCCGGAGGGGTACGTCGTCGCCTCGATGGCGGGCGAGGGGCACGCCGAAGGGCTGAGCCGCCTGTTCGACGAGCTTGTCGCGACCCACGAGGCCAAGGGCACGCTGCACCGGGGCGACGGGCCGTACGTGCCGCCGGCCGACCCGGCCACCACCCTCCGCTTCCCCGGCAAGGCGCTCGTGCTGCCCAGCGGCAACCTGCTCGTCTCCGACTCGGCGCACCATTCGCTGGTGGAGCTGGCGCCCGACGGTGAGACGGTCGTGCGGCGGATCGGTTCGGGACAGCGCGGGCGGGCCGACGGCGGGCCGGAGGCAGCGGCCTTCTCGGAGCCGCAGGGCGTGTGCCTGCTCCCCGAGCACGAGGCCGGCATCGCCGGATACGACGTCGTGGTCGCCGACACCGTCAACCACCTGCTCCGCGGCCTGCGGCTGGAGACCGGCGAGGTCACCACGATCGCCGGCAGCGGAAATCCTTGGCGTTCCACTGTGGACGACCATGCGCACGACGCGCTCGCCGCCAACCTATCCTCGCCGTGGGACGTCGCCTGGTACGACGACCGGGTGATCGTCGCGATGGCCGGCATCCACCAGCTGTGGTGGTTCGACCCGGTCAAGCGCACCACCGGCATGTACGCGGGCACGACCGTCGAGGCGCTCCGCGACGGCCCGATCCCGGATGTGTGGCTCGCGCAGCCCTCCGGCCTTTCCGCGGAGGCGCGGGGGACGACGCTGTGGCTCGCCGACAGTGAGACCTCGGCCCTCCGCTACATCCGCGACGGTGTGCTGCACACCGCGGTCGGCCAGGGACTCTTCGACTTCGGCCACATGGACGGGCCGGCGAGCCAGGCGCTGATGCAGCACCCGCTCGGCGTGTGCGCCCTGCCGGACGGCTCGGTGCTGGTGGCCGACACCTACAACGGCGCCGTCCGCCGCTACGACCCCGCCACCGACGCGGTGTCCACTGTGGCCAGTGACCTGGCCGAGCCGAGCGACGTGGTGCTGGCGGCCGACGGCGGCGTGCTCGTCGTCGAGTCGGGAGCCCACCGGATCGTGCGGCTGGCGCCCGGCGCGATCCCGCAGGCGGCGACGGTGGCCGGTGCCCGCCATCGCACCGAGCGCCCACCGACCGACCTCACCCCCGGCGAGGTGCGGCTCGACGTGGTTTTCACACCGGCGCCGGGGCAAAAGCTGGACGAGTCGTTCGGCCCGTCGACGCGCTTGGAGGTGTCGGCGTCTCCACCCGAGCTGCTGCTCGACGGCGCCGGCACGACCACCGAGCTCTCCCGCCGGCTCGTGCTCAACCCCGCCGTAAAAGACGGCGTGCTCCAGGTGATGGCGCAGGCCGCGACCTGCGACGCCGAGGCCGAGCACGCCGCCTGCCACCTCACCCGCCAGGACTGGGGTGTGCCGATCAACGTCACCGCGGAAGGCACCGCACGCCTACCGCTCGTCCTCAGAGGACTTGACGAAGGCGCCTAGCGAGACGCCCGCCCCTTCCAAAGAAGAACGCACCCCACGAGCGAGCGCGACCGCACCGGGCGTGTCGCCGTGTACGCAGATCGACTCCACCGGCAGGCGCAGCTCCACCCCGTCGACCGTGCGCACCCTCGACTCCACCGCCATCCGCACCGCCCGCGCGGCCACCTCGTCCGGCGACTCCACCAGCGCGCCGGGCGACGATCGGGGCACGAGCGCGCCGCTCGCCTGGTATCCCCGGTCGGCGAAGCCCTCCGCCACCGCCCGCAGCCCCGCACCGGTCGCGAGCTGGGCGAGCACCGAGCCGGGCGGGCAGAGCACCGGCAGCGAGCTGTCGTAGTCGACCACCGCGGCCACCACCGCCGCCGCCTGCGCCTCGTCGACGGCCGCCGTGTTGTAGAGGGCGCCGTGCGGCTTCACGTATCGCACGCGGATGCCCGCCACCCGGCAGAAGCCGTCCAGCGCCCCGATCTGGTAGAGCACGTCGTCGCGCAGGTCGGCGAAGGTGTACTCGATCCGCCGCCGGCCGAAGCCGGCAAGGTCGCGGTAGCCGACCTGCGCGCCCACCGCGACGTCCCGCTCCGCCGCGGCCGCGCACACGCGCCGCATCGTGCCCGGGTCGCCGGCGTGGAAGCCGCACGCCACGTTTGCCGAGGTGACCACGTCGAGCAGCGCGTCGTCGTCGCCGAGGCGCCAGGCGCCGAAACCCTCGCCCAGGTCAGCGTTGAGGTCCATGGAAGGTCACGGTAGTACCGGGCACCGCCTGCGCGAGCGGCGTTACGTCTTCGATCACCCCGATCACCGGGTATCCGCCGGTGGTGGGGTGATCCGCCAAGAAGATCAGCGGTTGGCCGCTCGCCGGCACCTGTACCGCCCCGAGCACGATGCCCTCACTCGGCAGCTCCTCGACCACCGCGCGGGTCAGGGCGACGCCGGTGAGTCGCGCGCCGACGCGGTTGCTGACCGGACTCACCGTGTACACCGTGCCGAGCAGCGCCGCCACCGCCTCGTCCGTGAACCAGTCGGCTCGCGGTCCCAGCGCGATGCGGAGCGCCAGCGCCGTCGGCGGCGGTCGCCACGGCACGAAGTCCACAGTGGACGGCTCGGCGGCCGGCCCGAGCGGGAGCGCGTCGCCGTCGCGAAGGGGTGGCGGCCCCAGCCCGGAGAGCGTGTCGGTCGACCGGCTCCCGAGCACCGGCTCCACCTCGATGCCACCGCCGACGGCCAGGTACGAGCGGACGCCGTGCACCGCGCGACCGACCGTGACCACGCCGCCGGCCGGCACCGGCACGGGCAGCCCGAAGCCAGCCGGCCGCCCGGCCACCAAAAACGGCGCGCAGGCACCGGTCAGCGCCACAGTCCCGGCGGACGGCAGCCGCAGCGAACACCCGCCCGCCGTCACCTCCAGCCCCGCCGCGCCTGCGGGGTTGCCGACCAGGCGGTTGGCCAGCCGCAACGCCGGCGCGTCGAGCGCACCGGCGCGTGGCACACCGAGATGGGCGAAGCCGGGGCGGCCCAGATCCTGCACCGTCGTGAGCGGACCCGCCCGCAGCACCTCGATCACGCGGCGACCAGCCGCACGCGCGTGCCGGGCGCCAGCAGGGCCGGTGGATCCCGGTGTATGTCGAACAGCTCGGCGTCGGTGTGACCGATCAACCGCCACCCACCTGGCGAGGCGGTGGGATAGATGCCCGCGTACTCCCCGGCCAGGGCCACCGAGCCGGCGGGCACGCGAGGCCGCGGGGTGTCGAGGCGGCGTACCGACCACGGCAGCCCGGTCAGGTATGCGAACCCGGGTGCGAAGCCGCAGAACGCCACCCGCAGCTCTGTGCCGGCGATGCGTTTCACCGCCTCCGCAACTGGCACGTGCCACTCGGCTGCTACCGCGGCGAGGTCTTCTCCCTCGTACCAGACGGTGATTGTGACGAGCGGGCCCGGCGCGGTGCTGGCGGCCGGCGGCGGCGCCCAACTGGCGACCAGGCCGGCCGTTTCTTCGGGGTCGGCCAGGCCGTCGAGGAGGACGGTGCGCGCGGCCGGGACGATCTCGGCGGCGGCCAGCTCGCCCCGCTCGCGGCGGCGCCACAGCTCGGCCCGCCACGCCTCCACCTCGGCGCCGTCCGCGCACTCGAGCAGCAGGGCGGCGGAGCCGGCGCGGCGGGTGTGCATGACGTCATCGTGCCCGATGTCTCAGGTCTACTTGCAAGTAACCTACGGTGTCGTAACCTGGATGCCGTGACGACTGACGCACCTGTCCGGCTTCGCCCGGTCGACGTGGGCAAGCCGCGGATGCGCGGTTGGCTGCACGCGTACGCGTTCTTCGTGGCCGCGGTCTGCGGCGTCGTGCTCTGCTCGCTGGCCGCCACGCGTCCCGGCACCGCGCCACTGGTGACCTGCGTGATCTACAGCCTCACGGTGTGCGGGCTCTTCGGCACGAGCGCCCTCTACCACCGCCGCGTGTGGACGCCGCGCGGCTTCCAGATCATGCGGCGCCTCGACCACTCCATGATCTTCATCTTCATCGCGGGCACATACACGCCGTTCTGCGCGCTCCTGCTCCCGCAAAAGCCCGCGACGATCCTGCTCGCGATCGTGTGGATCGGCGCCGTGGGTGGCGTGGTGCTCAAGCTTTTCTGGCCGCACGCGCCGCGCTGGGCGTCCGCGCCGCTCTACATCGGGCTGGGCTGGGTCGCGATCGCGGTGCTGCCCGACATCGGGCGGCGCGGCGGCACCGCCGCGCTGGTCCTACTGATCGTGGGCGGCGTGGCGTACACGGTCGGCGCCGTGTTTTACGCGCTACGCCGCCCCAATCCGTGGCCGACGGTCTTCGGCCACCACGAGTTCTTTCATGCCTGCACGCTGGTGGCCGCGCTGTGCCACCACATCGCGATCTACTTCGCGATCTACTCGTAGAGCCGGCCGCTCGGGCGGCGCACCTCGCGGCGTTCCTCGATCCGCTCGGTCTGCGCCGGCACGACCCGCTCGGTTACGGTCGGCTGGACGATAGTGCGGCGGCGGTTCTGCCAAAACCAGAGAGTGAGCACGAGTCCGGCGAAGCCGGCGATCATGAGCACCCAACCGACGACGTTGATGTCGAGCCAACCGAGGTTGGCCTCGACCGCGAACGCGAGGATCGCGCCCAAGGCGATGAGGAAAATGCTTCCACCGATACCCATAAGCCTTGCTTACCCAGGTGTTTCGTCCCTCAATCAGGCAAGCTGTGACACATGACGGAACGCACCATCGTGCTGTTGCGCCACGCCAAGGCCGAGCGCCCCGCGGGCACCGCCGACATCGACCGGCCACTCACGGCACGTGGCCACGCCGACGCCGCCGCGGTCGGGGCCTGGCTCCACCGCCGTGACCTGCTGCCGGCCGAGGTCATCTGCTCGCCGTCGAAGAGGACCCGCCAGACCTGGCACGGGGTCGCCCTGGCACTCGGCGGTTCCGGGCCCGAGGTCCGTTACGAGCCGATGGTGTACGGGGGGACCGCGCGCGACCTGCTCGATCTCATCCGAGGGGCGGCCGGCGACGCGGGCACTGTGCTGGTCATCGGGCACAATCCGACGATCTCCGACCTCTCCGGCCTGCTCGACCCGGTCGCCATGCGTGACTCCGACGGCCTGCGGACCAGCGGCCTGGCGGTGCACCGCTTCGAGGGCGCGTGGGCCGACATCGAGCCAGGCAAGGCGGCGCTCGCGGACACGCACACGGCTCGGGGCTAACCCGACGGCGACGGTGGCGGTGGGGCGTCCGGCGGGATCGGGGGCTGCGAGCCACCGTCACCCGTCTGGTGTGAGAGCCGGTTTTCCTCGACCCACGAGCGGACGACGCGCCGCCGCCGGTCCTGCCAATACCAGAGGGTCACGAGGATCACGGCTACGCCGGCGAGGATGAGCACGATGCCGACCGTGTCGATGTCGATCCACCATGGATCCAACCGGATCGCGAACGCCAGCATGGCGCCCAGCGCGATCAGGAAAATCCCGCCGCTGATGCCCATCCGACCATTACAGCGTCCGATTGGCCGGGAAGGTCAGAAACCAACCAAAATCGAGAATTGAGCTACCGCGACGTCCGCCGTGGTCCAGACCGTTGCTCCCGCGGCCTCACCCGTCCGCTGTTGGTCGCGCCCACCCTCGCGTTTGGTCGCGGTCGACCCCCTTGCCGCCCGGCGATGCGCGGCCCGCGGTGTTTGTCCACAATGCCTATTGCCGACCCACGCGATGGGAGAACCGAAAACGTCGCAGTGAGTAACCGCCGTCGCCGGTGCCTGCGGCCGAAGATTCGAGATCTTGGAGAGTTAGGGCGCTATTTCAACCTTAACTCTCCAAGATCTGGAAGTTTCTCAGCCGAGCCTGCTGACGCTGCGTCACAGACAGTGGCCGGCGGCCGGCCCGCCATGTAGCGCCGTGGACCCTTGCCGGTCCCGTCACCCCGTGCGCCCCGAAATGTCCAGGCCAGCACCTTGATCAACTTACGGTAAGGGCATTGGTCCGGACCGTTGCTCCCGCAGCCTCACCCGCCCGCTGTTGGTCGCGCGGTTTGGGCTTGACCCGCGGACCCGGCAGCGGAGGCCGGGGATTTCGGCTCGCTCCAGCGAGCCGCCGGCCTCCGCGGTCTCCGGCGGGAGCAACGGTCCGCAGCTGACACGGGCCCGGGAAACTAGAAAGCTTCCTCGGGCAGATCCATCAGCTCGAGGTTGGTGGACTCGATGATCCGGCGGTCGGCGCCGATGCGCGGCAGCACCTCGTGCGCGAAGAACCGAGCCGCGGCGACCTTGCCCTCGTAGAACGACTTGTCGGCGGCCGACGGCTGGCCGGCCAGCGCGCGCAGCGCTACCTCGGCCTGGCGCTGGAGCAGCCACGCGATGATCAGGTCACCGAGTGCGAGCAGCAGGCGCCGGGAGTTGAGACCCACCTTGTACAGCGCGCGCGGCTCGCCGCCCTGTGCCTCGCCGAGCCATCCGGTCATCGTGCCGAGGATGGTCTGCACCTCGGCCAGCGCCTTGCCCAGCGACAGCCGCTCCTCCTTGAGCTGGCCGTTGCCGCCCTCGCTCTCCAGGAACGCCTGGATCTCGCCGGCCACGGTCAGCAGCGCCTTGCCACCGTCCCTGACCACCTTGCGGAAGAAGAGGTCGAGGCTCTGGATGGCGGTCGTGCCCTCGTACAGGGTGTCGATCTTCGAGTCGCGGACGTACTGCTCCAGCGGGTAGTCCTGGAGGTAGCCGGAGCCGCCGAAGGTCTGTAGCGCCTCGTGGCCGAGCAGCTCGTACGCCCGTTCGGAGCCGACGCCCTTCACCAGCGGGAGCAGCAGGTCGTTGATCTTCTTGGCGATCTTGGCGGCACGCTCGTCGCCGGCCGCCTCGGCCAGGTTGATCCGGTCCTGCCACGTCGCCGTGTACATGACCAGCGCACGCAGCCCCTCGGCGTACGACTTCTGAAGCATCAGCGACCGCCGCACGTCCGGGTGGTGCGTGATCGTCACGCGGGGTGCGGTCTTGTCGGTCATCTGGAGCAGGTCGGCGCCCTGGACGCGCTCCTTGGCGTACTCCAGCGCGTTGAGGTAGCCGGTCGACAGGGTGGCGATCGCCTTGGTGCCGACCATCATCCGGGCGTACTCGATGATGAGGAACATCTGCCGGATGCCCTCGTGCACGTCGCCCAGCAGCCAGCCCTTGGCCGGCGTGCCGTGCTCGCCGAAGGTCAGCTCGCAGGTCGTCGAGACCTTGAGGCCCATCTTGTGCTCGACGTTGGTGGCGAAGACGCCGTTGCGCTCGCCGAGCTCGCCGGTCTTGGGATCGAAGTGGAACTTCGGCACGACGAAGAGCGACAGGCCCTTGGTGCCCGCGCCGCCGGCGCCCTCGACGCCGACCGGGCGGGCCAGCACATAGTGGATGATGTTTTCCGTCAGGTCGTGCTCGCCGCTCGTGATGAACCGCTTTACGCCCTCGATGTGGTAGCTGCCGTCCGGCTGCGGGATCGCCCGCGTGCGCCCGGCACCCACGTCGGAGCCGGCGTCCGGCTCGGTGAGCACCATGGTCGACGCCCAGCGCTTTTCGACGAAGAGCTTTGCCCACTCCTTCTGCTCAGGCGTGCCCTCGCGGTGCAGGGTCGTGGCGAAGGAGGGGCCGGACGCGTACATCCAGACCGGCGCGTTGGAGCCGAGCACGAGGTCGGCCAGCGCCCACCAGAACACCCGGGGCGCGGGCGTGCCACCGATCACCTCGGGCAGGTCGAGCCGCCAGAACTCCGCCTTCATGAACGCGTCGTACGACTTGCGGAACTCCTCCGGCATCGCGACGGAGTGAGCGGCGGCGTCGAAGACGGGCGGCGTGCGGTCACCCGCGGAGAAGCCGGCCGCGAGGTCTTCGCGCGCCAGCCGGTCCATCTCGCCGAGGATGCTGCGGGCCGTGTCCGCGTCGATATCCGAGTACGGCGCCTTGCCGAACGCGTCGCTCTCGGCTCCGAAGACCTCGAAGAGGTTGAACTCAAGGTCACGGACGTTGCTCTTGTAGTGCGTCATGCTCGTTGGCCCCCGCTCCCGGGCAGTGGTTACCGGTCAGTAAGTTGATTTTATTACCGGTCAGTAGCGAGCGACAAGGAGACAGCTAAGGTGACCGTCGCCACAGGGGCGAAGTTTCGTCCCCTTTAGTGGCGATTAGCCCGCGGGCAAGTCGGCACGCCGACACTGCGCCCGTGGCTAGTTTTCCGGCGCGCCGACTTCCCAGCTGGGGACAGCGGCGGCGGTGACCGGGCGGGCGCCCGCGTACTCCATCAGCACCAGCGCGATGTCGTCGTCGAGGCGGCCGTGCACCCACTCGACCAGGGCGGTCTCCAGCGAGGCAAGCCCGTCTCCGACCGTGCCGTGGCCGAGCAGCCGCCAGGCCCGGTCAGCCGTCGGGAAGAACTCGCCCTCCCGCCGCGCCTCGCCCAGCCCGTCGGTGAAGAGCAGCAGGCGGTCGCCCGGTTCGAGGCGCTCCACCCGCGGGCGTACCACCGGCATGAAGCCCAGTGGTGGCGCCGGCGCCGGCGGCTCCAGCGGGATCACCTCGCCGCGCCGCAGCAGCAGTGGGGCCGGGTGGCCGCAGTTGACGATCGTGAGGGTGCCGCCTCGCTCCTCCACCAGCGCGGCCGTCACGAAGTCTTCGTCACCGACGCTGCGGGCCACCGCCCGGTCCAGGTCGGCGACGATCGCGCGCAGGTCGGCCCGCTCGTACGCCACGTGGCGGTAGGAGCCGAGCACGATGCTGGCCAGGCGTACCGCGTCGAGACCCTTGCCCCGCACGTCTCCGATGATCATGCGGACGCCGTACGGAGTATCCAGCGCCTCGTAGAGGTCACCGCCGATATCGGCGGCCGCCGTGGCCGAGATGTAGCGGCCCGCGACCGCGAGCGTGCCCACCTGGGGCCCGAGCGGCCGCAGCACCGCCTGCTGCGCCACCGAGGCCAGCCGGGAGAGCTCGGCGATGCGCTCGGCCTGCCGTTCGCGGATGACGGCGACCGCGGCCGCGATGGCCGTCGCCAGGCCGATGCCCACCACGATGGTCGCGTTGGCCAGCCGGTTTTCCCGCCCGGCCAGGGCGAACGCCCCGCCGACCGCGGTGGCCAGCACGCCCACCCCCAACACCACACGCCACGACGCGAAGGCCGCGGCCAGGAACGGCGCGGCCACGATCAGGCCGATGTAGCGGGCCTCCGAGCCGTCCGCGAGCTCGATCGCGGACACGAGCGCGAGCAGCACAAGGGCCGCGCCGAGGCCGGCGCGGGAACCAGGGCTCAGCGGGCGGCGGCCCGGTGGCAGCAAACGCATGGGTACGCCGAACAGCATGCCTGATCGACGGGCGCGACTGAACGAAGTTGACCCCTCGTCCGATGGGGTTTTGACCGCCTGGTGCAAAGTTCGCGATCGGCTTGGCCGAAGGTTGCCTTTCACCCGGTCATTTCAGGATTTCGTACCGTACCTCGACGTGCCCCTGGTCCAGCGAGGCGATCGCGCGGAAGGCCGCCCGCGACAGGTCGATGCAACGCCCGTCGATGTACGGACCGCGGTCGTTGATCCGCACGATGACCGACTTGCCGTTGTCCGGGTTGGTCACCCGCACTCGCGTGTTGAAGGCCCAGGTCTTGTGCGCGGCCGTCATCGCCTCGGGGTCGAACGTCTCACCGTTCGCCGTGCCCTGCGGCTCGTCGTAGAAGGACGCCCCGCACGAACCGGTGCCGGTGACGACTTCGGTCTTCGTGGTCTTCGGGCTGGGGCTGGTCTTGGGTGTCGTCTTGGTGGGCTCCGCGGCCCGAGCTTTGCCCCGCGATGCCCGCTGCGGCGTCTTCGACGGCGTCGGGGTCGCTTCGATGGTGGGTGCGCTCGTCGTAGGGCCCGCGGTGATCTCTACCGCCTCCGGCGTCCGCGCCCCAACCAACTGGACCGCGCCCACCCCACCCCCGACGAGCAGCGCGCCAACCACGGCCGCCGAGGCCACGGCGCTGACCCGACTCCCCTGGGACCTGCGGTGATGCTTTCCGGTCACCGGCGGACCGTAGCCAGACCGCCACTTCCGATGTCAAAGTGATCTATGGCTTTCGTACGGCTTTGCGGTGAAACGTTCAGCCGATCGAATGAGGGTATGTGGGTCGGTTGTCCAAAGGCGGAAGATAGTTCCTGTGGATGACCTCAGGAAACGCTTGATCCACGCCTTCAGGTGGATCGACCCCGGTCCGGAGAGCACCCACCTGGTCAGCGACATGTCCGGCTGGTGGCGCGACCCCGAGATCATCTCCGCGCTCGGCCCAGCCCTCGCCGACCTGTTCCGCTCGTCGCGCCCGACGGTCGTGGTCTCACCGGAAGTCACCGGATACCTGCTGGGCCCGCTGGTGGCAACGGCGCTGGGCGTCGGCTTCGCCGCCGGTCACAAGGAAGGCGCCGACCGCCAGATCGCCGAGCCCATGACCTGGGCCCGGACGGCGGTCGACTACCGCGGCCGCACCTTGGGCCTGGGTGTGCGCAGCCGGCTGATCAGCCCCGCCGACCGCGTACTGGTGGTCGACGACTGGGTCACGACAGGCGCCCAGGTGAGGGCGCTTTACGACGTCGCTCGCACGCTCGGCGCGGTGCCCGTGGGATGCGCCACGGTGGTCGCCGACTGCGGCGGCGAGGTGACCGCCGACCTGAGCATCAGGTCACTGCTGACCTCAGACGACCTCGCCCCGGACTGACGCCGGCTGCCAGCCCACCGGGTAGCGCCTGGCGGAGTCGGCCAGCTTGGCCCGGGCGACATCGACGAGGTCGATGCCGAGCACATCCGCCAACCGCACCAGGTAGATCACTACGTCGCCCATCTCGGCCGCCACCCTGCCGCCGGCGTCCGGGTCGCCCATCACCCGAGCGGACTCCTCGGGCGTCAGCCACTGGAGCTCGGCGAGCAGCTCACCCACCTCGCCGGCAAGGGCCATGGCAAGGTTCTTCGGCGTATGAAACCGGTGCCAGTCACGGGCGTCGGTGAAGGCACGCACTTCACGCTGGAAGTCGCTCAGGCGGTCGTCCATGGTGACGAGTAAACCCCGCGACAGGCGGCGACGAGGCGGAAGTTGGAGCGGGTGACGGGAATCGAACCCGCACTGTCAGCTTGGGAAGCTGATGTTCTGCCATTGAACTACACCCGCGAGCGGAGACCACTGTACCTGGTCACACGACCGCGGCGCACGCACCTCACCGACCCCAGGCCGAAGCCTCCCAAAGGCGTGCCAATCCGAATTTCCCTATTTTCAAGAACATCGATGCGAGGTAGGTTCGCCGTACCTTGACAGGCGAACCCGGGGAGGGCTTGCGATGCGGGCTTGGCGTGCGGCCGGAGCCATCGTCGCGGCCCTGGCTGTCGTGGGCGGGCCGATGCCACTCATCACCGCGAGCGCCGGCGCGACCTGCCTAACGCCCGCCAAGGCCACCACCGCGACCCGCGACCCCAACCACCTCACCGCCGACCAGGTCCGCGAGCGTGAGCGGCTGACTCAGCAGGCCCTCGCCGCTAAGGGTGGGCCGCGGACGACGGCCACCGTCACGATCCCGGTCATCGTCCACGTCATCTCGGGAGACAGCACCCGAGAAGGCGGCAACATCCCCGACGAGATGGTCACCGCGCAGATCGACGTGCTCAACCGGGCCTATGCGACGGCGACCGAGTTCGCGTTTGAGCTCGTCGAAGTAGACAGAGTGGTCAACCCGGCCTGGTACCCCATCGTCTACGAATCCGCCGCCGAGCGTGCCATGAAGACGGCGCTCCGTGTCGGTGGCATGGAGACGCTCAACCTCTACCTCGGCGACCTCAGCGACAGCCTCCTCGGCTGGGCAACCTACCCCCAGCCGGCGCTCGACCCCAGCGACGGGGTCGTCGTCCACAGCGAGTCACTGCCGGGCGGGACGTCACTGCCCTACAACGAGGGCGACACGGCCGTGCACGAGGTCGGGCACTGGCTCAACCTCTTCCACACGTTCCAAAACGGCTGCACCGAAGACGGCGACCTCGTCAACGACACGCCCGCCGAGGCGTCGCAGGCGAGTGGCTGCCCCGAGGGCCGGGACACGTGCACGGCGGACCCGGGCTTGGACCCGATCCACAACTACATGGACTACAGCACGGACGCGTGCATGCTCGAATTTACGCCGGGGCAGGCATCTCGCATGCTCGCGGGCTGGGACGCGTTTCGCGCGCCGTAGTGGGGGCGGCCGACGGGTCGAGCCACACCTGCACCGCGGGGCGGGCCGGCGGCTCGACCGCGAAGGGGGTGGCGCCATTGCGCCCGTGGCGGGCCAGCATCGCGACGTCGACCGTGAACTCGAACAGCTGCCAATCGACCTGTGGCGCCGCCCGCAGGTGGCCGGCCAGGCGGGCGACCTTGGCGCGGTCGGTGACCACCGTGGCCCGGCCGGCCAGATAGGCCTCGTCGTCGCTGTCTTCCGGTGGGAACGAGTGCAGCGCGTATCGCCCGTCGCGCTCCAGGTCGCGCCGCTTGGGCGAGTCGACCACGAAGCAATACAGCCCGTCGTCCGTGATGACCGGCGAGACCGGGTGGACCCGCGGGCCGCCGTCGGCGCGCACGGTCGCCAGGTAGCCCAGGCCGGGACCGTATTGCAGCATGAGGGCGCGGATCGCCTCCGACAGGCGGGGCTCGTCGGCACTAAAGTCGGACCAGGATGCCATGCCCAACATCCTATCGAACATATGTTCGAGGCAGGTAGTCCCCTATGGTGTGTTGATGCTGCTCTCCGACCGTGACCTCGTGACCGAGATCAAGGCGGGCGGCCTCGCGCTCGATCCCTTCGAGCCGGCGCTGGTCCAGCCCTCGAGCATCGACGTGCGGCTCGACCGGCTCTTCCGCGTGTTCAACAACCACCTGTACACGCACATCGACCCGTCGGTGCAGCAGGACGAGCTGACCTCGCAGGTCGAGGTGCCGCCGGGCCAGCCGTTCGTGCTGCACCCGGGTGAGTTCGTGCTGGCCTCCACGCTGGAGGTCATCTCCCTCGGCGACCAGCTCGCCGGCCGCCTGGAGGGCAAGTCGAGCCTGGGTCGCCTGGGGCTGCTCACGCACTCGACGGCCGGCTTCATCGACCCGGGCTTCAGTGGCCACGTCACGCTCGAGCTGTCCAATGTGGCCAACCTGCCGATCACGCTCTGGCCGGGCATGAAGATCGGCCAGCTCTGCATCTTCCGGCTCTCGTCGCCAGCCGAGCACCCCTACGGCTCGACCGTCTACGGCTCCCGCTACCAGGGCCAGCGCGGCCCCACACCGAGCCGGGCCTGGAAAAACTGGCGCACCTGGCCGACGACCACCTAAAAGATCCACTTCAAGACAAAGATGTGAGCTACCGCGACGTCCGTCGTGGTCCAGACCGCTGCTCCCGCGGCCTCACCCGTCCGCTGTTGGTCTTGCAGCGCGGACGTGGCAGCGGAGGCCGGGGATCTCGGCTCGCCCTGCGAGCCGCCGGCCTGCGCGGTCTCCGGCGGGAGCGGCGGTCCGCAGCTGACGCGGCCCGGGAAATCTGGCCCAAGCAAGAAACGCCCTCCCATCCCGGATGGATGGGAGGGCGTCTCCTTTACTGGCCGGTGCGGTCGCGTGACGGGGGAACACGCGACTGGCGCGGCCACGGGGGTGGGTAACGCTTATCCGGGTCGGCCGTAGCTGTTGATCGGCGCGGCGTTCATCGTGCGCATCCTGATCGGTACGCCGGGTTTGGACGCGTCGACGATGTAGCCGCCGCCAACGTAGATGCCGACATGGTGGAGGTCTGGGTAGTAGAAGATGAGGTCGCCGACCTTCAGGTCGCTCTTGCTGCTGATGGGGTCGACCGTGCCGCGCTGGCGGGCCGCGTTGTGTGGCAGCCCGACGCCGGCGGCCGCCCACGCCTTCATCGTGAGGCCCGAGCAGTCGTACGTGTCGGGGCCTTCGTTACCGAAGACGTAGCCCTTGCCGATCTGCGCGCAGGCGAACTTGGCCGCCTTGGTGCCGGCGCTGCCGTCGTACTCGACGGGGCAGGGTGCCGGCCGGAGCTCGCCGATGCCGCCGCCCTCGCCGTACGCCTCGAGGCGCATCTTCTCCAGCTTGGCGATCTCGCCGTCGATCTGCTTCTTCTTCGCCGCCAGCTGCGCCTCTTCCTCGGTGAGCTGGCCGACGAGCTGGTCGAGCGGTGCCTTCTGCTCCGCGTACTTCGCGCGTAGGTCGACGACCGCCTGGATGTCGGCCTGCGAGCGGCGGGCGAAGACGTCGAGGATCTCGAGCTGGTTGGTGAAGGTGCTGGGCGAACCCGTCGTGAGGACCGCGTTGAGCGCCGAGAAGTTGCCGCCCTTGTACTGCTCGGCCGCGAACTCTCCGACCTTCTGCATCGCGAGGTCGATCTGGAGCTGGAGTGGCGCGATCTTCTTGGCGAGCGCCTGGGCCTTCTGGCGCTTGGCCTGGAGGTCGAGCCGGGTCGCGTTGTGCTTTTCCGCCAGCGGCTCCAGCTTGACCCAGGCAGCGTCGATCTGCTTTTCGATCTCGGCCGGCGTGGGCGCGGCGTGCGCCACGGTGCCACTGGAGAGCACGGTCGCGACAGCGACGAGAGCGGTGATTACGGTGCGACGCGCGGCATAGCGTGCCACCGGAGCCGTTACTCCTTCTCCCTGGCCGCCTACCGGGTTAGCTGACGGGTTCGGGCGGGAGAGCGCGCCCTACCGCTTTCGCGGATTCACCCCGAGGTGCTTGGGTCCCCGGCTCGTTTCTTGGTCCGACTCGGCGGGCTGAGCCGTGGTCTCCCAGGCTGGGAGGCCGACCGCCGGCTCAACGATCCCCAAGGGTAGGAGCGGCCCAATCACCCGCGCAAGCCGTGTGGACAACCCCTTCGGTCCGTATACCGGTTGGTAGCACCGCGTGTATCGAAACGGCCTCAGTCAATGGTTAGGAACACGTCGTCGAGCAGGCCGGCGTACTGGTCGTTGTCGAAGGACACGTTCTTTCCGCCGATTCGCAGTGGCTCGGAATTCACAATGGACACATTCGGTGGCACTGTGACCGCAGCGCGTGGCACGCCATCCACGGCGATCGACAGCAGGCGACCGGAGCGGGCGCAGGCGAGCGCGTGCCACCGCCCGTCGGCCACCGTCACCGGCGCGACCACCCGGTAGATCGTGGTCTTGCTCGCCAGCACGCAGCTCGGCTGGCCCGCCTTACCGTCGACCTGGAGCTTGAGCTGGGTGACGCCGCCGGTCGAAAACCCTTTCTGCACAACGTTCGCGCCGTCGCCCGTGTCCGCCGGCGCCATCAGCACCGAGGCACCGAACCGCACGCCACGGGTGCCCGGGTTGAGCTCGGGCGCGGGCAGGCCTTCGAGGATCACGCGGGGGCAGCCGGGCGCCACGCACCGCGGCGGGAAGCGTGCCGCCCACCCGGCGCCGTGTGGCGTGTAGGCCAGCGTGCCGCGGGGGTTCAGCGGGTACCGCCCGTCAACGTCCGCGACCGGGCCGAGCCACCAGCCGTCGAACGTGTACCGCAACGACAGTGCCGGCTCGCGGTCGGCCGACGGCCGCGCGGAGGCGGCGAGGAGCAGGCTCGCGAGCCCGAAGAGGACAACCGCCAGCCGGCGCGTCGTGTGCATCTTGCGCGACATTGCTCGATTGTGGAGATTCGTGGCGAGACGGACAATCCCCCGGCCGAGGGGCCTGAAGGTTTTTTACGTAGACACGAGATCCGGCGGAATCTATTGACGACAACCACTCGACCCAGCCAGGGTTTCTCCATGCCCAACCTGACAACGCGCATCGCCCTCACCACAGCGGTGGTCGGCGCGGCGACCCTGGTGCCGGCCGTCCCCACCCTCGCGTCCAGCCCGCAGGACACCAGGCAGCAGGAGTACGCGGCCGCCGCGGCGGAGTACGGCGTGCCGGAGAGCGTCCTGCTCGCCGTGTCCTACCTGGAGTCCCGCTGGGACACCAACGCCGGCACGCCCAGCACCAGCGGCGGGTACGGCCCGATGCACCTCACCGACGCCGCGTACGTGACGTCGCTGCCGGGTGGCAACCACCACGACCACGACGGCGAGGACCCGCGCGGCGACGACAGCCGCCAAGCCCGAAACGTCGACTCGGGCGGCGTGCCGGCTCCGGCGCCCGAGGCGCTGCAAACGCTCGACCGGGCGGCGGCGATCACCGGCGCGTCCGAGGAGGCGCTGCGTTCCACCCCGGCGGCGAACATCGGCGGCGGGGCGGCGCTTCTCGCCTCGTACCAGAGAAGCATTGGTGGACCGGCGGGGAGCGTGAGTGACCCGGCGGCCTGGTACGGCGCGGTGGCCAGGTATTCCGGCGCGGACAGTGCCGACGCGGCGGCGGCCTTCGCCGACGAGGTCTTCGCGACGATCAGCGCCGGCGCGACGCGGGTGACCGACGACGGCCAGCGGGTGACGCTCGCGGCGCGCGACGTAGCCCCGGACCGCGGCTGGCTGGCCCGCCTGGGCCTGCGCAAGCTGGCCCGCCCGGACGGACTCGAATGCCCCACCGACATCTCCTGCGAGTGGATCCCGGCGCCGTACCAGGACCTGGGCGGCGGCGATTACGGCAACCACGACAAGGGCAACCGGCCGAAGCAGCAGAAGATCGAGTACATCGTCATCCACGACACCGAGGGCTACTTCAAGCCGTCGATCGACCTTGTGCTCGACCCCACGTACGTGAGCTGGCACTACACGCTCCGCTCGGTCGACGGGCACATCGCGCAGCACGTCAAGGCCAAGGACGTCGGCTGGCACGCGGGCAACTGGTACGTCAACGCGAAGGCGATCGGGCTGGAGCACGAGGGCTTCGCGGCGCAGGGCACCTGGTACACGGAGGCGATGTACCGCACGTCGGCCAAGCTGGTGCGGCACCTCGCGCTCCGGTTGGGCATCCCGCTCGACCGCAACCACATCATCGGCCACGACAACGTGCCCGGCACGATCCCCTCGACGGTCCGCGGCATGCACTGGGATCCAGGCCCGTACTGGAACTGGTCGCACTATTTCGACCTGCTGAAGGCGCCGTTCCGCACCACAGGTTGGCCGGGCAGCGGGCTCGTGACGATCGACCCGGACTTCGCCACGAACAAGCCCGCCTTCGTCGGCTGCTCCGGCGGCGCCACAGTGCCCTGCCCGCCGCGCGGCTCGTCGGCCGTCATCCTGCACACCGCGCCGGACGCGGCCGCCCCGCTGGTCAAGGACATCGGCCTGCGCCCAGGCGGCGAGAACGCCACGATGCACATCTCCGACCACGGCGCCCGCGCGTCGGCCGGGCAGACGTACGCGGTGGCCGGCCGGCAGGGCGACTGGACGGCGATCTGGTACCTGGGGCAGAAGGCGTGGTTCTACAACCCCGGCTCAGCGCCGGCGGCCAAGTGGGCCACCGGGCTGGTGGTGACGCCCAAGGCGGGCAAGGCGACGATCCCTGTGTACGGGCGCGCCTACCCCGAGCAGGCCGCCTACCCGGAGGGCGTGCCGTACCAGGCGATCACACCGTTGCAGTACACGCTCGCGGCCGGCCAGCGGTACGCCGTCGGCAACGTGCTGCCCAGCGAGTACTACCGGGCCGTGACGTTCGACGGCTCTTCACCGGGGGACTGGACGGTGATCCGCGGCGACAAGAGGTACGTGCAGATCCAGTTCGGACACCGGATCATGTTCGTCGACCTGGCCGACGTGGACGTCCGCCCGTCGTTCCTGTGAGCTTGTGATCCACCTGAGCTGCCGCGATGTCCGGTCGCGGCAGCTCGGCGCTCGGCTACGGCACGCCCCGCCGGAGGCGCCGCTCAGACCGGCGCGCGTGGGCCGACGACGGCGGTGAGGACGTCGTCGAGGGTGAGCACTCCGAGCGCGGCGCGGCCGTCGCTGACCAGGACCATGTGCCGGCGTTCGCGGCGCATGGCGAGCAGCAGCTCGGCCAGCGTCCGTTCGGGAGGCACCACGGCGAGCGGGCGCACGATCTCTTGGGGCACCGGCGCGGTCCGGCGCGGGCCCTCGTATCCGAGCACGTCCTTCACGTGCACGAAGCCGAGCACGCGCCGGGTCTCCCGGTGTACCACCGGAAAGCGCGATCGGCCGGTGCGGGTGGCGAGCACCTCCAGCGACGCCGGCGAGACGTCCTCCGAGACGGTCGTGACCTGCGCCCAGGGGCGGAGCGCGTCGGCCGCCGTGCGCTGGCCTAGTGCGAGGGCGCCGGTGATCCGGGCGTGCTCCTCGGCGTCCAGCAGGCCTTCGGTGCGCGCCTGCGACACGAGCCCGGCCAGTTCCTCGGCGGTGAAGACGGTCTTGACCGCGTCGGTGGCCTCGATCCGCCAGATCCGCAGCACTGCCCGGGACGCCCACTTCATCGCCAGCAGCAGCGGCTTGGTGGCCAGGCAGAATGCCAGCATCGCCGGCCCCAGCCACAGCGCCGACACCTCTGGGCCGGCGAGCGTGATGTTCTTCGGGACCATCTCGCCGATCACGGTGTGCAGGAAGACCACGACACCCAGAGCCAGCACGAACGCGACCGGGTGCTGCGCGCTCTCGGGCACGCCCAGCGTGTGGAACGGACCTTCCAGGAAGTGGGCTAGCGCCGGCTCCGCGATCGCCCCGAGCAGCAGTGCGCAGAGCGTGATGCCGAGCTGTGCACCGGCGATCATGAGCGGGATCTGGTTCATCGCCGACAGCGCCCACCGGGCTCGCCGGGATGTCTCCGCGAGTGGCTCGATGACCGTGCGGCGGGAGGCGATCAGCGCGAACTCGCTGCCCACGAAGAAGGCGTTGCCGAGCAGCAGCAGGACCGTGATCAGGATCTTAGTCATGGGCCGTCACCTCCGGCGCCACCACGCGCACCTGCTCGATCCGGTGCCGGTCGACTTCCACTACGGTGAACTCCCAGCCCTTCTCCTCCACCGTCTCGCCGGCCACCGGGATGTGCCCCAGCCGTGCCATGAGGAAGCCGGCGAGCGTCTCGTACGGCCCTTCGGGCAGCCGGAACCCGATCTGCTCGGCCAGCTCGTCTTCGCGGAGCAGCCCGTCGACCTGGAACGTGCGCTCGCCACCCGGCACGGTCAGCTCCACCGGCCCGGCGTCATCCACCGCGTCCGGGTCGAACTCGTCGGCGATCTCCCCGACCAGCTCCTCGACGAGGTCTTCGACGGTCACGACGCCGTCGGTGCCGCCGTACTCGTCGACCACGATCGCCAGGTCGGCGTCGGCCGCGCGGAGCGCGGCCAGCACCCCGTCAAGATCCAGGCTCTCCGGGACATAGACCGGCTCGCGGGCCACCGCGGCCACCGTCGTCGTCGACCTTCTCGCCGGGGGTACACCGAGCGCGTCCGGAACACCGACCACGCCGGTGACCAGGTCGAGGGTGTCCTCGTACACGGGGAAGCGGGTGCGTCCGGTCTCCTGGGCGGCGGCGATCAGCTCGGCCACGGTGGCGGTGCTCTTCAGGGCGACCACGTCGACGCGCGGGGTCATCGCCTCGGCGGCCCGCTTTTCGCCGAAACGGATCGTGCGCTGGAGCAGCCGCGCCGTCTCGGTGGGCAGCGCGCCGGCCCGCGCCGAGATCGCGGCCAGCAGGCCCAGCTCCTCCGGCGAACGCGCGCTCGCCAGCTCCTCCTGCGGCTCGACACCGAGCCGGCGCACGAGCCAGTTGGCCGAGTTGTTGAGCGCGCGGATCAGCCACCTGAAGACCATCGAGAAGGTGCGCATGGGCGCGGCGGTCGACAGGGCCGCCGGCATCGGGCGGGCGAGGGCGGCGTTCTTGGGTACTAGCTCGCCGAAGAGCATCGACAGCAGCGTCGCCAGCACGAGGGCGAGGACCGGGGTGACCGAGTCGGTGGAGTCGCCGGCGAGCGGGCGGATCGCCGGGGCGAAGAGCTTGGCCAGCGCGGGCTCGGCGAGGTAGCCGGTCAGCAGCGCGGTGATCGTGATGCCCAGCTGCGCGCCGGAGAGCTGGAACGACAGCTCGTGCAACGCCTTTCGCACGGTGGCGGCGCGGCGGTCGCCCGCCTCGGCGCGCTGGGCGATCTCGGCACGGTCGACGGTGACCAGCGCGAACTCGGCGGCGACGAAGAAGGCGTTGCCCGCCGTCAGCGCGGCGAAGCCGAGCAGCGGCAGGATTGTGGTCAGTAAAAGGCCGTCGATGGTCGGTTCACCTCGGCGGTGATTCTCCCACGTCAGCGCGTTGGCGGGTTGACACGCGGGTGGCGAGTACGCCGAGGAGTACGCCCAGCCCGGCGCCGATCGCGTTGTTGACCCAGTCGTAGCCGACGCACTCGCGACCCACGTGCATGACCGACTGGGCGAGCTCGATCGCGCCGGAGGAGAGCACGCCCGCGCCGGCGACGAGCGCCGTGCGCCGGGTGGCGAGCACGGCGAAGAACGTCACCGGTACGAACATCAGGATGTTGCCGACCCGCTCGCCCCGCTCGGTGGTCGATATCAGTGCGTGCCACAGCTGCCCGGGGTCGGAGAGCGCGCCGACGCAGCGGTCGACGTCCGCGACGCCGGGCACGCCGATCGGCATGTCGGGCGCGGGCGGCAAGGTGAGCGTGAGCACGGCGGCCAGGCTCAGCAAGAGACCGAGGCTGGGCCAGCGGGCCCACCCCGTTCGCTCCGCGAGTGGCCGGTGTGCCACCACGGCGACCGCCGCCAGCAGCACGAACGTAAGAGCCGGCCACGGTTGGGAGAGGAAGTCCAAGGCCCAGCCGCGCATCAGTGCCTTTCTACCGGAGGCACGCGAGGAGCCTTGGCGCTAATCCGACAGCTGGGTCCGGTTACGCGTCGGCCTTGACCGAACGGAGGAGCACGGTCGCCACGTCGACCACCTCTACCTGCTCGTTTGCTCCCTTGCCGGTTACCCCATCGTTGATCATGGTGTGGCAGAACGGGCAGCCGACGGCGATGGTGGTGGCGCCGGTGGCGAGGGCTTCCTCGACGCGTTCGGTGTTGATGCGCTTGCCGATGCGCTCTTCCATCCACATGCGGGCGCCGCCGGCGCCGCAGCAGAACGACCGCTCCTGGTTGCGGGGCATCTCGGTGAGCTCGCTGGTGGCCTGGCCCAGGACCTCACGCGGAGGCGTGAACACCCTGTTGTGCCGGCCGAGGTAGCAGGGGTCGTGGTAGGTGACCGCACCGTCCAGCGGCTGCACCGGGGTCAGCTTTCCGCCCGCGACAAGGTCGGCCAGCAGCTGAGTGTGGTGCACGACCTGCACGTTCTTCAGCCCGAGCTGCGGGTACTCGTTGGCGAGCGTGTTGAAGCAGTGCGGGCAGGACGCGACGATCTTGGTGGCCTTGGCCTCGGTGAGCGTCTCCACGTTTTGCTGGGCGAGCATCTGGAAGACGAACTCGTTGCCGATCCGCCGGGCCGGGTCGCCGGTGCAGGTCTCGCCCTCGCCCAGGATCGCGAAGTCGACGCCGGCCTCGTGCAGCAGCGTGGCGACCGCGCGGGCGGTCTTCTTGGCCCGGTCTTCGAACGCGGCGGCGCAGCCGACCCAGTACAGGTACTCGAACTCGGTGTCTCCGTCAGCCCGCTTGATCTCGAAGTCGAGGCTCTTGGTCCAGTCTTCGCGGGTGTTCGGCGGGGCGCCCCAGGGGTTGCCCTTGTTTTCCAGGTTGCGGAGCATGACGCCGGCCTCGGACGGGAACGACGACTCGATGAGCACCTGGTAGCGGCGCATGTCGACGATGTGGTCGACGTGCTCGATGTCGACCGGGCACTGCTCGACGCAGGCGCCGCAGGTGGTGCACGACCACAGCACGTCCGGATCGATCACACCCTGCTCGTCGGCTCCTCCGATCAAGGGCCGCTGCGCCTCCGCCAGGGCGAGCGCGTCCACGTTCGAGTGGTCGTCTCCGGCCAGCAGGTAAGGCGCCTTGGCGTACGCGTGGTCGCGCAGCGACAGCACGAGGAGCTTCGGGGAGAGGGGCTTGCCGGTGTTCCAGGCCGGGCACTGCGACTGGCAGCGGCCGCACTCGGTGCAGGTGGTGAAGTCGAGCAGGCCCTTCCAGGTGAACTGCTCCACGCTCGCGACGCCGAACTGGTCCTTGTCCGGGTCGGCCTCTTCGAAGTCGAGGAGCTTGCCGTTCGAGGTCATCGGCTTCAGCCCGCCGAGGCCGGAGCCGGCCGGGCGGGCGGGGTCGCGCTTGAAGAAGATGTTGAAGAACGCGGCGAACCGGTGCCAGGCCACGCCCATGGTCAGGTGGGTCGCGATGGTGATCAGCCAGACCATCGACACCACGATCTTGACCATCGCGACGATGGATAGCGCGGCCTCGGAGTCGGGCAGCACGTCGCCGAGGGCGTGCGAGACCGGGGCGGCCCAGGTCGGCCACTCCGAGTGCCCGGTCGCGGCCTTGAAGCCGCGGATCAGGAAGCCGCAGATCAGGACGGCGACGATCACCCACTCGACGAAGTAGCCCTGCCACATCGTCGAACCGGTGAACCGCGAGCGCCCCTGCGGCCGGGTGGGCCGGTTGGCGAGGCGGATGCCGATCAACACGAGGATGCCGGCCAGGCCGAACACGCCGATGATCTCTGTCGCGAGGCCGTAGACCGCCCAACCGCCGATGATCGGCAGGCCACCCTCGGGGTCGACCACCTCGAAGTACGCCTCGAGCACCAGCAGCGACAGCACGATGAACGCGACCATCACGAACCAGTGCGCCGCACCGACGACGGACCACTTGAGCATCCGCGTGTGCCCGACGGTCTCGGCCAGCATCCGCGTGAGCCGGACCGGCTTGTCGGCGAAGCGGGTCGAATCCGGCTGGCCGAGCCGGATGACCGCGAGCATCCGCCACACCGCCCGCACAGCCAACACCACCGCGACAACGGTGATCGCGGCCGCAACGGCAGTGGTCACGACCTGGACGGCGCCCATGTACGTAGCCCTCCCTGTGGAAAGGTTGTGGCATCGTCGCCACGAGAGCAGCGTACTGTGTTAGTTACCGGCCGGTAACGTGAATAAAGTCGCAGCCCAGAGCACAACCTTAGAGGTTTGGCCAGGACTTGCGGGTCACCGCCAGCGAGACAGCAGGATCAGCGAGGCGACCATCGAGCCGAAGCCGACCGCGAGATTCCAGTAACCCCAGGACTCGACCGGGTAGGCGGTCTCCGACAAGTAATAGACGACGAGCCATCCGATGCCGGCGAAGATGAGACCCACCGCGGTGATCGGCAGCCAGATCGGGCTCGGCTTTTTGGCTGCCTGCGCTGCCGACGGACGGACGTCGGTCGGCGGGGTGTAGACCTTCTTCTTCCGGACCTGAGACTTGGGCACGACGCTTACTCCTGTCAGCACTTTGGTACATAGACTAGCGCCGCTGCACCCGGCCGTCAGCCGGGCGAGGCTCGCACCTACCGCTAGAGTAGTCAAGCCGGCGCGCGGAAGCACGAGGGGGCTGAGACGGGTGGAGTACACCTCCGGCGGCGCCTCTTGGCGTGAAGCGCTGCGCACCGCCGCCTCCGGGCTCTTCTCCAGGCCCACCGGACACCGGCGTTCTCCCTGGTCGATCGGGGTGCCCCTGATCGCGATCGCGGCCGGTCTGCTCTTCACCACGAGCGCCACCACGGCCAACGGCACATCGCTGCGCGACGACCGGCGCCCCCAGCTCGCCCAGCTCATCGAAGAGCGGCGGGAGCAGGTCGACGAGAGCGACCGGCAGCGCGCCGCCTTGCTGACCCAGGTCGAGGCCGAGACGGAGGCGCTCGCCGGTTCGGACGCGCCGATCGCGGAGCAGCGCCGCCGAGGCGAGTCGAGCCGGCAGGGCGCCGGCTTCACCGCGCTGCGTGGGCCGGGCCTGACCGTCGAGCTCGACGACGCGCCCCGGCTGAGCGAGACCCGGCCGGGCAACCCCAGCAACGACGACCTCGTCGTACACCAGAGCGACGTGCAGGCCGTGGTCAACGCACTGTGGGCCGGTGGCGCCGAAGCGATGTCGATCATGGGGGTCCGGGTGATCTCCACCAGCGCGGTACGCTGCGTCGGCAACACCCTGCTGCTACATGGGCGGGTGTATTCCCCACCTTTCAAGATCACCGCGATCGGTGACTCGTCGAAGCTGCGCGGCGCCCTGGACGCCTCCGACGGCGTGCGCCTGTTTCGCGACGCCGTCGACCACTTCGGCCTCGGCTACCGGGAGACCGTGGAAGGGAGCGTGACCGTGCTGGCGTACGACGGTTCCAGCGCTCTCAGCGAGGTCGAGGTCCCGCAATGAGTCGGCACCGCGCCCCCGACGGTGAGGACCCCACGGGCGTCATACCCCGCGTGCCCGCGGACGAGCCGGCACGCGAGCGGCCCTCGCCGCGTCCCAGCCCCCGGCCGGCCGTGCCGGTTGTGCCCGGCCCTCCTCCGGGTCCCGTGGCCGGGCGGCCGCCCGCGGACGTGGCCTCGCCGCCGGCGCGCGTGTCGCTCGACCGAAACGAGACGCCCACCGCGATCATCCCGGCCGTGTCGGCGGACGCCACCGGGCTGCTCGGCGCCGTGCCACCCGCACCACCCAAGCCCGATCCGTCCACGGAGGGCGCCGCCAGCCCGCCTCCGCAGCCGCGGCGCGGCGAGCGGGTGGTAAAGCTGCGACCCGAGCAGACCGACGAGGGCTACAAGAGCGTGTACTCCGAGCTCACCCGCCCGACGATCGGCTCGCGGATCCGCACGGGAGTCCGCGGGCTCGGCGAGATCATGATTACGTTCGGCGTGATCGTGCTGCTCTTCGCCGCATACGAGGTGTGGGGCACCACCGCGGTCATCGGTTCTCACCAGGACACGCTCGACCAGCAGCTCGCCGAGCAGTGGGACCAGCCCGACCCGACCGTCGGGCCCACGCCGAGCGCCACGCCCGACGCGCTCGCCGGCCGGGCCATCGCCCGCCTGTACATCCCCAAGCTCGGCAAGCAGTGGGTCGTCGTCGAGGGTGTGACACAAAAGGACATCCGGTACGCACCCGGTCATTACCCCAGCAGTGCCGATCCCGGCGACGTCGGCAACTTCGCCGTCGCCGGACACCGCAACAGGGCGACGTTTTGGCGGCTCGACGAGGTCGACACCGGCGACGCGATCGTGGTGGAGACCAAGACCGAGTGGTTCGTCTACAAGGTGGTCCGCACCCGCATCGTCAAGCCGACGCAGGTCGAGGTCGTGGCGCCGGTGCCGGGCCGGCCCGGCGCCAAGCCCACCCAGGCCATGGTCACGCTCACCACCTGTAACCCGAAGTTCGACAACTACCAGCGCCTCATCGTCCACGGCGAGCTGGCCCGAAAGCAGGCCCGATCCGCCGGCCAGCCCGCGGAGCTGGGTTAGGGGCCAAGGTGTACGCGTGGATCTGGCGGCACCTGCCGTTTCGCCAATGGCCGGCCAAGCTGGCCACCTCACTGGTGCTCATCGCCGCGATCGGGGCACTGTTCTGGTATGTCGTCTTCCCGTGGGCCGAGCCACTGCTGCCCTTCGACGACGTGCAGGTGACCGAAGACTCCGGCGTGCCGGGCGCGCCCGCCGATCCGGGTGCGCCGGGGGTCGGCGACGAGCCCTCGACCGGAGACGAGCACGATATCCCTTACAGCACTTCAGAGCCCGCGACACCAAGGTGATGGCATGCGCGTCCTCGTGATCGACAACTACGACTCGTTCGTCTTCAATCTGGTCCAGTACCTGGGCCAGCTCGGCGCCGAGTGCGACGTGCGGCGCAACGACGAGATCGACCTGGCCGCCGTCGGCCGCTCCGGGGCCGCCGGGATCCTGCTCTCACCCGGTCCGGGTACACCCGAGCGCGCCGGCATCTGCATCGACGTCATCCGGGAGTACGGTGGCGCGCTGCCCATCTTCGGCGTGTGCCTGGGCCACCAGGCGTTCGGCGCCGCGTTCGGCGCGACCGTCGACCGGGCTCCCGAGCTGCTGCACGGCAAGACCTCGGACGTGCATCACAAGGGCGCCGGCGTACTGGCCGGCCTGCCCGACCCGTTCACGGCTACCCGCTACCACTCGCTGGCGGTCGAAGAGTCGACCCTGCCCGACGAGATCGAGGTGACCGGTCACACCGAGTCCGGCGTGGTCATGGCGATGCGCCACCGCGACCTGCCGATCGAGGGCGTTCAGTTTCACCCCGAGTCGGTGCTCACCGAGGGCGGGCACATCATGCTGGCAAACTGGCTGGCCACGTGCGGCTTGCCGAGCGCGGTCGACCGTGCGCCGGCGCTCGCCGCGGAGGTCGAGGAGCGCCGCCGGGCCGCCTTCGCCTCGTAGGCAGTTATCCACAGCCCACAGAGTTATCCACAGGCCTAATCGCCAGCGATCACGGACCCGGCGTAGCCGACACGCTCGGTGTCGGTGTGGACGGTGGCGGCGTGGTCGGCTCTTCTTCCGGCTCGGTGAAGACGGTCAGCACGACCGTCGTGCCCTTCTTCGCCTTGTCTCGCACGCTCTGCCGCTGCACGGTGCCGGCCTCACTGGCGCTCGGGGCCGGCTCGCCGTTGCGGATGTCGACGTCGAAGCCGGCCCGCCGCAACTCGTCCTCGGCGCTGTCGACTTCGTCACCCACCACGTTGGGCACCGGCACGATGTTGCCGCGGGAGATCTCGACGACCACCGTCGCGTCCTTGGCGACCTTCTTGCCGGCGTCTGGCACCTTGGTGACCTGGTCTTCCGGCGCCTCGCTGTCTACCGGCCGAAAGTCCGCCTTGAGACCGAGCTTGGCCAGCGCCGACTCAGCGGCGGCCTTGGTGTTGCCGACGAGGTTGGGCACCTCGACCTCTTGCGGACCCTGGCAGACGTTGATGACGACCTCGGTGTCGCGGTTGACCCGCTCGCCATCTGGCTGGCTCTGCTTGGCGACCGTGCCCTTTTGGCAGTCGTCGCCGTAGTAGGGGTCGCCGGTGGTGGCGACGAGGCCCGCGTTGCTCAGATTGGCCCGCGCGGTCGCCAGCTCGAGGCCGACCACGTTGGGCACGGTGGTCTGCGGTGTCTCGTTGCCCTGGTTGGAGAGGATCAGGCCGGCGATCAGGGCGATCACGGCCAGCACACCGAGCGTGCTGAGCGCGGCCAGCACCCAGGCGGACGCCTTGCGCCGGCGCGGGTCACCGACGCGGGCGGTCGGGCGGGTGACCGCGGCGTTGATCGGGCGGGTGACCGCGGTCTGGCCCATCATCGCGACGGTCTCGGCGTCGCGCAGCACCGGCGTGGCCATGACCGGCCGGCCGGCCGCTGCCCGGAGCAGGTCGGCCCGCATCTCCTGGGCGCTCTGGTAACGGTTGAGCGGGTTTTTCGCGAGCGCCTTGAGCACGATCGCGTCGATGTCGGGGTTGACCTCGGGGTTGATCTCGCTCGGCGCCCGCGGGTCTTCCCGCACGTGCTGGTACGCCACGCTCACCGGGCTGTCGCCGACGAACGGCGGGTGGCCGCAGAGCAGCTCGAAGAGCACACAACCGGCCGCGTACACGTCTGAGCGGGCGTCGACCGCCTCGCCGCGCGCCTGCTCGGGCGACAGATACTGCGCGGTGCCGATCACGGCGCTGGTCTGCGTCATCGTGGTGGCGCCGCTGGCCAGGGCCCGGGCGATGCCGAAGTCCATGACCTTGACCTGGCCGTTTTGGGTCAGCATGACGTTTCCGGGCTTGATGTCCCGGTGGATGATGCCGTGCCGGTGGCTGAACTCCAGCGCCGCGCAGATGTCGGCCGAGATCTCCAGGGCGCGCCGGGGCATCAGCCGCCCCTCGGCGGCGAGCACTTCCTTGAGGGTGCGCCCGTTGACGAACTCCATGACGATGAACGGCAGCGTCTCGCCGGTCGGCGCGATCTCCTCGCCGGTGTCGTAGACCGCGACGATGGCCGGGTGGTTGAGCGAGGCGGCGTTTTGCGCCTCCCGCCGGAAGCGCATCTGGAACGTCTGGTCACGAGCGAGGTCCGTGCGGAGCATCTTGATCGCCACGTCACGGCCGAGCCGAAGGTCGCGGCCGCGGTGGACCTCAGCCATACCGCCATAGCCGAGCAGCTCGCCGACCTGGTACCTGCCACCGAGCAGGCGGGCCTGCGCAGTCATCTCGTCTGTCGTCCTTCGCTCGTGTATGCGTCACCCGGGCGGGTTGCAGAGCCTGCCCCACCCGACGGTACGGGGCGTGCCAACGGAGCGTCCGGGCGCACCCATATCTGCAACCCGGTTGGAACCGAGCTGGCGTTGTTCTGGTTGCCCTGCTGTCCCACCAGATAGGAAATGAGGCCGGCGCACAGCAGCACCAGAACCCCGAGCACCACCGCCAGCACGATGAGGATCTGCCGGTTGGTCGAACTGTCCTCGGGCTGGGCGGGCGGGTAGCCGTAGGGCTGACCCGGCCGGGTTGGCGGCCCAGTGGTTGGGACGACCGGACGGTTGGGCGGGATGTGCGCCGCGCCGGGACGGTAACCGCCCTGCGCCGCGGGTGCTGGCCGGTACGGCTGCTGGGACACCGGTGCGGGCGGAGCCGCGACCGGGCTGGCGGGAGCCGGCGGGTACGAGGGTGAGGTGCGGGGTGGCGGCGGGGCGGGTGTACTGCCCGGCCCCGGGGACGAGGTTGGCGCTGGTGACGAGGGGTGCTGCGCGGGCGGAGAGGCGGGACGGCTCGGCGGCGCGGCGCCGAGGGTCGCCGCAGCTTGGCGGGCGACCGCCCCGAGCATCGCGGCGGTCTGGAAGCGGGCGGCCGGGTCCTTCGCCATCGACTGGTCGACGATGCGCCGGATCGCGGGCGGGATGTCGCCGGGCAGCGGACGGGCCTGCTCCCGCACGTGCTTCATGGCGATTTCGAGCGGATTGTCGCCTTCGAATGGGCGGTGACCGGAGAGGCATTGGTACGCGACCACGCCTAACGCGTAGATGTCCGACGCCGCCGTGGCGGTGCCACCCGCCGCCTGCTCGGGCGAGATGTACGACGCCGTGCCCAGCACCGATCCGGCCGCGGTGAGCTGCCCGACCATCGCGGAGCGGGCGATGCCGAAGTCGGTGAGCACCAGCGTGCCGTTGGGGCGTACGAGAAGATTGCCCGGCTTTACGTCGCGGTGGACGATGCCCTTCTCGTGGGCGGCCTGGAGCGCGTCGGCAGCCTGGGCGACCAACGCCATCGTGCGGGCCGGTGTGAGCCGGCCCACCCGGCTCAACGTGCGCGACAGGGCATCTCCCTCGACGTACTCCATGACCAGGAAAGCGATCTGCTGATCGCTGCCGTAGTCATACACGTCTACGACGCCCGGATGGTTGATGGTCGCCATCGTGCGCGCTTCGCCGCGGAAGCGCTCGGCGAAGCCGGGCTCCTCCAGCAGGGCCGGGAGCAGGATCTTCACGGCGACGGTGCGGCCGAGCACCTCGTCGGTGCCGCGCCACACATCGCCCATGCCACCACTGGCGATGCGCTCGTCGAGGCGGTAGCGACCGCCCAGCAGGACGCCGCGGCTGAGCATCAGTCGGCCCCCCGGTCGCGGATCACGGCCTGCATGATCTGCCCGCCGATCTCCGCCGCGGCGGAGCTACCGCCGGACACGCCCGCCCGCTCCAGCAGCACGCAGACCGCGGAGATCGGCTCGCCATCCTTCAGCACGAAGCCAATGAACCACCCGTGGTCGCGCTCATCATCCCCATCCTGTGCCGTTCCGGTCTTGCCGCCGACCGTGAACCCGTCGATCTGGGCCCGCTTGCCGGTGCCGTTTTCGACGACGCTGACCATCATCTGCTGTAGGTCGGCGGCGACGTCGCCGGAGATCGGGTTGTTGAGCTTCTTCGGCGAAGCCGTGCCGATCGTGCGCCGGTCCGGGCCGAGTAGCTGCTGCACCAGGTAGGGGCGCATCCGCTCGCCGCCGTTCGCGACGGTCGCCGCGATCATGGCGCCCTGGAGCGGGGTCATCCGCACGTTGTTTTGCCCGATGCCGGACTGCGCCAGCGCGGCCTTGTCTTCGCTGCCGTCCGGGTTTTGGATGTCGCCGGTGCGGCTCGCCGCCACCGGGAGCCCGCCGCCGTCGAGGTTGCCCACCTTGAGGCCGGTGTCTTCGAAGCCGAACGCCTTCGCCTTTTCCTTGAGCTTCTCCGCGCCGATCCGCTCGACCGCCAAGCGGGCGAAGCCGGTGTTGCACGAGTCGGTGAGCGCCTCGAGGAGCGTGACCTGTGCCCCGGGGCAGGTGCTGGCGACGGAGTTGCGAATCGGGGTGCCGGACGTCGGCGCCGTGTAGCTCGGACCCGCCTTGATGGAAGTCTGCGGCGTCAGACCGGCCTCCAGCGCCGCCGCGGCGTCGATCACCTTGAACGTGGAACCCGGGGGGAGCACCTCGCCGAGCGCCCGGTTTTTGAGCGGGCCCTCCTTCTCGGCGTTCAGCTTGTCGTACGCCGCCTGCGCCGCCTGCGTGTCGTGGCTGGCCAGCGGGTTGGGGTCGAAGCTCGGCATCGAGACGAGCGCTTGGATCGCGCCGGTCTTCGGGTCGAGCGCGATCGCCGCGCCGCGGGTCGAGCCCACCGGATTGTCGGCCAGGCCCTGGATCGCCGCGTCCTGGGCACGCGTCGAGAGGGTCAGCACGACGTTGCCACCGGCGGTGTCCTCGCCGGTGAACATGTCGCGGAACCGGTCGGCGAAGAGCCGGTCGCTCGTGCCGGACAGGAAGTCGTCTTCGGCCTGCTCGATGCCGGTGGCCCCGATGTTGACCGGCTTGTACCCGATGACGTGCGCGTACTTGCTCTTGAACGGGTAGGTGCGAAGGTACTTGAGCTCGCCGTCGGTGACCTTGTTTTCGGCGAGCGCCTTGCCGCCCACCTCGATCACGCCACGCGGGCGGTTGTACTCGTCGACCTGGACGCGCGCGTTGTACGGGCTCGTGCGGTAGTCGTCGGCCTTGTACGCCTGCACCCAGTTGAGGTTGGCGAAGAGCAGGCCGAAGAGGATCATCACGACCACGCCGGCGCGGCGCAGCGGAGCATTCACGACCTGATCACCTCCGTCGGGGCGCCATGCAGCTGGGCCGGAGGTCCACCACCGCCGGGGCCGCTCGCGCGACCACCGGAGGCGCCGGTGACCGGGCGGCCCGCGGCGTCGGAGATCCGTAGCAGCATCGCGATGATCAACCAGTTGGCCATCAGCGAAGAACCGCCGGCGGAGAGGAACGGCGTGGTCTGGCCGGTGAGCGGGATCAGGCCGGTGACGCCGCCGACGATCACAAACACCTGGAGGCCCAGCGTGAACGCGAGGCCGCCGGCCACCAGCTTGCCGAACGAGTCACGCACGGCCAGGCCGGCGCGGAGGCCACGCTCGACGATCAGGAGGTAGACGACCAGGAGGGCGGAGAGGCCGAAGAGGCCGATCTCCTCGCCCAGCCCGGCGAAGACGAAGTCGCTGACCGCGAGCGGGATCTTGTTGGGCTGGCCGCCGCCAGGCCCGGCGCCGAAGAGGCCGCCGGTGCCGAGGCCGAGCAGCGACTGGACCATCTGGAAGCCGTCCTCGTACGGATCGGCGAAGGGGTCCAACCAGATCTCGGCGCGCTGGTAGAAGTTGGCGAACGGCCCGCCGACGCTGGCGCCCAGCGTGTACGCAAGGAAGGCGCCGCCGAAGAAGAGCAGCAGACCGATGATCAGCCAGCTGACCCGCTCGGTCGCGACGTACAGGATCACGACGAACATGCCGAAGTAGAGCAGCGCGGTGCCCAGGTCCTTTTCGAAGACGAGGACCATGAGGCTGAGCAGCCACACCGCGACGACCGGCCCGAGGTCGCGGCCGCGCGGGAAGTCGATGCCGAGGAAACGCCGGCTCGCGAGCGAGAGCACCTCACGCTTGCGCACCAGGTAATAGGCGAAGAACGAGACAAGGGCGAGCTTGGCGAACTCACCCGGCTGGATCTGGAAGCCGCCCAGCTTGATCCACAGCTTGGCGCCGTTGATCTCGGAGAACCGCCCGGGCAGCACCGCCGGGATCATCACCAGCACGATGCCGACGAGGCCCAGCGTGTACGCGTACCGGGAGACGGCCCGGTGGTCGCGCACGATGATCAGCAGCCCGGCGGCGAGCACCACCGCGATGAGGGTCCAGGCGAGCTGCCGCCCGCCGACGCCGGAGAAGATCGGCAGGTTTGCGCGCTCGTTCGCCTCGGCGAAGGCGAGGTCGATGCGGCGCAGGAACGCCACGCCGAGGCCGTTGAGCAGGGCCACCGCGGGCACGATCGCCGGATCGGCGTACGGCGCGAGAAAGCGGATCACCACGTGCAGGGCGAGGAACACGGCCGATACCAGCGCGACCGGCACCCAGAAGTCGCTGGTGATCGTGTCTAGCGCGGTCGCCTCGACCGTCGCCGCGTAGGCGAGCACCAGCAGCATTACGAAGATCAGCAGCGCCAGCTCAGCATTGCGCCGGCCGCTCGACTCGCGGACACGGGGCATCTCACCCGTGGTAGCGGGCGTGGGTGCCGGCACTGCTGGGGCGGTCACGACTAAATCCCTGCGGTTCCTGTATCGAGGACGGGTCAGTCCGCCGCTCGGCACCCGGTCGGGTCGACCGGCGGGTCCGAGTCGGTGGGCGGGGCGTCAGGCGTGGTGGCCGGTCCCGAGCCGGCGGGTGAGCTGGTAGCGGGCGGCGTGGTGCGCGGGGCACCGGAGGCAGTGGCGGGAGTGGCCGGCGGCGGAGTAGTCGGCGACGGGCTGGCGCTCGGGCTCGTCGACGGCGTCGGGGTGGGCGGGCACGTGGGCTTCAGATTGGGGTTGGCGGGCGTGTCGGACGTCAGCTCGGCGAGCCGGCGCTGCGCGTCGGGCTCGTCGTCGGCCTGGATGCCCTGCTTGACCCGATCCTGGGCGACCACGGTGAGGTCGTCGAGCCGGGTGCCGCTGGTCTCGTGCACGCTCGAGAGGCTGAGCCCCGCGATGTGGCCCGGCACGCCGCGGAAGACGGCGAGCTGGCCCTCGTCGGTCGCGCCCACGTAGTACTGCCGCTGGGTGTAGCTCCAGCCGACCCACAGGCCGCCGCCCAGGATGGCGAGGAGGCCGGCGAGCAGCAGCGCGGTGCGGGCCGGGTGGCGGCGCGGGCGGTCGGGCTCGTCGTGGTGGCCGCCGCCGTTGGAGCCGTTGCTCGGCTCCGGCGCGGCCGCGCGGGGCACCGCCGCCTGGAGTGCCGAGGCGCGGGCCGCGGGTGTCGACTCGTCGGCCGACGTCGCCATGCCGCGGTCGCGGGCGGCGGCACCGCCGACGATCGGGGCGGCCTCCAGGATGTCCTGGTCGGTGGCGTCGGCGACGACAACGGTGATGTTGTCGGGCCCGCCGCCGCGCAGGGCGAGCTGGATGAGCCGCTCGACGCACTGCTGGGGGTCGGCGAACTCGGTCATCGTCTCCGCGATGGTCTCCGCGCTGACGACGCCGGACAGGCCGTCACTACAGATCAGGTAGCGGTCGCCGGGCAGCACCTGACGGACCGAGTACTCCGGGTCGATGTCGCGGCCGTCGAGCGCCCGGGTGAGCAGCGAGCGCTGGGGATGGCTGCTCGCCTCCTCCGGGCTGATCCGCCCCTCGTCCACCAGCATCTGGACGTACGTGTCGTCCTTGGTGATCTGGTTGAACTCGCCGTTGCGGAGCATGTAGGCCCGCGAGTCACCGATGTGGACCATCCCGATCTTGCTGCCGGAGAAGAGCACCGCGGTGAGCGTGGTGCCCATGCCCTCCAGATGGGGATTGGCGTCGACGGTGTCGCGAAGCTGCTGGTTGGCCGTGTCGACCGCGCCACGGAGGGCGTCGACCAGGGCATCGCCCGGTACGTCCTCGTCGAGGGGAGCCATCGCGGCGATGACGATGTTGCTGGCGACGTCACCGGCGGCCATGCCGCCCATGCCATCGGCAACGGCGAGCAGGCGCGGACCGGCGTAGACGGAGTCTTGGTTTCCGTCCCGGATCAGACCGCGGTCACTGTGAGCCGCATAACGCAAGGTGAGAGTCATGGCCGTAACTCAAGAGAAGTGCGGCCGATGCGGATCGGCACGCCGAGGGGTACGGGGGTTGGTCCAGTGACCTTAGCGCGATCCAGGTAGGTGCCGTTGGTCGAGCCGAGATCCTCGATAAACCACTGCCCGGCGCGGGGGACGAGCCGGGCGTGTCGAGCGGACGCATAGTCATCGGTGATCACCAGGGTGGAGTCTTCGGCTCGACCGATGGTGATCTGAGCCTCACCGAGCGTGATGCGGGTGCCGGCCAGCTGGCCGGCGGTGACCACCAGCTGATGTGCCGCGCGGCCCCGCTTCACCTTCGCCGGGCGGGAGTGCCCCGTCGACGCGCCAACCCCCCGCGGCGCGGCGACGAGGCGACTGCTCCTGGCCCCGGCGAACAGGTCCCGGCGGATGACTCCCACCACTGTGAACACGAAGATCCACAGCAGGATGAGGAAGCCGAACCGGGCAACGGTGAGGACGAACTCAGGCAACGTCCTTAGCCATCCACTCGGAACGTGAGTGTGGTCGTTCCGAGCTGGATCATGTCACCGGGGTTGAGAGCCACGGCGGACACGCGCTGACCGTTGACCATCGTCCCGTTGGTCGATCCCAGATCGGTGAGCACCACCTGGGCACCGTCGAAGTCGAGCCGGGCGTGGCGGCGGGAGATGCCGACGTCGGGGAGGCGCAGGTTGGCCTGGTCACCCCGGCCGATGACGGTCGAACCCATCTGCAACGGATAGGTGCGCCCATCGCCGGAGACCAGGCGCACGTTGCGCCCGCCACCGCCATGCTGCGGCGGAGGGCCGTAGCCACCGGGTGCCTGGTCGTACGGGGGATAGGCGGGGGGCGCCGGCGCGTCATACGCCGGCTGCTGGACGGGGGCCACCTCGCCACCGGTGTAGACCTCGGCCGTAACACGGAACATGCCCGTGTCCAGCCCGTCACCGCGCTCGATCTCGACGATGACGTCACCGTAGACCGTCCACGCCTGCTCGCCGATGAACTCAGCCTGCGACTGGGCGAGCTCCTGAGCCAGCGCGGCCGCGTACGGCGCGAGCCGACTGTGGTCGTACGGCGAAAGATCGATCACGTAGCGGTTGGGCACAAGGGTGCGCCCACCGGCCAGGATCGCTTTGTGCGCCTCGGCCTCCCGCTGCATGGCGTTGAGGATCTCCACCGGGTGGACTACCCCTTTGAACACCTTCGCGAAGGCCCCCTCGACCAGGCCTTCCAACCGCTTCTCGAAGCGTTGCAGCACGCTCACCGGCTCCTCCTCGGGTTCCGAGGACATGATGGTATCCGGCCGCCGCACGCGCAGGTTGCGCACCGACGTACCGGCCTGCTGCCGGCCTGTCTCGGGTGGCCGGTGTTGCCGTGCTACTCTTCCCACGCGCCACGGGCAGGTAACCTGCTCGCGGGTGCAGCCACGCACAGCGTAATATGTGGCCGCATCGTGTCCAGGGGATACCCCTGGTCCGGGGGAGTGGCGGAATGGCAGACGCGCACGGTTCAGGTCCGTGTGCCCGAAAGGGCGTGGGGGTTCAACTCCCCCCTTCCCCACCAGGTTAATTTTGAGGGCTCGTCCAGGCGGACGGGCCCTCAAAACTTTTGCAAGCCTTTCGTTATAGGAATGCGCTTTCCTATGCTGGGCGCATGATGAGGATCGACGACGGGCTGGAGCCCGCCGGACTGCTGCCCAAGATCGAGCGCCTCTGGGACGCCTCGGCGGAGAAGCTCGACTCGATAGAGAAGACCTGCCCACCCGGCTCCCCCTCGCCCGTGTTCACCGTGGACGGCCGCTACACCGCCCGTGGCTGGACGGAGTGGACCCAGGGCTTCCAGTACGGCTCGGCGCTGCTCCAGTTCGACGCGACCGGCGAGCGGCGCTTCCTGGATCTCGGGCGGGAGCTCACGGTCCAGGTCATGGCGAGCCACGTGAGCCACATCGGCGTGCACGACCACGGGTTCAACAACATCAGCACGTACGGCAACCTGTGGCGGCTCACCCGGGAGGGCCGCGTCGACGACGGCGACCTCCACTTCTACGAGCTCGCTCTCAAGATCACGGGGGCGGTACAGGCGGCCCGGTGGCGGGACACGGCGGACGGCAGTGGCTATATCTACTCGTTCAACGGGCCACAGTCACTCTTCGTCGACACGATCCGCTCCTGCCGGGCGCTGGCGGTGTCCCACCAGCTGGGCCACGTGCTGATGGGCGAGCGGGACGAGCGGATCTCGCTGCTCGACCGGCTGGCCCAGCACGCCACCAACACCGCCCGGTGGAACGTCTTCTACGGCGAGGGCCGGGACACCTACGACATCCGCGGGCGTACGGCCCACGAGTCGATCTTCAACGTCAACGACGGCAGCTACCGGTGCCCGAGCACCCAGCAGGGCTACTCACCCTTCAGCACCTGGACGCGCGGGCTGGCCTGGGCGATGCTCGGCTTCCCGGAGCAGCTGGAGTGGCTCGACACGGTCGAGGACGCGCCAGAAGGGCTCGCCGACACGATGCTCGAGGCGGCAATGGCCACATGTGACTTCTACCTCGCGCACACTCCGGTCGACGGCATCCCGTACTGGGACACCGGCGCCCCCGGCCTCGTGCACCTCGGCGACTACCTCGACCGGCCGGCCGACCCGTACAACGCGCACGAGCCCGTGGACTCCTCGGCCGCGGCGATCGGCGCGCAGGGCCTGCTGCGGCTCGGCCGCTACCTGATCGGCCGCGGACGGGCCGACGAGGGCCGGCGCTACTGGCAGGCCGGCCTGACGGTGTGCGACACGCTCCTCGGCGAGCCCTACCTCAGCACGGACGCCCGCCACCAGGGCCTGATCCTCCACTCCGTCTACCACCGCCCGAACGGTTGGGACCACGTGCCGGAGGGCCAGCGGGTCCCCAACGGCGAGTCCAGCATGTGGGGCGACTACCACGCCCGCGAGCTCGCGCTCTACGTGCAGCGGGTGGCGCGCGACGAGCCGTACTACACATTCTTCGGGAGCCCGGAATGAGCCTCGCCGCCGTCGTCACCGGCGGCTCGCGGGGCATCGGACGCGGCGTCGTGCTCGCTCTCGCCTCTTCCGGGTACGACGTGGTCGTCAACTACGCCCGCAACGCGTCCGCCGCCAAGGAGGTGGCCGAGCGAGTCGCCGAGGCCGGCCAGCGGGCCCACCTGGTGCAGGCCGACATCGGGCAGGCGGCCGACCGGCAGCGGCTCGTCGATGAGGCGGTGGGCGCGTTCGGCCGGATCGACCTGCTCGTCAACAACGCGGGCGTGGCGCCCGACGTCCGCGCCGACATCCTCGACGCCACCGAGGAGTCCTTCGACCGGCTGGTAGCGATCAACCTCAAGGGGCCGTACTTCCTCACCCAGCTCGTGGCCCGCCACATGGTCGAGCAGGTCGAGGCCGGCACGCTGAGCAACCCCAAGATCGTCATCATCTCGTCGATCAGCGCGTACGCGGCGAGCACCAACCGCGGCGACTACTGCGTCACCAAGGCCGGCCTCGCGATGGTCGCCCAGCTCTACGCGACGCGGCTCGCACCACACGGCATCAACGTGTACGAGATCCGGCCCGGCGTGATCGAGACGGACATGACCGGGACCGTGCGGGAGAAGTACGACGATCTGATCTTCAACCACGGGCTCACGCCGATCCGCCGCTGGGGCCGGCCGGAGGACGTCGGCAAGGCGGTGGTGGCCGTGGCGACCGACCTGCTGCCGTTCAGCACCGGCCAGGTCATCGACGTCGACGGCGGCTTCCACCTACGCACCCTCTGACGCAACAGGGCTCCCACGCCCAGCGGCGTGGGAGCCCCGCCGACCTCCCCAGGTCGGGTTCGCGAGCCGACTACACAGTCAGCGTCCAGGTGTCGATGCGGCCGGTGTCGAAGAGCGCCACATCTTGTACGCGCAGCGTCCAGGTACCGTTCGCCGCCTCGCTGGAGAGGTTCGCGGTGTAGGTCGCGTTGACGTTGTCGGCGCTGTCCGAACCGGAGCTGTTCTTCAGCCGGTACGCGGTGCCGTCCGGTGCGACGAGGTCGATGACCAGGTCGCCACGGTAGGTGTGGACGATGTTGACCGCCACCGTCGAGCTGCTCGAGCCGTTGCGACCGCAGGCGATGGTGATCGTGCTGGTCACGGTGCTCAGGTCGGGGATGGCCACGTCCGTGCCGTTGGTACCCGTGCAGTTACCGGTGCTCCCACCGGTCACGGTCAGCGTGTACGTCGCCGTCCGGGTGCCGGCCGCGCCCGTGCCGGTGACCGTGATCGGGTACGTGCCGTTCGTCACCGAGGCCGTCGTGGAGATCGTCAGGGTCGAGGAGCCACCGGAGGTGACCGACGCCGGGCTGAAGCTCGCCGACGCGCCGGCCGGCAGGCCGCTGGCCGACAGGCTCACCGACTGCGCCGAGCCGGCCGTGGTGGCCGTGTTGACGGTCGTGGTGACCGAGCTGCCGGCCGCGACCGAGCCCGACGTCGGCGACACCGACACGGAGAAGTCGTTGGCCGGCGGCGTGCCGTCGTTGACCACGAAGAGCAGCCGGTTCGCGGTACCGGTGCCCGGGTTCGTGACCACGTTGGGCGTGGAGTTGTTGACCAGGTAGTCACGCACCTGGGTAGGCGACCACGAGGGGTTGGCCGCGAGCACCAGCGCCGCGGCGCCGGCCACGTGCGGGGTGGCCATCGACGTGCCGCTGATCGAGTTCGTCGCGGTGTCGTTCGTGTACCAGGACGAGGTGATGCCCACGCCCGGCGCCAGGATGTCGACGCAGGTGCCGAAGTTGGAGAAGCTCGCGGCGGCGTCGTTGTTCTGGGTGGCGCCCACCGTGATCGCCTCGGCGACGCGGGACGGCGAGACCCCGCAGGCGTCGACCCGCCGGCCCAGCAGGTCGCCGTTGCCGGCCGCGATCGCGTACGTGATACCGGAGTTGATCGAGTTGCGAACGGCGGTGTCGATCGCGGAGTTCGCGCCGCCGCCGAGGCTCATGTTGGCCACGGCCGGCTTGACCGCGTTGGCGGTCACCCAGTCGATGCCACCGATGACCTGGGCGTTGGTGCCGCTGCCACCGCAGTTGAGCACGCGGACGCCGACGAGCTGCACGGCCTTTGCCACGCCGTACGCCGACCCGCCGACCGTGCCCGCCACGTGGGTGCCGTGGCCGTTGCAGTCGTCCGCGCTGCCGCCGTCGACCGCGTCGAAGCCGCTGGTCGCCCGGCCGCCGAACGTGCTGTGGCTGAACCGGATGCCGGTGTCGATGATGTACGCGCGCACCGTCGGAGCGGTCGACGGATACGTGTACGAGCCGCTGAGCGGCAGGTTGCGCTGGTCGATGCGGTCCAGGCCCCAGCTCGGGGGGTTGTTCTGGGTGTCCTGGATCCGGACCGTGTGGTTCTGCTCGACGTACGCCACCGCCGGATCGGCCGCTATGCGGGCGGCGCGGGCGGCGGTGGCCTTGATCTCGAAGCCACGCAGCGCGGCGCGGTACGTACGCCCGACCGCCCCGTCGTGCTTGGCCGCGAGGTCGCGGGCGGCCTTGTCGACGCCCGCCCGGGTGACCGAGCTGTCCTTGAACACGACGATGTAGCTGTCGGCGATGGCGGTGTCGCCACCGGCGTTGCGGATCGCGCCGGACGGCTCCTGCGCGAGCGCCGGCGGCGCCGCCATTGCGACGGCCACCGTCACACCGACGGTGGCCATGCCGAGCGTCGCCAGGCGGCGACGCATACGCGGGAGTGTCATCTCCCGTCCTCCCCTCTGACCGGCCCCACGTCCGCGGCCGTCCGGCCGCTTGTGACGGCCGGATCGGGCAGAGATGTTTGCCGATCGGGGGAGACGTTATGTGGTTATGTCAGCCAGCGACAGATGTTGAACTTTCTATATCACCGGCGATAGGTACCGGCGCCTATCGTTGGCGACCGCTCTGCTGGAGGTAGAGGAGCTCCAGGATGGACCGGGCCGCCTCGAACCAGCGGTCCAGCCAGCCGGGCGGCGGCACGGTCCCCTTTGGCGGGAGCTCCAGGAGCAGGCCGCGCAGCAGCGGATGATCGGCGAGCGTGCCGGCCGGGCCGTCCAGCCAGGCGGCCGGTGAGAAGACCGGCTCGGTGAGACCGGAGAGGTCGAGCCCGCCGGAGCCGTTACGGCCGTGCGACGGCAGGTCGTGCTCGGGCTCGAGGTCGCCGTGGTGGCCCAGTTCGCCAGGATGGGCCAGGCGCTCACCCGGGTGCGCCTCGCGCACGGGCATCGCGTCCCGCCCGCCCAGGGCGTCGCGCCCGTCCGTGCGATACCCGGCCGGCGCCGTCGCGTACCGGTCGACGGGCTCCGGCGGAAACCGCTCCTGGGTGCTCACCGGGCCATTCGCGCGCTCGTCAGGTCCAATCGTCATGACCGGTACAACGAGGTTTATTGGCTCGCGACTCTGGCTACTGCGCGCGAGCTACCGTATACTCACTCACGGTACGGATAACGTCATACATATAAAGACGCGCGCCTTTAGGGCGCGTGCGCACAGCCGCGCCGCCACTACGCATGGCGACACGGCTGCGCGCCAGACTGCGCCATCCGCTCCGTCGGTGGGCTAGAGGGCCACGCCTTCCCGCCAGACCACTAAAGGAAACGGAGTGCTGTCAGCCGAGGTCGAACTCGCCGTCCTTGGCGCCACCGACGAATGCGTCCCACTCGTCAGCCGTGAAGATCAGCACCGGACCGGTCGGGTTCTTCGAGTCCCGCACGGCGATCGCCTGGTCGACGAAAGCCACTTCGACGCAGTTGTCGCAGCTGGGACCGCTCCGCGAGCTCTTCTGCCACACAGCGCGGCTCAGGTCCAGCCGGAACCCCTTTGTCTCGACTTCCACAACGGCTCCTTTGTCAACTTTCGGATGAGTGCCACGGACTCCTCCGGGCGGAGGGCCGCGGCGCGGATGTGATCAAAAATGAACATGTACTTCCGCAACTCCTCACTCTTCTCCAAGAACAGTCCTCCGGTGGCATTTTCGGCAAAAACCACCCCCGGATCGCTGGGCTCCGAGAAGCTGAGGATTGTGAAGGTACCGTCCATGCCGGCATGCGCGCCGACCTCGAAGGGCAAAACCTGAAGTGTCACATTGGGTAACTCCGCGGCCCCGACGAGTCGCTCCAGCTGAGCGCACATGACGTCATCGCCGCCGATGGGGCGACTCAGCACGGCTTCGTCGAGGACCACCCACAGGTCGACCGGGTCTTCCTGTGTCAGTAACGACTGACGGTTGAGCCGGACACGTACCCGGCGCTCCACCTCGTCAGGCGTGATGTCCGGCCGTGCGGCACGGATCATTGCCTTCGCGTATTCCTCAGTCTGTAGTAACCCGGGCATCACCTGCTGTTCGTAGGCTCGAACCGATTCCGCTGCCTGCTCGAGACCTACATAGGCACCGGTGAGCACCGTGCTGTACGCGTGCCACCAGCCCTTCTGCCGGGCCTCACGAGCGATCTGCACGAGTTCTTCGCACTCGTCGCCGCGGACGCCGTAGATCTCGAGCATGTCGCGGACATCTCTGGGGGTGGCCGTGGTGTGGCCGGTTTCGATTCGCGACACCTTGGACGCAGAGCATTCCAAACGCTCGGCGACACCTTCGATCGTCACTCCCGCAGCCTCACGCCGGCGGCGCAGCTCGGCTCCCAGCCGTCGGCGGCGAATTGTCGGACTCCGACGCTCCGTCACGGGGTCACCTCCGCAAGTTGCGTCCCCAAGGGCCAGCGAGTCTGTCGCGATTCGGCGTCACGGGTACCCGTCACGGCGGACGCATGCTATGACGGAGCTGCGACATCGCGGCGAACCCGGTCCGCGGTTACGCGGGGCGTATCGTTCGCTCGCGCTGACATGCAAAGGCACCGGCACGTCGGCCGGTCACCGCGTTCAGTTTGCGCGTTTCCGAGCGGGACATCAAGCCACGATCCGCCCTCGGATGACCAGACCGGATCGGCCCGAAGTTGCAACTTGCATTGATCATGTTCATGGTGCACCCTGTCCGTATGGCTCGGGTCACTTACCGTCTCCAGCCAGCCGGGCAGGTTGCGGCGCCGCCGCAGCCAGGGGCGTAGTCCGGCGTCGGCGGAGACACACCCAGCGGGTGACCCCCGAGGTGAGCCGCGAAGCACATAGTCCGGCAAACTTTGGCTGAAATCGGCAGTTTTGGGACAGGAGTCGATGTGTTACCCCGGTCCGGTGACGTCCTCCATGTGACCCGTGAGGCGAGCGTCCAGTTCGCCGATCCGATGCTCTTTCGGGTGATCAGGGTCCACGACTGGCCCACCTACGACGGCTGGGTCTGGCTCGACGGTTACGAGCTCAATGGCGGCGGCGAGGCCGTCGAGCGCAGGTCGATCTTCGTAAAGATCAGTGGCCTGCGCACGGTCGGGTCCGCCCCGGACATCCGCCAGCGCAATGCGCGGCACCCCGCCGCTCGGCCCGCGGGGGTGCGCGCGCGGTCGCGGTGACGGGTTGGCCGTTCACCGTCCGGCCGCCCGCGCGCTCGCCTAGACTCGAAGACACCCGCCGACCCCGCCTGTGATCCGGACCCCGAGCCTGGGGGACGGCATGATCACTGAGCCGACCGAGCTACAGCCGGCATCTCGGCATCCCTACTCCACCCGTGGGCTGAGCCTGCGCGTCCTGCTCCTCGGCGTGATGCTGACGAGCCTCGCGGTCGCCGTCACCGGCGGCAGGCCGGTCGGGGCATCGTCCGCCGACGGGCGCCAGCCAGCCAGCGACTCGGCGATCCTCGCCGACGGCGAGCCGGCGGGCGGCGCAGGCCCCGGCGGCCAGGGCACGAGCGGCGTAGGTCCGGACGGTCAAGGCCCAGACGGTCAAGGCCCGGACGGCGTAGGCCCGGGTGGCCGGGGCACGAGCGGCCAGAGCAGCGGCGGCCACGGCGGCCCCGCGGGAGGTGGGCCGGCGGTCGGCCCGGCCAGTGATGGCACCTCGGCGGCCGGCGACGGCCCGCCCCACGGGGTCGTGCCGGCGGTGAGCGCTTCACCGGGTGCCCCGAGCGGCGGCTCCGCCGGTGGTCCGCCGGACGACTGGCACCTCTACCACCACTGGACGGATCCGTCCTGGCCCGGCTCCGGCCAGGCAACGGGTGAACAGCCCGAACCGGGCGACGACTGGCCCCATCCGGGCGCGCCACTTCCGGCCCGGACGGATGGCGGATACGACTGGGAGCCGCCGGTGACGCCCACGACCGACCCGGCACCCGGCGCCGGCTGGACACCAACTCCTGGCGACCCGACCGACCCGACACCGGGTACCCCGACCGGTCCACCGACGAGCACCGGGCCGGCACCAGACCCGACCGGGCCGGACGAGCAGCCGGACGCGCCAACCCCGAGTGGCACGACGAGCGGACCTGGGCCAGGGGCGACCACTGTGGACCCGCCGCAACGCGACCCGGTGGCCGCCGGTCCGGACGACGACCTTGACCTTGGTGAGACGGTCGACGAGCCGACACCGACACCGGAGCCGACAGCGAGTGCGGTCGCCGAGCCGCGCCAGGCCCTGGAGGCGGACTCGACGCCGGCCGGCAGGTACCACCAGACGCTGATCTACTCAGGCCTTATCGGGCTCGGGCTGGCCGCCATCGGCCTCACGATGGTGGGATTGCGCCGCCGTCGCTGGTGACGCGGCCCTTGTTCAGGAGGTCGGCTCCACGGTCGGCGTGGCCGTGGGTGCGGCGGTGGGCGTCAGCGGGCTCGCGATCACCAAAGTGATCTCGGTGCCCGGCGGCACGACCGCCCCTTCCTCCGGCTGCGTCTCGATCACCGTGTTGGCCGGCTCCTCCGCGGGCCGGTACACGAGCCGGTAGCTCAGGCCGAGCCGGTCGAGCTCGTCCCGCGCCTGCTCGCTGGTCAGCCCGGCGAGCGGCGGCACCGGTACATCGGCCGGCGCGGTCGTCGGCGGAGGCGGTGGGCTGGTGGTCGGCGCGGCCGAGGTGGCGGGCGCGGAGGTCGGCGCCGGCGTCGGTGACTGCGAAGGCGTCGGACTGGGCTCCACCTTGTTGGCGTTGTAGATCAGCCAGATGCCCGCGATCAGGGCGCCGACGAGGAGCAGCGCCACGATCCCGACAACGATCGGCATCCACCACTTGCCGCCGCCGTCCTCAGGCGGCGCCCACTCGGTGGGGACCGGTTCGCGCACGACGGTCGAGTCCGGTGGTGGCACACCCGCACGACCAGACCAGGCGGCCGGCTGTTCCGGCTCGTCGGCCGCGGGCATCTGCCTGGTCTCGTCGGCCGCGGGCATCTGCCTCGTCTCGTCGCCGGCCGCCGGGAGCTGAGTCGTCCGGTCGGGGTCGGTGCCAGCCGCCGGAGCCGGCTCCTCGTCCGCGAACGGGTCGAACTCCCGGGTCTGATCGGGAGCGTCATCGGAGTCGGGACCAGGACCGTCCGTATCGCGGTCGTCGGCCATGGCGTCGTCCTCCCCGGCGAGTACTTTCTTCGCGGTCAACTTATCGGGCGATTCGCCCGGTGGCGCGTCGCCCCGCACAGACGCGATAGCGCAAGGAAGCTACGCTGCCCGGCATGGCCGTTCGAGGCTGGGGAGGATCGATCGCGACCGCGATCGGCATCGCCGCAGGCGCAAGCGCCGCGCAGTTGGGGCTGGGCTATGGGCTCGGCATCATCGCGTGGCTGCCGTCGCCCAACGGCGGAAACGAGGCCACCTGGGTGGCCAGCCTGGCATGGGCGACCTGGATCGCGGCCACGTCCACGATCATCGGGGCAATCTGCGCCGACCGGATGAGTGCCTCCATAGTGGACAGCAGAGACACGCTGTCCAGCGCACTTGCCCGGGGCGCGATCGCCGTGGCCGCCGCGGTCGGCGCCCTGGCGACGGTGGCGCTGGTCGCCGTGCCGGCCCGCGAGGCGGCTCGGGCAGACACGTTCACCCCGCAGACCATCGCCGCGGGATACGCCGCGATCGGTGTGATCGTCGGGCTGCTCGTCGCGCTCTGGGCGGTGGCGTCCCGGGCGGTCGCGGCCAACGTCATCGCCACCGCGAGCTGGCTGTGGCTGCTCGCCGTGATCGCCGTGATCGACGGGGTCGCCACCGGGCGCGGGCTCGCCTCCGCCCAGCTGGGCGTCTGGCAGATCACCTCAGACGCCGACCGCTTCTGGTTCCGCAATATCTACCTGCCCGGCGCGGCCTTGACCCTCGGCTCGGCGCTGGTGATCGGCGCGCTCGCCGCGTGGCCGGCCGCCAAGCGGCTCGACGGCAGGGTCGGCACCGCGGTGTCCGGCGGCGTCGGCCCGCTCCTGGTCGCGGCGGCGTACTTCCTGGCCGCGCCCACGCTCGTCGGCATCCGTGCCGAGCAGCTCTCCGCACACCTGCTCGCGCCGTACGCGGTGATCGCCGGCCTGGCCGGCTCAGTCCTGGTGACCGCGATCAGCCAGCGCCGCGAGTCACGGCAGAAGGAAGAGCTGGCACTCCTGCAATGGCCAGACCAGCCGGAGCCGAGGGCCGACCGCGAGCCCGAGCCGGAGACCGACCGCGAGCCGGAGACGGATGTGGATCGCGTGCCTGTGCCGGCGCAGGCGTCCAGCGGAGACCTCGAAGACGACGCGTACGCACCGGCCCGTGCCTACGTCTCCGACTCCGCGCCGGCCACCGACTCGGCCGCGACACCGGAGCCGGCCCGCGGTCAGGCATCAGTCGCCGCCCCGCTCTGGCCCGAGCCGGAGAAGAAGAAGCCCAGGCGTCGTTAGCGCCCGTTTCAAATCCTTGCCGGCTGCGCCGGAGTCCAGGCTGAAACAGGCCCTAGCCTGCCGCCGGATAGTTGATCCCGGCCTCCAGCAGCGCGAACGCCCGGTCCGCCAGGTCGGAGATCTTTTCGTCGGGCTCGTTTTCGCGCCAGGCGCGCACGGCGACCTGTAGAGCGGCGCTGGCGACCGACGCGACAAGCTTGGGCCGCGGGTCGGCGACCGCGTCGACGCCCATCCGCGCCGCCACATGCCGGGCCAGCTCGTCGAGCTGCTCGGTGCACATCTCCAGGCTGCGGGCCAGCACGGCCGGACTGTTTTGCACGAGCTCCATCACGCACGCGAACTGGAACGCGTCCGCGCCACCCTCCTCGTACGCCCGGAGCACGTCGACGACCGCGTGGCGCAGGGCGGTGACCACCGGCTCGTGCGCGGGGCGGGCCTCGAGGGCCTGGTAGACGTCGAGAAACTGCTGTAGCTGGATGGACGTCGCGACGTCTTCCTTGGAGCCGAAGTAGCGGAAGAACGTCCGGGACGACACCTCGACCGCGTCCGAGATCTCGTCGACGGTGGTCGCCTCGAAACCCTTGGTGCTGAAGAGCTCGAAGGCGGCATCGATGAGTGCCTCGCGGGTGCGCTGCTTCTTGCGCTCGCGGAGGCCGGTCGTGCTCGGTGACATGCGGCAAAGTATACGGCTGGTGTCCAGCTCAGACTTTATTCCCCGCATGACAGTAGTCACTATCAGACGTAAGTCGGTTGACGACATCTGTCATGCACTGACAGATTCGCTCTCATGTCACAGGCAACCCTGACCCGGCCCGGTGGGCCGAACACCGACCTACGGCGGTCCAGCCGCCGCGGCCATGGTCACCCCTGGCTGACCCTGCTGGCCGTAGCCCTCGGCGTGATGGTCGTGGGCCTCGACGCGACGGTCGTGGCCATCGCCAACCCGGCGATCGCGCGCGACCTCGGCGCCGACTTCGCCCAGCTCCAGTGGGTTACCAATGGCTACCTGCTCGCCCTCGCGGTCTCGCTGATCGTCGCCGGACGCCTTGCCGACCGGTTCGGCCGGAAGACCGTTTTCCTCGTGGGCGTGGCGGGCTTCGCGGTCGCCTCGGTCGCGGTGGGCCTCTCCGGCTCGATCGAGATGGTGATCTTCTGGCGGGTGGTCCAAGGCTTCGCCGGCGCGCTGCTCCAGCCGGCCAGCCTCGCGATCCTCCGCAACACGTTCCCGGCCGAAAAGCTCAACATGGCGATCGGCATCTGGGCCGGCACCTCCGGCCTGGCCATCGCCAGCGGCCCGATCGTGGCCGGCCTGCTCGTGGAAAACGCGAGCTGGGAGTGGGTCTTCTTCCTCAACGGCCCGGTCGCCGTGGTGGCGATCCTGCTTGGCCTGTGGGTAGTGCGGCAGTCACGCGACCCAGAGGCCGCCGGCTCGTTCGACCTGCCCGGCGTCGCGTTGCTGTCCGCGGCTTTGTTCAGCCTGGTGTGGGGCCTGATCAAGGCACAGGAGTACGGCTTCGGCGACATCCTCCCGCTCGGCTTCTTCGCCGGCGCGGCGGTGCTCGGCACGGCGTTCATCCTGCGCGAGCGGACCGCCCGCCACCCGCTGATGCAGCTCGGTCTCTTCCGCAACCGCTCGTTCTCCGCCGGCACGGTCCTGGCCATGCTGGGCTTCTTCGCCCTCTTCGGCTCGTTCTTCTTCCTGACCCTGTACCTACAGCAGGTGCACGGCATGAGCCCGGTCGACGCCGGCGTGCGGCTGCTGCCGATGACCGCTACGTTCATCGTGGCCTCGCCGGTCGCCGGTGCGCTCACCGCCCGATACGGCCCGCGCCCGCCGTTGGTGGTCGGGATGCTGCTGACCGCGGTCGCGCTCTTCGCGCTCTCGCGGATCGGCGTGCAGGCCGACTACCTGTCGCTCTGGCCCTGGTTCATCGTGATCGGCATGGGCTTCGGCATGGTGCTGGTCGGCAGCACCGAGGCCATCGTCGGCAACGCGCCGGTGCACCTGGCCGGCCTCGCCGGCGGCATCCAGCAGACCGCGGCCCAGCTCGGCGGCGTGCTCGGCACCACCGTGTTCGGCACGATCCTGGCCACCCGGGTCGGCGACGTGCTGGTGGAGAAGCTGACCGGCGCGGGAGTGCCGGCCGACATGGCACCCGGCTTCACCGCGGCCGAAGACTACGTGGCGCAGGGCGTCGCACCGGTGCCACCCGGCGCCCCGCAACCCCTGGCCGACGCGATCACGACCGGCAGCCACCTGGCCTTCATGACGGGATTCCAGACGGCACTCACGGTGGGCGCGGTCATCGCGGTGCTGGCCGCGTTCGCGGCCCTGCTGGTGCGCAAGGGCGAAAGCACTGCCGCCGGAGCACACGCAGGCGTCTGATCAACCCTCCCCATCGGGGCGCTCCGCGGGCGGCGGGGCGCCCCGATCACTCCCGTCTAGAGACCTTTCGGGATTGGGATAGCTCCACCCGGGTCATGCTCCGCAGGGTCGGCTTTGTCTGCAATGCACCTTGCTGAGCGACGGCAACGGACCGAATCGAGGCGCTGTTCACCGCGTGTAACTGCCCGCAGCGACGTGAACCGCGTCCAATGCCAGATCTTGGAGAGTTAGGGCGCCATATCGGCCCAAAGTCTCCTAGATCTCACAGTCCGGCTCCCGACGCTGGTGACGCTACGTCAGGATGTCGCAGGTAGGCGCCTGCGACTGGCCCGAGGTCGCGTCCACCCCAACGGCTGCGCCGGGCCCCGGCGGGGCCCGACCAGGTCGGTGTGCGCGAGGTGCGTTGCTCTGCACCCCTGGAGTGGCCACCCCGTCCGGTCAGCTGAAATTGCCGGCGTCTCCAACCCGGGGGACGCAGAGCAAGGGGCCGCGAAGGTCTTCAACTAGGCCCTTGGACCGCGGACCCGGCAGCGGAGCGTCGGGGTTTCGGCGAGCGCCAGCGACGCCGAAACCCCGACCGGAGCGGTGCCCGCGGGAGCATACGGTCTACAACCGACACGGACGCGGGCAAATCTAGCTAAAAAGGTCATGACGGCTGCGACAACCCCGAACTAGTCGACCGGCCAGGTGTGTACCGGCTCGTTGGTGCGCTGGAAGCGGCCGTACCGCTGGAGCATGTCGTGCAGCGCCTCACCGCGGTCGAGGTCGCGGCGGCGCTCGGCGGCGGCCACCGCCTCGGTCTGCCACACCGCGCCGTTGCGCTGGAGCAGGCAGCGTTGCTCGATGATGCCGAGCAGCCGGTCGCGGAGCGCCGGGCTGACGCCGAAGCGGTCGAGTCCCGCGTACGCCTTGGGCAGCAACGACTCCAGCACCAGGTCGGTGACCCGGATCTCGCCGACCCGGGGCCAGTGGACGGTGGCCTCGATGCCGCGGCGGGCGGCGGCGTGGAAGTTCTCCTCGGCCGCGCTGAACGTCAGCTGCGACCAGATCGGCCGGTCCGCCTCGGCCAGCTCGCGCGCCAGTCCAAAGTAGAACGCGGCGTTGGCGAGCATGTCGACGACCGTGGGGCCGGCCGGCAGCACCCGGTTTTCCACGCGCAGGTGGGGCCGGCCGTTCATCACGTCGTACACCGGGCGGTTCCACCGGTAGACCGTGCCGTTGTGCAGCCGCAGCTCACCAAGGTGTGGCACACCGCCGGCGTGCAGTACCTCGACCGGGTCCTCGTCGTCGCAGATGGGCAGCAGCGGCGAGAAGTAGCGCACGTTCTCCTCGAACAGGTCGAAGATCGACGTGATCCACCGCTCGCCGAACCACACGCGCGGGCGTACCCCCTGGGCCTTGAGCTCGTCCGGCCGCGTGTCGGTGGCCTGCTCGAAGAGCGCGATACGGGTCTCCGCCCAGAGCCGCCGGCCGTACAGAAAAGGGGAGTTCGCCCCGACGGCCACCTGGATGGCCGAGATCGCCTGCGAGGCGTTCCAGTAGTTGGCGAAGTTTTCCGGCGAGACCTGGAGGTGGAACTGCACGCTCGTGCAGGCCGCCTCGGGCGCGATCGAGTCGGTGTAGGTCTGTAGCCGCTCCACACCACGGATGTCGAGCTCGATGTCTTCGCCCCGGGCCGCCACGATCTGCTCGTTCAGCACGCGGTAGCGGTCGTTGGTGGAGATGTTGTCGAGCACCAGGTGGTGCGACGTCAACGTGGGAAGTATCCCGATCAGGATGATCGTGGAGTCCGCCTTCACCGCGCGGTGCTCGGCTCGGCCCAGGCTCGCCTGAAGGTCTTCCTCGTAGTCGGCGAAGCCGTCGCCCTCGATCAGGCGCGGCCGGGCGTTGAGCTCCAGGTTGAACTGCCCGAGCTCGGTCTGAAACGTCGGGTCGGCCAGGTTGGCCAGGATCTCGGCGTTGCGCATCGCCGGCTCGGCCTCGCTGTCGACAAGGTTGAGCTCGATCTCCAGGCCGGTGGTGGGCCGCTCGGCGTCGAAGCCGAAATCGTCGAGCATCAGCGCGAAGACGTCCAGACACCGGCGGACCTTCTGCCGATATCGGGCGCGGTCCTCCCGGGAGAACGCACCCTGTGAGACGTCCTTCCCCATGTGGCCCTCCCGGCGCGCACGGCGATACGGGCGCCGTCACAAAGACACGTGGCCCCCCGGTCGGCGCGGTGACCTTCACGTTAGGAGCGAGGTCGCCGCTTGGGCTAGGGACAAAACAGGCACTTATCACCGGTCGTGAGCATGGGAGCGCGCTTAGTCCACCTAAGCAATATGCCCCGGTAACCGCGAAACCGGCTACCGGGGCATGTTCGGGGCAAAAGCTACTGGCGGATGGCCTCGCCCTCAAGCTCAATCTTGATCTTCTTGCCGACCAGCACACCGCCCGTCTCGAGCGCCACGTTCCAGGTCAGGCCGAAGTCTTCGCGGTCGATCTCGGTGCTCGCGGTGAACCCGAAGATGTCCTGGCCGAACGGGCTGCGGCCGACGCCCTCGAACTCGACCTTCAGGTCGACGGAGCGGGTGACGTCCTTGATCGTGAGGTCGCCGCTGAGGACGAACTCGTTGCCGCTGTGCGACTTTACGCCGGTGCTGCGAAACTCCAGGGTCTCGTACTTCTCGGACTCCAGGAAGTCGCCGCTGCGCAGGTGGTTGTCACGGTCGGGCGCGCCGGTGTTGATGCTCGCGGCCTGGATCGTCGCCACGACGGACGACTCCAGCGGGTCCTCGGCGACGGTGATCGTGGCGGTCGCCTGGTCGAACACACCGCGCACCTTGCTCACCATCATGTGGCGGGCGACGAAGCCGACCACCTTGTGTGCCTGGTCGAGCTCGTAGGTGCCAGGCGCGGGGATGGTCAGGCCTTCGAACTGCCGCGTTACAGGCGATGTGTCGGTCATGGGATGCTCCTCAGGAGGTTCTTGACGGTTCTATCTTTGCTCAAGCAACTATACGCACGGCAATATTCCACGTGTCAAGGGGTGCTACGCTGTACAGGTGTCCGATGACCTCCTTGGCGACCCACGGCTGACCGCCGCCGGGCTGTTCTTCGAGGTGCATACGGGGCTCAACGCCCGGCTCGCCGTGCAGCTCTGCGAGCACGGTCTGTCGCCGGTCGAGTTCGAGGTCCTCATGCGCCTCGCCCGCTCTCCGGGCCACCAGCTCCGGATGACCGACCTGGCCTCCCAGACGTCGCTCTCGACCAGCGGCGTCACGCGGGTGGTCGACCGCATGGAGCGAGATGGCTTCATCACCCGCCGCGCCTGCCCGTCCGACCGCCGCAGCTCCTACGCGGTGATCACGAAGAGTGGCCTGGGCAAGCTGGAGGCGATCCTCCCCGAGCACCTCGCGCTGATCGAGCGGTGGTTCACCGGTCAGCTGCCGGCCGGTCAGCTGTCCACCTTCCTCGACGCGCTGCGCACGATTCGTGACGCGGTCCACCCGGGTGCCACCGCGGGTTCCGCGCCGTCCGAGCACGTCGTGGTCGAGGTGTGACGCAGAGAGATACCAATCAGGCGTGACCGGCAGAAAGACCGGCAGAAGTGATTTGACGACTCCTGCAACTAGGTCCTAAGCGGACAAATATCCCCGTAGAAGTGGCTAGCGTGCAGCGCACGGGAGGGGCACCACGGGGGTGCGGCGCGGGCGGGTCGAGGGGGACCCGAGTCGGGGGGCGTCTCCGTTCGCGCCGCCTACGAAGTGATCAGGGCGTCCTTCAAGTCGGACTCGCGCCGGTTTGAATGGCGTCCTGATCACGCGTTCAGCCGCTGATCAGCGCCCGTTCCCGGGGCAGCAGCGTGATGCCGCCCTCCTTGCAGACCGAGGTCAGCCAGTCCACGGCCGCGCGCCGCGCCTCCGGGTCCTCGGTACTGGCCACGAGCCAGACCAGCGCCTCCGCCACGTCACGCAGGTCGTGCCCGCCGGCGTACGCCTGTGCCGCGGCGTTGAACCACTCGGCGGCGGACTCCTTGTCGCCCCGGTTGAACGCCAGGATCGCCTCGATCGAGGCCGCCTCGCCCGACTCCCCCCGGCCCAGTGCCAGGCGCTCCGGCGTCACCGGCTCGGAAGCGGCGACGAGCTGCCGGATCTCCGCCAGCACCGCCCGCGCCTCGTCGACGTGGCCGGCCTGGGCGTGTGCCCGCCCGATCGTGCCGAGCACCCGCCGACGGTGACCCGGATCGCCGAGCTCGGCCAAAGCCGTGATGGCGCGCCGGCCCAGCGCCTCGGCCTCCGCGTACCGGCCGTCGAGCCGGGCGACCTCGGCGAGGTTGGCCCGGGCCAGCGCGCGCAGCCGGTGCTCGCCGCACTGCTCCGCGAGCCGGTCGACCGCGGCCAGCCGGCGCCGCGCGGCCCGCAGGTCGCCGGCCCGGATCTCGTGCCAGGTGAGGTTGTTCTGGGCCACCGCCATGTCCCGGATCCGCCCCGCCCGGCTGGCCAGCGCCAGCACCGCCTCGCCGTGGCGGCGCGCCTCGTCGTACCCGCCGGTGGTCATCCACAGCGCGCAGAGCAGGCTGCGCGCGGCGAGCTCACCGGTCAGGTCGCCGGCGCGCTGAAACTCCGCCAGCGCCGCCTCGGCCGCCGGCAGCTCCTCCGCGCCACCCCCGTGCTCGGCGGCGAGCTGGCCGACCCCGACGCCGGCCCAGGCCCGTACGAGCGGGTCGGCGTCGGCGGTACGCGGGTCGTCCAGCAGGCGCCGCAGCCACTGCCGCCCCGGCACGTCACGGCCACGGAAGCGCCACCACCGCGGCAGCCCCGCCGCGAGGCGCAGAGCGGTGTGCGGGTCGTCGTTGGCCGAGTACGCCAGCGCGGCCCACAGGTCGCTGGCCACGTCGTCGAGGCGGCTGACCGACGCCGAGAAGTTGCCGCCGGCCAGCTCGGGTGCGGTCCGCGCGGGCAAGGCGGAGAAGACCACCGCGTGCCGCCGCCGGATCCGGCCCAACTCGCCGTTTGCCGCGGCCCGCTCGGTGGCGAAGTCACGCACCACGTCGAGGAGGCGGAAGCGAAAGGGGCCCGAGCCGCGGACGCTCAGCAGCCCGAGCGCGATCAGCCGGTCGAGCAACTCGACCGGGTCTCCGCCGGCGACCTGGCCGGTCTCGTCGGCGAGCATCGACTCGGCGAGGTCGACCGACCAGCGGTTGCGAAACGCGGAGAGCCGCCGAAGCGCCCGCCGCTCGTCCGCCTCCAGCAGCCGGTAGCTCGCCGCGACCGCGTCCCGCAAGGTGACGGTGACCGCCGGCTCGCTCCGCGCGTCGGAGGGCGCCGGCCCCGAAGCCGGGCCGGCCAGGTCGAGCACGCGGTCGCCGTACCGGTTGAGGATCTCGTTGAGGTCGAGCACCCGCCCGCGGGCGGCGGCCAGCTCCAGCGCGAGCGGGAGGCCGCCGAGCCTGCGGACCAGGCCGACGAGCGCGCCGACCTCGTCCGGCTCCAGTGGTTCGCGGCGCACCTGCCTGAGCCGAGCCAGAAACAGCGCCGCCGCCGGGTAGCCGGCGACGGCGTCGAGGTCCGCCTGGACGTCGGCCGGCGGCACCTCCAGCGGCGCCACCGGCCACACCCGCTCCCCGGGAACACCGATCGGGTGCCGCCCCGTGGCCAGCACCCGAAGGGTCGGCGCGGCCCCGGCGAGCCAGGTCAGCGCCACGGCGACGGCGTCCGGCGCCCGCTCCACCGCGTCCACCATGAGCAGGGCCGGCGCACCGGCCAGGCGCCCCGCGAGGTCGGCCGCACGGCCGACGCCGAAGACCGACGCGATCGCGGCCAGCACGTCGTCGGGCGTCGACACGTCCGACACCAGGATCCCGGCGACCCCGGCAGGGTGGACGTTCGCCACACGATGGGCCACGGCCAGCGCGAGCCCGGTCTTGCCGACCCCGGCCAGCCCGACCAGGCTCACCGTGCGGCTGTCCAGCCCGGCGAGCAGCCCGGCCAGCTCCGAGATGTCGCGATCACGCCCGATCAGCTCGCCCGCCGCCGGCAGCTCGACGCCGGCCGGCCCGGACGACCCGACCTCCACGCTCGTCCCCCGCGCCGCGCCGAGAAAGTCGGCCCGCTCCCGACCGGTGAGGCCGAGCGCCTTGGCGAGCAGCTCCACAGTCGTACGCTGCGGGCGGGACCGTCCGCGCTCAAGATCGCGCACCGTCCGGATACCCACGCCGGCCCGCCCGGCGAGCTCGGCCTGGGTGAGGCCGGCCGCCAGCCGCCTGGCGCGCAGCAGCGCGTCAAACGCGGTGTTGCCCTGGTCAGGGCCATGATCCGGGGTCATGGCCAGGAAGAGTACGCATCGGTAGCAACCTTGGGGAGCGATGCGTCGCCTCGCCGACCGGTGGACCTTCGGATACCCGACAGAACGGCCCTCGACGACCCGAAAGTCCCACTCATTCGGTGATCGCGCCCCTACAGGCCGAGGTCGAAGCGCGCCGATCCAGTTTGATTGAGATCTTGAGATTTCGAGCTACCGCGATGTCCATCGTGGTCCAGACCGTCGCTCCCGCGGCCTCACCCGTCCGCCGCTGGTCGCGGTCAACCCCTTTGCCCCACCGGATGCGCGCCGTTTGTCCACAATGCCTGTTGCCGACCAGGCGGCGGGAGACCCGGAACCGGGCTTCGTCGCCCTGAGTAACCGCCGTCGCCGTGCGCGCGGCCCGATATTCGAAATCTTGGAGAGTTAGGGCGCCATATCAACCCTGACTGTCCTAGATCTGGAAGTTCTTACCTGAGCCTGCTGACGCTGCGTCACAGACGGTGGCGGGCGAGGCCGACCCATCGTGCGCGGGCAGGAAACCATGTGGTGCCGTGGACCCGGCCGGTCCTGTCACCCACGCGCCTTGAATGTCCAGGCCAGTTCTTGATCGACTTAGGGCGAGCGGCATTGGGTCCACCGTCGCTCCCGCGGCTCACCCGTCCGCCGCCCGTCACGCTCGCGCGGGCAAGATCATGACAAGATCCCTGATTTTGTTGCCTCCGACCGCCTGCTTGGGAAGCCCGCAAATCAGGGATTTGTTGTCACCATGAGCCGGGCGGCCGGCCGCTACGGGGACCGCGACACAGCAGCCACCGGCGCGGCTACCCGGCCCACGGCCCGGCGCAGCCGCCGGGGTGACCGCGACCAGCGCGGAGGGTGAGGCCGCGGGAGCAGCGGTCTGGACCACGACGGACGCCGCGGTAGCTCAATGGATTTTGATCTTGGCTCGGGAAGTCTAGAGCCCTAGGTCGCGAGCGATGATCATCCGCTGGACTTCCGAGGTGCCCTCGCCGATCTCAAGGATCTTGGAGTCGCGCCAGAAGCGGGCTACCGGGAACTCGTTCATGAAGCCGTAGCCGCCGTGGATCTGGGTCGCCTCCCGGGCGTTGGTCACGGCGATCTCGCTGGCGTGCAGCTTGGCGATCGCCGCCTGCCGCTTGAAGTCGTCGCCGGCCAGCATGCGCGCGGCCGCGTCGTAGTACGCGAGGCGGGCGGTGTGCGTGCGTACCTCCATGTCGGCGATCTTGAATTGGATCGCCTGGAACGCACCGATCGGCTGCCCGAACGCGTGTCGCTCCTTGGCGTACTTGACCGACTCGTCGACGCATCCCTGTGCCAGGCCCACCGCGAGCGCCGCGATCGCGATCCGCCCCTCGTCGAGGATCCGGAGGAACTGGGCGAACCCCCGCCCCCGCTCGCCGAGCAGGTTGGCCGCCGGCACGCGGCAGTCGCTGAACGTCAGCTCGTGCGTGTCCGAGGCGCACCAGCCCACCTTGGAGTACCCGGGCTGCACGGTGAAGCCGGGTGTGCCGGAGGGCACGATGATGGCCGACAGCTCCTTCGACCCGTCGGGGTTTGTGCCGGTCACGGCGGTGACGGTGACCATGGCGGTGATGTCGGTGCCGGAGTTCGTGATGAACGCCTTCGAGCCGTTGATCACCCACTCGTCGCCGTCGAGCACGGCGCGGGTCTGCGTGCCGCCGGCGTCCGAACCGAAGCCCGGCTCGGTCAGCCCGAACGCGGCGATCGCCTCGCCGCTGGTCAGCCGGGGCAGCCACTCCGCCTTCTGCGCCTCGGTGCCGAAGCGGTAGATCGGCATCGCGCCGAGCGAGATCGCCGCCTCCAGCGTGATCGCGACCGACGAGTCGATCCGGGCCAGCTCCTCCAGCGCGAGGCAGAGCGTGAAGTAATCGCCGCCCATGCCGCCGTGCTCCTCGGGGAAAGGCAGGCCGAACAGGCCCATCCGCCCCATCTGCCGCACGATGTCGTACGGGAAGGCGTGCTGCTCGTAGTACTTGCCGATCACCGGCGCGACCACCTCGCGCGCGAACTCCCGCACGCTTTCCTTCAACGCCTCGTGCTCCTGCGTGAGCATGGTCGACTCCTTTGCTAGACGGGCGTCACGCCGTGGCGGCGCTTGGAGAAATGCCGTTCCTTGCCGCGCGCTGCGGCGAACCGGCGGACCAGCTCGTCGCGCAGCTCGTGCGGCTCCACGACCGCGTCGACCACGAGCTCGCTGGCCAGGCGGACGATGTCGATGTCGCGCTCGTACTCGGCGCGCTTGGCGGCCACGAACGCGGCCCGCTCTTCGGGGTCGTCGATGGCCGCGATCTTGTTGGCGTAGACGGCGTTGACCGCCGCCTCCGCGCCCATGACCGCGATCTTCGCGGTGGGCAGGGCGATCGTCGCGTCCGGCTCGAAGCCCGGACCGGCCATCGCGTACAGGCCCGCGCCGTACGCCTTGCGCACCACGACACACATCTTGGGCACCGTCGCCTCGGACACCGCCGTGATCATCTTGGCGCCGTGGCGGATGATGCCTTCCTTTTCCACCGCCGCGCCGACCATGAAGCCGGGCACGTCGGAGAGGAAGAGCAGGGGCACGTTGAACGCGTCGCAGAGCTGGATGAACCGGGTCGCCTTGTCGGCCGAGTCGACGAAGAGCACGCCGCCCTTGAACATCGAGTTGTTGGCCACGACGCCGACCACCTCGCCGGCCAGCCGGCCGAAGCCGACCGTCACTTCGCGCGCCCACAGCGCCTGGATCTCGAAGAAGCTGCCCTCGTCGAGCAGGCCGCGCGCGTACCGCCGCATGTCGAAGGCCTGCCGCTCGCTCTCCGGCACCAGCGCGGCGAGGTCTACATTGGACGGCGCCGCTGCCGGCTCGGCCACGGGCGGCTGCTGCGTCCAGTTGTCCGGTAGGTACGAGAGGTAGCGCTTGACCGTCTCCAGCGCCTCGACCTCGGTCTTGCAGAGGAAGTGGCCGACGCCGGACTCGCGGGTGTGCACCGCCGCGCCGCCCATCGCCTCCAGCGTGGTCTTCTCCCCGGTGACCATCTCGACCATCCGGTCGGAGCCGAGGTACATGCTCGCGTTACCTTCGACCATCGCCACGACGTCGCAGAACGCCGGGATGTACGCACCGCCGGCGGCGGACGGGCCGAAGAGGGCGCAGGCCTGCGGGATCGAGCCCGAGGCGCGCACCTGGTTCCAGAAGATCTTGCCGGCGCCCCGACGGCCCGGGAAGAGGTCGACCTGGTCGGTGATCCGGGCGCCGGCCGAGTCGACCAGGTAGATCATCGGCACGCCGGTCGCATACGCCCGCTCGATGATTCGGATGATCTTCTCGACCGTGCGGGCGCCCCACGACCCGGCCTTGACCGTGGAGTCGTTGGCCATCAGGCAGACCGGCCGGCCGTCGACGGTGGCCTGTCCGGTGATCACGCCGTCGGCGGGGAGGCCATCGGCCAGCGCGTTCGCGTACAGCCCGTCTTCGACGAACGACCCCTCGTCGACCAGCAGCGCTACCCGCTCGCGGGCGAAGAGCTTGCCCTTGGCCGCGTTGGCCGCGTGGTATTTCTCGGCACCGCCCGCGAGGGCGCGCTTGCGCAGCCGTTCGAGCGCCTCACCGTCGAGCGTCACGCCAACCCCTTCCTGAACGATCGTTAGGGTATCACCTCGCGGCGCGCGGAGAAGGCCAGCGTACGCATGAAGGCAGGGCCCCCGCTGGTTGCGGAGGCCCTGCCCATTGTGGTGCTTCAGCGGATCAGAAGATCCCCACGCTTCAGGCGGGAACCTGGTTCAGCAGGCCCATCGGGTCCACGCCGGCGACGTTGACCTTGCTGGTCTTCACGCCGCTGCCGAGGTCACCCGCGACCGGCAGGGAGGAGGTGTCGCCACCGGTGGGCAGGCCGCCGGTGGGCAGGCCACCCGCGAGCGTCCCGGCGAGGCCGCCGACCAGGGGCAGCGACTCCTTCTTGTAGTAGCCGTGGTCACCACCCTTGTCGCTCTTCTTGCCCTTGTAGTGGTGGTGACCGTTGTCGTCGTCGTCGTCCACGTCGACGTCCTGGGCGGCACCGTTGACGCAGGCACCGCTGATGCCCACGCCGACGCCGACCACGCCCACGCCGTTGCCGCAGACGTTGATCGGAATCTGGATCGGCACGTAGGCCTGGTTGCCGTTCAGGATCCCGTCGTTGTCACCCGACACCTGGGCGGTGTCCTCGGTGCGCTTCGACTCCTCGATGTCCGCGTCGTGGATGGCCCCGTTGAAGCAGGCACCGCTGACGCCGACACCGACGCCGACGACGCCCACGCCGTTGCCGCAGATGTTGATCGGGACCTGGATCGGCACGTAGATCTGGTTGCCGTTCAGGATCCCGTCGTTGTCACCGCTCCACTGGAGGGTGTCCTCGGTGCGGGACGACTCCTTGTGGTCGACGTCCTGCGCCGCGCTGTTGATGCAGGCGCCGCTGATGCCGGCGCCGACACCCAGGACACCCACGCCGTTGCCACAGATGTTGATCGGGACCTGGACCGGCACGTAGATCTGGTTGCCGTTCAGGATCCCGTCGTTGTCACCCGACACCTGGGCGGTGTCCTCGGTGCGCTTCGACTCCTTGTGGTCGACGTCCTGAGCGGCACCGTTGGCGCAGATGCCGTTCACGCCGACGCCGACACCGATGACCGCGCCCACGCCGTTGCCACAGACGTTGACCGGCACCTGGACCGGCACGTAGGCCTGGTTGCCGTTCGCGATGCCGTCGTTGCCCCAGCTGAACTGGAGGGTGTCCTCGGTGCGCTTCGCGTTCTTGCGGGACGACTCGGTGCGGGCCGACTCGCGGTGGTCCACGTCCTGGGCGGCGCCGTTCACGCACGCCCCGTTGATCCCGACGCCGACACCGATGACCGCGCCCACGCCGTTGCCACAGACGTTCACGGGGATCTGGATCGGCGCGTAGGCCTGGTTGCCGTTCGCGATGCCGTTGTTGTCGATCGACACCTGAGCGGTGTCGGCCTGCACGGCCGACGGCGCGAACAGGAGCGCACCCGCGGCCAGCACACCGACGCTGAGCGTCTTGCGAACCCAAGTCTTCATGAGAAGAATTGCCCTTCGGTAATTGTCATGAAAATGGCACTGCTATTCGATTGTCGATTTTGCTATTTGTTGCGAGCGACCGTACGAACACGCTCGCCGTCCGGTATTCGGGCGCGATGGAGCCATGGCTGTTCGACCCTGATCCCACCTGTCGACTTGCGCCCAATTCAGTGATCGGTGTACGGGAGATCCACCGCTAGTGAGAGCGGTTCCTGGGATTCGTCCGCACTTCTCCACCTATCCGGAGAGCCGGATGGGGCTGGGCGTCTTCCCGGCCGATCGACACGCGACCGGCACGGGACACCACTTAGTCAGGTGAGACGGTCGGGGCCTCGGCATCGTGCCGCAGGACCGCGACGTCAGTCGTGACCGGCAGCCGGTGGAACGCCACCGTGCTCTGCACGACCGATGAGGGAACGACGGCGAACGCGCCGCCCTCCGCGTGGGATCCTGGCCCACCGGCCGGGATCCCGGCACCCGCCCCGAGGTACGCCCGAAGGGGCGCGGGGAAGTGCCGATCGGGCAGGTTTCCGCTGCCCGGGCGCTCGTCCGGAGATTCGGCCGAGCGCAGCTCCGTGCCGGCATAGCGCCGGTCGCCGGAGAATGAATCGGTGTCGACCTCGGCGAGGCCCACTGTCCGCGTGCCGGGCCCGGCCGCCGAACTGGCTTCGGCCGGCTGCACCCCGACTCCAGGGACTGGTGTGGCCCCCGGGATCAACTCGTACCCCCGCTGCCCCGTCGGGTCGGCACCGAAGGCCGCGCGCGTGACCGAGCCCAGCGTCGAGGTGACCGGCTGTGCCGCGGTGAGCAGCACGCCGGCAACCGGACGCAGGACCCCGTCCAGCGGGGCGACCACCGGGTCGACCGCTCGGGTCAACGGTGTGAGCAGGCCCGTCGGCCCGGCCAACGCACTGGAGAGACCCAGTGGCGTGGTCAGGCCGCGGACCGCGCCGAGCAAGGCTCCGTCACCGGAGCCGGCCCGGTCCCGCGTGGTGCGCGGCTGGGCGGTGGGCGCCTGGGCACCCGCCGGCTCGCCGGCCGCCACGCGGGCGGTGCTGTCCTGGTCGCCATCCGGCCGGGTGGCCGGCTGCGCGGTGACCGGGACGGAGGACGCGGCCGTGGCGCTGGGCAGCACGACCGTGCTAGCCCGCCCTACGTGTACCAGATCGGTCGCGACCAGCGTGGTGTCCAGCGTCTCCGCGATAGGCGAGACGAGAGTGGACTGTCCGGAGCCGTCGACCAGCGAGACCACCGACAGGTCGGTGGGTGCGTCCTCGGCGGGCAGGGCGCCTTCCGCGGCGTGTGCCGAGGCGGCGGACAGGAGCCAGGCCGCTCCCGCCAGACCGCCGACGGCCAGCACGCGCAGGCCGAGGCGGACATGCGCAGGTCGCGTCGCCGTGCGCTGAGTGCGCTCGACTCCCGACCCCGTCATGTCCCGCCTTCCCCTGCGTTACCCGTTCGTGGCGGCGATCCGATCTATTCGGACCGGTTTGACCGCCGCTCGTAATTGGTAACGATACGGGCGCGTGTGGGTCACGCGGCGTATTTCGGGAAAAGTGTTTTTAACGCATCCGGGAGACGATGCCCGTGTCGTAGTCGCCGGAAATGAACTCGTCGTTGTCCAGGATCTCGGCGAAGAACGGTAGGTTGCACTTCGGACCGGCGATCTCGAAACCGGCGACCGCCGCGCGGGCCCGCTCGATGGCTGTCGCCCGGTCGTCGCCATACACGATCAGTTTCGCCATCAGCGAGTCGTAGAACGGGGTGACGGTCGTGCCGGCCGCGTATCCCGAGTCGACCCGCACGCCCTCGCCGGAGGGCTCGACCCACGCCGTGATCGCGCCCGGCCCGGGGAGGAAGCGCTTCGGGTCTTCCGCGTTGACCCGCAGCTCGATCGCGTGCCCGCGCGGCACAAGCCCGTCCGGGTCGAACGTCGGCGGCAGCCCGGCGGCCACGCGCAGCTGCTCCTCGACAAGGTCCAACCCGTACACGAACTCGGTGACCGGGTGCTCGACCTGGAGCCGGGTATTCATCTCCAGGAAGAAGAAGTCGCCGCTGCCCGGGTCGAAGAGGCACTCGACCGTGCCCGCGTTGCGGTAGCCGACCGCCTCGCCCGCTCGCACCGCCGCGGCCAGCAGCCGCTCGCGTAGCTCGGGTGAGACCGCGGGTGAGGGCGACTCCTCCAGCAGCTTTTGGTTGCGGCGCTGCACCGAACACTCGCGCTCGCCGAGCGCCACGACGCGGCCGTCGGCCAGCCCGAGGATCTGCACCTCGATGTGGCGCACGCGCGGGAAGTAACGCTCGATCAGCACGGAGCCGTCACCGAACATCCGCTCGGCGAAGCCGCGCACCTTGTCGTACTCCGTGCGCAGCGCCGCCTCGTCGGCCGCTACGCCCATGCCCATGCCACCGCCGCCGGCGGCCGCCTTGACCATCACGGGGTAGCCGATCGAGGTGGCCGCCTCGACGGCGGCCTCGGCCGTCGCGGCCGGGTCGGTGGTGCCGGGCGCGACCGGCACCCCGGCCGCGGCCATCAGGTTTCGCGCATTGATCTTGTCGCCCATCGCCGTGATCGCCTCGGCGCCGGGCCCGACCCAGATCAGGCCGCTGGCCTCGACGGCACGGGCGAAGTCGGCGTTTTCCGACAGGAAGCCGTAGCCGGGGTGCACCGCCTGGGCGCCGGTCGCCTTGGCCGCGGACAGGATCGCCTCGGTGTTTCGGTAGCTCAACGCGGGATTGGCCGGGCCGACGTTGACCGCTTCGTCGGCCTCCGCCACGAACGGCAGCCCGGCGTCAGCCTCGGAGTGCACCGCGATGGCACGCACACCGAGGCGCTTGGCGGTGCGGATGACCCGGCGAGCGATCTCGCCCCGGTTGGCGACGAGGAGTGACTCGATCATCACTGCCCGACCAGCGCTGCCAGCGTGGCGTCGCGCAGCAGCGCCGCACGGCGCTCGCGCTCGACCTCACCGCCGAGGAACGGCGTCGAGTTCATGAGGCCGAAGGCGGCGTGCGCCAGCACCCGGGCCTCGCCAGCCACGAACTCGGGGCGGAGGTTGGTCAGGACGCTGACCCACTCCTCCACGTACAGCCGCTGGAGGCGCCGGATCTGGCGCCGCGGCTCTTCGGGCAACCGATCGAGCTCGTGCAGGTGCAGCGCGATCACGGCCGGGTTGGCGAGCGCGAACTCGACGTGGAAGTCGATCAGCGACTCCAGCGCGGCGCGGGCGTCGTCAGGGTGGCTTGCCACGCGGGCCCGACCACCCTCGAGGAGGCCCTCGCTGACCGGGATCAAAGCCGCGACGAGCATCGCTTCCTTGCCGGCGAAGTGATGGTAGAGCGCTGGCCCGGTGACCCCGGCGGCTGAGCCGATGTCGTCCATCGACACGCCGTGGTAACCGCGGGCCGCGAAGAGGCCCACAGCGATCTCGATTATCTCGTCGCGCCGGGTCCGCCTACGGGCCGGCGCCGACGACGTCTGCTGCTCCACCGTCACCGGGTCAGCGTAACGAATTGTCAACACACGCATATCATGCGATCGGCGCCCTCTCTCCACCAGCGCTGAGAGAGAAGACTCGCCAGGGCCGCGGCGAGCGCGTCGACCGACATGCCGTCCACAGAGGACACCCGGCCCGAGGTCGAAGGCGTGCCGGGCCGGCACGGCATCGGCCTGGAACCATCACGGTCCGTCACGCCTCTTCCCGGCATGACGAATCGGCGCACAGTCCTCCAGCTCGCCGGGCTCACCGGCGCGGGCGCCGTGCTCGGCGCCTGCGACTCCGGCACCGCGGCGAAGCCCAAGGCCACCCCCGGTGACCTGCTCATCGTGGAGACGAAGGCCGGGCTCTCGGTCGTGGAGGCGGGCACCGGCAAAGCCATGGTGCCGGCGGCGCCCTCGATCATCACCGGCGACCGCACCCGCCTGGTACGCACCGAGTGGACCGGCAAGGGCACCAAGCTCGCCACATACCGGCTGCCCGGCGGCGAGGTGGTCGCCGGCGGCGTGATCCGCGACAAGCTGGACGCGCGGGTGGTCAGCGCCGACGGGCGGCTGGTCGCGCTCGCCTCGCCGGCCGGCCCGCGCAGCCGTACCACCATCGCGGTCGCCGACGGCAGCGGCGAGCGGATCCGCGTCGACCTGATCGGCAACCTGGAGCCGGAGGCGTTCGACGTCACCGGGCAGTACCTGTTCGTCCTCGACTACCTGCCGCCGACCGCGCCGGACCGCTACCGCGTACGCGCCCTCGACCTGCACTCCGGCAAGGTGGAGCCCCTGCTCAACCGCGCGAAGGCGGTGCTGCCGCCAGGTGCCGAGGAGGAGATGCGCGGCCAGGGCCGGCAGGCGGTGTACGACACCAAGCGGCAGCAGCTCTTCACCCTCTACACCCACCAGCCCGACCACCTGCACAGCCGCGACCTGCTCGCCGGTGCCCGGGACTCCGCGCCGCACGTGCACGCGTTCGTCCACACCCTGCACCTGGGCCAGCGCTGGGCGTTCTGCATCGACCTGCCCGAGCCGTTCGGCGTGCGGGCGGCCGAGCGGCACGCGATCGCGTTGAGCGGCGACGGGCTTCGGCTGTGCGTGGTCGACGCGGTCACCGGCACGGTCGCCGTGATCGACCCTGAGGGCCTCAACGTGGTGCGCACGATGCCGCTGTCCGCACCGACCGGCGACGGGCCGGCGACCGCCGCGGTCACCGCCGACGGGCAGCGACTCGTCGTCGGGGGCGGCGACAAGGTCGTGGTGATGCCGTTGGGTGGCTCCGGCTCCCCCACCCGGTGGTCGCCCGGATCCCAGGTGCGCGGCCTGGCGCTGCTCGACGGCGCCGAGCGCGCTTACGTCGGCCAGGACGGCGCGGTCACCGCCCACGACCTGACCACCGGCGGGCTGCTGTCACGCACGGTGGTGCCCGGCCTCGTTTCGGTGCGCCAGGCCGTCGCCCGCTGACCTACGCGAGGGTACGGGCCGCCTTCAGCGCGGCCTCCACGTCGGCTTCGTTGTTGACGATCGTCGTGCCGAACCGGAGCAGCGTGGGCCGGTACGGCGTGGCGCTGGCGACCACCTTGAGCCCGCGCAGGCGAGCCACGGCCTCGTCGACGCTGACGTCGCGCACCTGGCAGCAGACCACGCCGGCGGACAGATCACGGCTCTTCGGCGTGGCGAGCTGAAGCCCGCCGATGCCAGCGAGCCCGTCCTTGAGCGTGGTGGCGAGATCGTGGGTACGCGCCGCGACCCGCTCGCGTCCGATCGCCTTGTGAAAGTCGAACGCCTCGGCCAGCGCCCACCGGTGCTCGAAGCTGTGGTAGCCGCCCGGGGTGGCCGCCGGACCGGGCGGGCTCGCGCCGCCGTCAAAGCCGAGCCACGCGCCGATGCTGCGCCCGTCGAATGTCGGGATCACCGGGGTAAACCGGGCCCACCCGTCGGCCGAGCCCCAGACCAGCCCGGTGCCGCGCGGGCCGAGCAGCCACTTGTGGCAGCCGGAAACGAGGAAGTCGCAGCCGAGGTCACCCGGGCTGACGTCCTCCGCCCCGAAGCCGTGCACCGCGTCGACGCAGAGCAGCACGCCGCGGCCACGCAGCGCGTCGGCGATCGCCCGGATCGGCAGCTTGACCCCCGTGCTCGAGTGCACCCAGGTCACCGCCACCACCTTGGTACGTCCGGTCACCGCGCGGGTCAGGTTGCCCACGATCTCGTCGGTGCTCGCCTTGGCGGAGTCGGCGTAGAGCCGCACCCGGCGCACGGTGACGCCGTCGCGCTCAGCCCGCAGCCGGAGCGACTCGTGCGTGGCGTAGAAGTCGTGCTCGGTGGTCAGCACCTCGTCGCCGGGCTCCAGCCGCAGGCCGGTGTAGAGCAGGCCGAGCCCCATCGTGGTCGAGTCGGTGAACGCGATGTCGTCGAGCCCTGCGTCGAGGTAATCCGCGGCGGCCACCGCCACCCGCTCGTCCAGCCGCGCCTCGTTTTCGTGCAGGTAGCCGATCGGGTCGGCGTCGAGCCCGGCCCGGTGCCGCTCGATCGACGCGCGCACCGGCGCCGGGTGCGGCGCGAACACGAACGTGGACAGATGCGCGATCTCGGTGCTCACCGCGAACTGGGCACGTACGCTGGCCCAGTCCGTGGGAATCAAGGGCGGCGCGCCCGCGGGTGCGGGCGCCGCCGCCGGCTCGTCGTCACAGGCGGCGGCCGCACCGACAAACCCCGCGGCCGCCGCCACTCCCAGCAGGCTTCGCCGTCTCATCCGACCAGCCTGCGCTGTGAAGGTCACAATCCGGACGCGCCTTCCTCCGGCGGCAGCGGCTCCTCGACCAGGAAGAGCGCGGTCCGCTCGGGCGACACCGTGCCGTCGGCTGTGTGCGCCCGCGCGGTCACGGTCATCTCGCCCGCCGCGGTCGGCGCCATGACGACGGTCGCCTGCTGGCTGCCGGGCGTCACGTCGAGCGTCTGCTCGGGGCCGCCGTCGACGCGGTAGGTGAAGCGGACCAGGTCGGGCAGGCCGGACCAGAAGTAGAAGGTCGCCTCGACGCCTGGACCGCCGGTCGGGAACCACTCGTGGTAGACGTCGGAGTACACGCTGGGCCGCAGATCCACCACGCTGAACGAGTAGGTCGCCGGCTCCGACTCGGTGCCGTCCGCACCGACGCTCACCACCGACAGCGTGATCGGGCCGGCTCCGGTCGGCGCCCAGGTCACCGAGGCGCGGCCGTCAGCTTCCGCGGCGACCGTGCGCGCCGCCTCCGTGCCGAAGGTGTAGCGGTATGCCACCACGTCGGGCAGGCGCGGAGCGAACGTGAATACACCGGGAACTCCCTGGCCGCCGCTCGTCTGGCCGTCCGCGTAGACGGTCGCGGTGATGTCGGGGCCGGTCTTCACCTGGAACGTGTACGTCACGGTGCCGAGCCGGCCGGCGGCCGTGACCGTCGTGACGCGAAGCGTGTGCTGCCCGCCGCTGTTGACGACGATGGACACCTCCGCGCCCCCGTCGGCCCCGGCCGTCACCGTCTCGGTGGCGCCGTCATCGAGCCGGTAGTCGTAGGCCAGGACACCCTCGGTGGTCGGCTCGAACGTAAACCGGCTCGCCTGCCCCAGCATGCCGATCTCGCCGGTGACCGCGGGCAGGGTGTGGCTGACCGTAAACCAGTATTCCGTGGCCGGTGAACGGTTTCCGGCGGCGTCGATGCTGTTTACCGTCAGCCGCTTGCTCCCCCACGCGGTCGGCGTGAACCGGAACGTGGCCGGGCCGCCCGTACTCTCCGCCGGGACGGAGGTGAACGTGATCCCGCCATCCCAGCTGGCCCGATAGCTGACGACGTCGGCCGTGCCGTTGGGAGTGAAGGTGAAGGCGCCTTCGATGCCGGGACCGCCGTGCAGCTGGCCATCGCTCGGATAGTCCGATGAGGACACACTGGGCGCGGCCGGGCGCTGGAGGTCCATTGTGAAGTAACAAGGCTCGGTCCAAGCCGAGGACGTCTGCGGGTCGAGCGCGCGCACCTGCCACGCGTACGTCTGGCCGTGCGCCAGCAAGGTCTTCGGGTAGACCGCCGTCCGCACCGCGGTGCCCGCGTTGCCCAGCCGGACCATGCGCTCCTCCGGCCGGTCGACCGGCCACACCGCAAACTGTCCCTCGACCCGGTCGGGGAACCCGGCCTGGTGGTCTGGGTCCACGATCCGGGCCGACAGCGCCACATCGGTGTCACCGTGCAGCCGGCCTGGGGCCTGCGGCTCACAGGGCCAGTCGGTGTGCACCATCAGGTCGGTCGGCACTTCCGGCGACGTGTTGTACCGCACCGTCAGGCGGGCGCCACTGGCCAGCCAGATCCCTTGCGCCGGATCACGCTCCACATCGGACGGCAGCTGCACCGCGAGGGTCAGCGTCTGGCGCCCCTCGGCCACCGCCTGGCGCAGGCCCTCGACCGCGTCCCACTCGATGCGCGGCGCCGGGCACGGCCGCGGATACGTTGTCGTGTAGAGCAGGCCGAGCGACGCGGGCGGCCGCCGCCAGCTCGACCGCTCGGTGAAGTCTTCGGTGCGCCACAGCTCGATCGGCGGGCGCTGCGTGCAGTCTTCGGCCTTTGTCTGCGCGCCGACGAACATCGCCGACTCGATCGTGGTGCCGCGGAAACGGCTGATGTCGAACGTGAAGTAGGCCCGGGACCTGTGCCGGCGGCCCTGGTCGTCGCGCCATGTACCGACCGGGGCGTCTCCCGCGCCGTCGATCGTGATTCGGTGTGGATGGCGGGCGTCGACGGATGCCCACGACACCCGGGTGATCGTGGTCGTGCCCACCGCGGCCGCTGGCTGCGCGGTCGCGACCAGGGCTCCGGCGGTCAGGACGGGCGTGGCCGCGGCGGCGACCAGCCTCCAAAAAGAGCGCATCGAACCTCCCCGAACTGCGCCGGCTACCCCAACTGCGCCAGCGGTGGGGGGAGGGTACAGAGCGGGTATGACTGTGCGCGATCCCTTATGGACAATGCGGCTAAGCCTGGCGTTCCTGCTCTACCGGGGCGAGTGTGGGGCGTTTCGCACTGATGAAGTCACCCGAGGACCGCCCGGTGAGGCGGCGCTTGACCCACGGCGCCAGGTAGCGCCCGGCCCACCGCAGGTCGGACGCGCGGGCGGCCAGCCACGGCGTCCGCTCCGGGCGCGGCGGCACCAGCAGCCACTCCTCGTCGCAGCCGACGCCGAGCGCGTTCAGCACGTGCCCGGCCACGCGCCGGTGGCCGAGCTCGGACAGGTGCAGGCGATCGACACTCCACATAAGAGGGTGGTGGAACGCCTCGTCATGGTTGAGGTTGACCAGGGTCGCGCCGGTCGCCTCGGCGGCCTGCTCGACCGCCTGGTTGAGCTGATTTCCGCGCGGCAGGGTGATCCGCGAGCCGGGCAGCCGGGTGACCCACGCGTCCGAAAACCGGAAGAGGATCACGTCGGCGCCACCGCCGCGCAGCTCCGCGATCACCTTGAGGAAGCGCTCGATCAAGACACCCATGTCGAAGTTGCGGCGCAACATGTCGTTGCCACCCGCCGCGAAGCTGATCAGGTCGGGGCGCATCGCGAGCGCCGCCGGCACCTGCTCGGCCACCACGCCGGGGAAGAGCCGCCCCCGGATCGCCAGGTTCGCGTAGCGGAAGTCCGGCCCGACCTCGGCCGCCAGCCGGGTCGCCACGAGATCCGCCCATCCACGGTAGACACCGCCCTGCGGGTACGGATCGTCCATCCCCTCGGTGAAGCTGTCCCCGACCGCCACGAAGCTGCGCCATCTCACGACCGCAAGTCTCGCACCATCCCGGGACGGCGTAATCCCGGTGCCCCGGACAGTGACGGGGCCTACGCTGCGCTCATGTTGCTGCGGATGTCCACGCTCTTTCTTCGTACGCTGCGCGAGGACCCCGCCGACGCCGAGGTGCCGAGCCACCGGCTGCTGCTGCGGGCGGGCATGATCCGGCGGGCCGCTCCGGGCGGGTTCACCTGGCTGCCGGTGGGCAAGCTGGTGCTCGACCGGGTCACCCAGGTGGTCCGCGAGGAGATGGCGGCGATCGGCGGCCAGGAGCTGTCGTTTCCGGCCCTCCTGCCGCGCGAGCCGTACGAGACGAGCGGCCGCTGGACCGCATACGGCGCGGACATCTTCAGGCTCAAGGACCGCCGCGGCGCCGAGTACCTGCTCGCGCCCACCCACGAGGAGATGTTCGCGCTGCTCGTACGCGACACGCTCAACTCGTACAAGGACTTCCCGGTGATCCTCTACCAGGTGCAGAGCAAGTTTCGCGACGAGGCGCGGCCGCGGGCCGGCCTGCTGCGCGGGCGGGAGTTCCTGATGAAGGACGCGTACTCCTTCGACCTGGACGAGGCCGGCCTCGCTGAGGCGTACGACAAGCACCGCGGCGCGTACCAGCGGATCTTCGACCGGCTGGGGCTCGACTACACCGTCGTGGCCGCGATGTCCGGCTCGATGGGCGGGTCGGCGTCCGAGGAGTTTCTGGCCGCCTCGCCGGTGGGTGAGGACACGTTCGTGGGGTGCACCCACTGCGACTACGCGGCCAACACGGAGGCGGTGATCACGCCCGCGCCGGCGCCGAGCGATCCCGCGATCCGCCCGGCCCTGGAGGTCCACGACACCCCGGACACACCCACGATCGACACCCTGGTGGAGCTCGCCAACGCCCGCCGGCTGGGTGGGCGCGCCGACTGGACGGCCGCCGACACCCTCAAAAACGTCGTGGTAACGGTCACACCACCCGGCGCCGACCCGTACCTTCTCGTCATCGGCGTGCCCGGCGACCGCGAGGTGGATCTCAAGCGGGCGGAGGCCGCGCTGCATCCGGCGGGGGTGGCCATGTTCGACGCTTGGTCGACCCGGCCGGACCTGGTCCGCGGCTACATCGGGCCGCAAAAGCTCGACCAGCGCTACCTCGTCGACCCGCGGGTCGTCCCCGGCACCTCCTGGCTGACCGGCGCGAACGAGCCCGGGCGCCACGCGGTCAACGTGGTGTGTGGCCGCGACTTCACCCCGGACGGCACGATCGAGGCGGCCGAGGTGCGGGCCGGCGACCCATGCCCCGGCTGCGGCTCCGGCACGCTCACCATGCGCCGCGGCATCGAGATCGGCCACATCTTCCAGCTCGGCCGCCACTTCACCGACGCGTTCCAGGTGGACGCGCTCGGCCGGGACGGCAAGCCGGTGCGGCCGTTGATGGGCTGCTACGGCATCGGCCTGTCGCGTGCGGTGGCGGCCATCGCGGAGCAGCACCACGACGAGCGCGGGTTGGTGTGGCCGCGCGAGGTGGCGCCGTTCGACGTGCATGTGGTCGCGGCCGGCAAGGACCTCGGTCCCGCGGCGGTCGAGCTCGGCGGTCGCCTCGCCGCCCGTGGGCGGCGGGTGCTGGTCGACGACCGGGCACAGGTCTCCGCCGGGGTGAAGTTCACCGACGCCGAGCTGATCGGCATCCCCGAGGCCGTCGTGGTCGGCCGCCGCTTCGCCGAGGGGTACGTCGAGTGGCGCGACCGGGCCACCGGGGAACGCACCGAGGTGCCGCTCGACCACGTGTAGCGGCGGCCCATCCGGGTACGAATAGCTCATGGGTACCCTGACTGTGCGCGACGTGATGACCAGGCAGGTCGTCTACCTGCCCGCCGAGACCACTGTGGACGAGGCCGCTCAGGCCATGCGCACGGCCGACATCGGCGACGTCGTGGTGACGGAGGGGCCGGCGCTTGCCGGCATCCTGACCGACCGCGACATCGTGGTGCGAGCCGTCGCCGAGCGGCAGGACCCCGGCCAGATGACCGTCGGCTCGATCGCGAGCACCGACCTGGTGATGATCCAGCAGGACGCCAGCCCTCAGGAGGCGGTCCGGTTGATGCGCGAGCGGGCCGTGCGGCGGCTGCTCGTGTGCGACGCCGACCGCCAGCTCGTGGGCGTCGTCTCGCTCGGCGACCTGGCCATGCGTCTGGACCCGTCGTCCGTCCTGAGCGACATCAGCGAGGCCTCGCCCAATAATTGATCTTCAGGTTTCACGTGCAACGGTATCGACGGCCTTGGCTAGACCTTCGATGACCTGCGCGCGGGGCAGTGCGCTGAGCGCGGTCCCGGGCAGTGCGATCTTGCTGTGCCGCACACCAGAGCCGATGATCACGTACCCCGCGGCGGCCACGCGGGAGTCGACGAGGACCGGCCAGTCCTCGGGGAGGCCGATCGGAGTGATCCCGCCGTACTCCATGCCGGTCAGCTCCACCGCCTCCGCCATCGGCGCGAAGCTCGCCTTGCGCACGTCGAGCATCTTGCGCACGACTCCGTTGACGTCGGCCCGGGTGGTGGCCAGGATGACACAGGCCGCGTAGCGGGTCACGCCCTCGCGCTTGCCGGCGACGACGACGCAGTTCGCTGAGATGTCCAGGCCCACCTCGTACGCCTCGCAGAACGCCGCCGTGTCCGCGAGCGTCGGGTCGATCGGCGCCACCAGCACCTCGTCGACGCCCACCGGCGCGTTTGCGGGCCAGGCGTCGAGGGCGGCGGCGGTGGACGCGGCAAGGAGGTCCGGGCGGCTGCGGGCCGGCTCGGTCTTCAAGGTCCCTATCACGCCTGCGAGTCTCGCACCGGCTTGTACCTCTCGGCGAGGTACTCCTCCCACGTCCGCGTGCCAGTGGGCTGGGCGGTGGTCGTGAGCGCGCCCTCCCGCATCGCTCGCAGTGTCTTGCCGGGCAGGCGAAGCGACAGCACCGGCCGGCGCTTGCCCGTCGCGCGCAGCCAGGAGCGCACGATCTCCTCGGAGGTCCGCACCTCCGGCCCACCGAAGTCCTCCACCCGCCGGCTCGGCCCGGCCGCCAGCAGCCCCGCGATCCGGTCGGCGACGTCGCGCGGGTCCACTAGCTGCACGGTGATGCCGGGGTCGGCGACAAGTACGCCCAGGCGGCTCGCGACCGGCAGGAAGCGTTCGTCCACAAGCTGTGGAAACTGGGTGGCGCGCAGGATCGACCAGGGCACCGGGCCAGCCTGGAGCACCTTCTCGGCGGCCAGCTTGTGGCGGTAGTAGCCGAACGGGATCCGGTCGATGCCGACGATCGAGACGTACACGAGGTGCCGCACGCCGGCCCGCTCGGCCGCGGTCGCGAGCCGCCGGGTGCCGGCGACGTCCACCTCGCCCGCTTTGCGGTACTGCGTCGTCGCGGAAGCCAAGTGGACCACCGCGTCCACGCCGGCGACCGCTTCCGCCAGGCCTTCTCCGGTCGCGAGATCCGCCCGCACCCAGCCCGGCCTGGCACTGCGGCTGGTCCGGCGCACGTCCTGGCCGTCCTGTTCGAGCCGGGGCAACACGGCTTGCCCGAGTACCCCGCTCGCACCCGTCACGAGAACCTTCATGCCGTGTGGACGAGCGGGGCGGGTCGAACGTGACTTGACGACGCTAGCTAATGTTGTTAGCTTTTTAGCTATGACAAGTAGTTACCTGGAGCGCGGCGAGGGTCGGATCGCTTACGAGGTGCACGGCGAGGGGCCGCTGGCCGTGTGCGTGCCCGGCATGGGCGACCTGCGCTCCGCATTCCGCTTCACCGTCCCGGCGCTGCTCGAGGCGGGCTACCAGGTGGCGACGATGGACCTGCGCGGCCACGGAGAGAGCGACGACGGCTTCAGCGCGTACGACGACCCCGCGGTGGCCTCCGACATCCGCGCCCTGGTCACCCACCTCGGCGGGCCGGCGCTGCTGGTCGGCAATTCGATGGGCGCGGCGGCGTCGATCATCGCGACCGCCGAGGCGCCCGAGCTTGTCGCCGGCCTCGCCCTGTTGGGCCCGTGGGTGCGCGACCCCAAGCCCAACCCGGTCATGCGCCTGGTGCAGCGCCTGATGCTGGTCAAGCCGTGGGGCCCGGCCGCGTGGCGGGCGTTCTACAAGACGCTCTACCCCGGCCGCCGCCCCGACGATCTGGCCGCCCACCTCGACCGCATCGGCGCCAGCATGGGGCGCGGCGACCACTGGCGCTCGTTCGTGCGCACGACGGCCACCAGCCACGCCCCGGTCGAGGCCCGCCTCGACGACGTGCGCGTGCCCGCGCTGATCGTCATGGGCGAAAAGGACCCGGACTTTCCCGACCCTGCGGCCGAGGCCCGCTTCGCGGCCGAGCGCCTGCGCGGCGAGCTCCTGCTGGTGCCCGACTCCGGCCACTACCCGCAGGCCGACTCGCCCGACCTGGTCAATCCGGCGGTGCTCGCGTTCGCGGCCAAGGTCTTCGGCCGGTTGTAGCCGTGCGGACGCCCGCCGCCGGCGTGATGATGGCGGGCATGCGCGTTGCGACGCTCAACCTCTGGTGCCGGCGCGGCGACTGGCCCACGCGGCGGAAGGTCCTGGCGGACGGCTTCCGCGAACTGCGGCCGGACCTGATCGCGTTTCAGGAGTCGATCGTCACGGACGACTACGACCAGATCGCCGACCTGCTGGGCGATGGCTATGAGATCCACCACGGCGGCGCCCGCACACCGCACGACGGCGCGGGCACGACGATCGCCAGCCGCTGGCCGGTGACGAAGCTGCACGAGCGGGACCTCAGCGTCACCTCGCGCGTCGACCCCGCCGAGCCGTGGATCGGCCGGGTGTACGCCGCCGAGGTCGACGGCCCGGAGCCGCTGCTCTTCGTCAACCACAAACCCTCGTACCCACTGCACATGGAGCTGGAGCGGGAGCTCCAGGCGGTGGCCACGGCCCGCATGGTGGAGGATCTGCTCGGCTCCGGCCAGCGACACGTGGTGCTCGCCGGCGACTTCGACGCCACGCCCGAGGCGGCGAGCATTCGCTTCTGGTCCGGCAAGCAGTCGCTGCACGGCCTGAGCGTCTGCTACCGGGACGCCTGGGAGCAGGCACACCCCGGCGAGCCGGGATACACGTTCGCGACCCGAAACCCGCTGATGCGCTGGGATTGGGACCGGCGGATCGACTACGTCTTCGTGCGCTGCGAGGCCAAGGGGCCCACGCTGCGGGTCGACCGGTGCGAGCCGCTCTTCGCCGACTCCGTGGATGGCGTGTGGGCGAGCGACCACTTCGGCGTGGTGGCCGACCTCAGCCCGCGGCCTTCTCGTACGTGAGGCAGTAGTCGCCGCTCAGACCGGGCAGCAGCGCGTCCCAACACAGAAACGTCTCCTGCCGCAGCACCAGATGGCGGCAGAGCACCCGCCCCATGTCCCAGGCCAGCGGCGTGATGAACCCGTCGTCCTCGAGGTTGGCCACGTTGACCACCGCGCGGCCGCCCGGCCGCAGCAGCCCCGCCACCTGCCGGAAGACATCGCCGATCTCGGCCAGGTAAGTCACGTAGTCGCCGTCCAGCGTCTCGTACGCGGTCAGCGGGTTTTCCGGATGGTCGGTCGCGGTCATGTACGGCGGCGAGGTCATGCACAGGTCGATCGGCCCGTCGACGAGGGCGGCGAGATTGCGCGCGTCGCCCTGCACGACCCTGACATCGCCACCGGCCAACCGGCCCCGGATCAGGTCGACGCGCTCGTCGAGCAACTCGACACCGATCGCCCGGCGCCCCATCCGCTCGGCCACCACCAGCGTGGTGCCGAAGCCGGCGAACGGGTCGAGCACCAGGTCGCCCGGTGACGTGTACTCCTCCAGCGCGGCCTCGACCAGCGCCTCCGGGTAGTGCACGTCTTCGTCGGCGCCCTCCGGGCGCTGCGCGATCAGGTCGGTCGCCTTCAGGTACAGCCAGGGTTTCACTGCGCCAGTATCCGACCGCAGCGCTCCATGGTGGAGCCGAGGGGACTCGAACCCCTAACCCCTGCCTTGCAAAGGCAGTGCTCTGCCAGTTGAGCTACGGCCCCCGCTGGCGGCGCGGCCGCCTACGGGTGGACTAGCGAAGGTCGGGCGCGGTGGTGGCCTCGTGCCACAGGGCGCGCTCGTCGTTGGACTCCTTGACCTTCTTGGCGATCAGGGCCGCCGCACCGATCACACCGGCGATGATAAGAATCTTCTTCCACATGGGGTGATCGCCCTCCAGGTTGAGTCTCGGCCGATGGTGCTGGACGCATGGTGGGGCTAGATGGAATCGAACCATCGACCTCAGAGTTATCAGCTCTGCGCTCTAACCGACTGAGCTATAGCCCCGTGCGCGTGCGGCGACGAGCAAGGTTACCGTACCCGGGAAGCTTCTCCCAAGTTGGGGCGCCCGCCACGCCGAGCGCCCCAGATGCCCGATCAGTCCCGCTCGGCCAGGGTGAGCTCGACGCCGCCGACCAGGTCGGCGCAGACGTTGTAGATGAACGCCCCGAGCGTGGCCAGTGCTGTGAAGAGCACGACGTTGACCGCTCCGATCAGCGCGGACGTGCCGATGACGCCCTTGGCGGTGATCCGGAACGTGCTCCCGTCGTCTCCGCCGCCGGCACTCACCAGGTCGGTCAGGCTGCTGTTGACGCTCTCGAAGACGCCCATCGCGTCAAGCGCGAGGTAGAGCACCGAGGTGGCCACGATCACCACGATGAAGAGCACCAGCGAGACCGCGAAGGAGAACTTCATCACCGACCACGGGTCGATGCGCTTTACGTTGAGCTTGGCCCGTCGCGGACCGCGCGATGCCGCGGACGCCACCGTGCTGCGTGCCGCGCGCACCGCCTCGCCGACCCGGGCCGCGCCCACGGCAGCAGACCCCGCGGCACCGACCGTGCGCACCGAGGCCCCGCCAGCTGCGGCCCGCCCGGCACCCGGACGTGCCCCCGCGCCCGGCGGCATGGCCGGCGCTCCGGGAGCGGGGCCCGGCGTCACCTGCGTGGCGCCTGCCGGTGGCGAGCTCACCGGAGCCTTGCCGGAGACCACCTGGGTGGCCGGACCCGGCGCGCCCTGAGGCTTTTGCCCGTCGCCCGGCTGCTCCGGTGGTGGAGGCATGCCGGGAGCCCGCGTGAACTTCGGGGACGGCGCCTCAGCGGGGACTGCCGCCCGGCCCACGACCGCGCGGCCGGTCGCCGGTGTGCCGCCTTGGGCGGCCTCCTCCTCGACCGGGTTGGTCGAGGTCCCCGCAGCCCCCGACTTCGCCTGTGTCTCCGTCATCAACTAGTCCTGTTCGTCAGGCTCGTCGGCATTGCGAGCAATGGCCACGATGGTTACACCGTCTGGCAGGTCCATCAACTTGACCCCCATTGTGTTCCGATCGCGAGTGCGGCGTACAGGCTTCACCGGAGTCCGGATAACTCCGCCGTTACTTGTGATAGCGAAGAGCTCGTCGTCCGGGTTGATGACGACCGCACCCACAAGTCCACCACGACGCTCGGTGATCTTGGCGGTCAACACGCCCTTGCCGCCGCGACCCTGCACCGGGTACTCCTCGATGGGTGTGCGCTTGGCATACCCGCCGTTGGTCGCCACCAAAACATCCATGCCCTCGCGTACGACCTCCATCGCGAGGAGCACGTCGTCCTCACTGAATCGCATGCCTATCACACCCGAGGTAGCCCTACCCATCGGACGCAGAGCCTCGTCGGTGGCGTTGAACCGGATGGCCTGTGCGTTCTTGGACACCAGCAGGAGGTCGTCCTGTGGGCCGGCGAGCGCGGCGCCGACCAGCTCGTCCTCGTCGCGCAGGTTGATCCCGATGATCCCACCGCTGCGGTTGGAGTCGAACTCTTCCAGCCGGGTCTTCTTCACGAGCCCATTCTTGGTGGCGAGCACAAGGTAGGGCGCGACCTGGTAATTGGAGATCACGATCACCTGCGCGATGTGCTCCTCCGGCTGGAAGGCCAGCAGGTTGGCGACGTGCTGGCCCTTGGCCACCCGGTTGGCCTCGGGCAGCTCGTACGCCTTGGCCCGGTAGACCCGGCCCTTGTTGGTGAAGAACAAGATCCAGGAGTGCGTCGAGGTCACGAAGAAGTGGCTGACGATGTCGTCCTGGCGGAGTGAGGCGCCGCTAACCCCCTTGCCGCCCCGGCGCTGCGAGCGGTAGAGGTCGACCTTCGTGCGCTTCGCGTACCCGGTGCGGGTGATGGTGACCACCACGTCCTCGCGGGCGATGAGGTCTTCCATCGAGACCTCGCCGTCGAACGGCACGATCTTGGTGCGGCGGTCGTCGCCCCACTTGGCGACGATCTCGGCCAGCTCCTCCGAGACGATCTTCCGCTGCCGCTCCGGCTTGGCGAGGATGTCCTTGAGGTCGGCGATCTCCAGCTCGATCTTGGCCAGCTCGTCGATGATCTTCTGGCGTTCGAGGGCGGCCAGCCGGCGCAGCTGCATGTCGAGGATCGCCGTGGCCTGCACCTCGTCGATGTCGAGCAGCTGGATCAGGCCGGTGCGGGCCTCCTCCACGGTGGGCGAACGCCGGATGAGCGCGATCACCTCGTCGAGCGCGTCGAGCGCCTTGACCAGACCGCGCAGGATGTGCGCCCGCTCCTCGGCCTTGCGCAGCCGGAACGCCGTGCGCCTGCGGATCACGTCGATCTGGTGCTCGACGTAGTACCGGATGAACTGGGCCAGGTTGAGCGTGCGCGGCACCCCGTCGACGAGCGCCAGCATGTTGGCGCCGAAGGTCTCCTGGAGCTGCGTGTGCTTGTACAGGTTATTGAGCACGACCTTCGCGACCGCGTCACGCTTGAGCACGATCACGATGCGCATGCCCGTGCGACCGGAGGACTCGTCGCGGATGTCCGCGATGCCGGCGAGCTTGCCCTCCTTGACCAGCTCGGCGATCCGCTCGGCGAGGTTGTCCGGGTTGACCTGGTAGGGCAGCTCGGTGACGACGAGGCAGGCGCGCCCCTTCTTGTCTTCCTCGACCTCGACCACCGCGCGCATCCGGATCGACCCGCGGCCGGTCCGGTACGCGTCCTGGATGCCGGCCATGCCGACGATCAGGCCGTAGGTCGGGAAGTCGGGGCCCTTGACGATCTGGATCAGCTCGTCGAGCGTGGTGGCCTCGTCGGCCTCCGGGTGCTCGAGGCACCACTGCACGGCGGCGGCGATCTCCCGCAGGTTGTGCGGCGGGATCTTGGTGGCCATGCCCACCGCGATGCCCTCGGAACCGTTGATCAGCAGGTTGGGGATCCGCGACGGCAGGATTGTGGGCTCCTTGGCCCGGCCGTCGTAGTTGTCCTGCATGTCGACGGTGTCTTCGTCGATGTCCCGCAGCATCTCCATCGCCAGCGGGTCGAGCTTGCACTCGGTGTATCGCATGGCGGCGGCCGGGTCGTTGCCCGGCGAACCGAAGTTGCCGTTGCCGTCGACCAAGGGGTAGCGCAGCGACCACGGCTGGGCCATGCGCACGAGCGCGTCGTAGATGGCGGAGTCGCCGTGCGGATGGAACTGACCCATGACGTCGCCGACGACGCGGGAGCACTTCACGTAGCCGCGGTCCGGGCGGTAGCCCGAGTCGTACATCGCGTAGAGGATCTTGCGGTGCACCGGCTTGAGGCCGTCGCGTACATCCGGCAGCGCTCGGCCGACGATCACGCTCATCGCGTAGTCGAGGTAGGAGCGCTGCATCTCCACCTCGAGGCCGACCGGTTCGACCCGAAGGCGGTTGCCGCCCTCGCCGTTTTCGTCGGCGCTGTTCGAGTCGTCCGGTTCGCTGTCGAATGGAGTGTCCGTCACAATCAAACCCTTATCAGACTAAAAGCCGCATAAAGCCTGTGGACAACGGCTGTGGAAACTGCAAAAGCTGTGGATAACGTTGTGGGGCCGCGCTAGATGTCCAGGAAGCGCACGTCCTTCGCGTTCCGCTGGATGAACGAGCGACGCGCCTCCACGTCCTCCCCCATCAGGACGCTGAAAAGCTCGTCCGCCGTTGCGGCATCATCCAGGGTCACCTGACGCAGCGTACGGGTGGCCGGGTTCATCGTGGTGTCCCACAGCTCCGGGTAGTTCATCTCGCCGAGACCCTTGAACCGCTGGATGTCATCCGGCTTGGCGTTGGGCTTCTTCTCCTGGCGGAGCCGGATCAACCCGTCGCGTTCGCGGTCCGAGTACGCATACTGCGCGTCATCGCCCTTCTTGTTCCACTTGATCTTGTACAGCGGCGGCGCGGCGAGGTAGACGTGGCCCAGCTCGACCAGCGGCCGCATGAAGCGGAAGAGCAGCGTCAGCAGCAGCGTCTGGATGTGCTGGCCGTCGACGTCGGCGTCGGCCATCAGAATGATCTTGTGGTAACGCAGCTTCTCGATATCGAAGTCCTCGTGCACGCCGGTGCCCAGTGCGGTGATCAGGGCCTGGACCTCGTTGTTCTTGAGCACCCGGTCGATCCGGGCCTTCTCGACATTGAGGATCTTGCCGCGGATCGGAAGGATCGCCTGGGTGCGCGGGTCACGGCCCTGCTTGGCCGAGCCACCCGCCGAGTCGCCCTCGACGATGAACACCTCCGACTCGCGCGGGTCGGTCGACTGGCAGTCGGCCAGCTTGCCGGGCATCGAGCCGGACTCCAGCAGCGACTTGCGCCGGGCCAGCTTGCGGGCCTGCGCCGCCGCGATCCGGGCGCGAGCGGCGGCGGTCGCCTTCAAGATGATCATCTTGGCCTCGGCGGGATTGCGCTCCAGCCAGTCGGTCAGCCACTCGTTGCAGACCTTCTGCACGAAGCTCTTCACCGGAGTGTTGCCGAGCTTGGTCTTGGTCTGGCCCTCGAACTGGGGGTTGGCCAGCTTCACCGAGATGATCGCGGCGAGCCCTTCGCGAATGTCCTCGCCGGAAAGCTTCTCGTCGCCCTTGAGGAGCTTCTTGTCCGCACCGTACTTGTTGACCACGGTGGTCAGGGCCGCCCGGAAGCCTTCCTCGTGGGTGCCGCCCTCGTGCGTGTTGATCGTGTTGGCGAAGGTGTAGACCGACTCGCCGTACGACTCGTTCCACTGCATCGCGATCTCGACCGACATGCCGTCGTCCTCGGCGCCGAACTCGATGACCGTCTTGTGGATCGCGCTCTTGGTGTTGTTGAGGTGCCGCACGAAGTCGGCGATGCCGCCCTTGTAGAGGAAGGTCACCTCGCGCGGCTTGCCGTCCTCCTCGATCGTGCGCTCGTCACGCAGGTGGATGGTGAGCCCACGGTTGAGGAACGCCATCTCCTGAAGCCGGCGGTAGATCGTCTCGAACATGAACTCGGTGGTCTCGAAGACCTTCGGGTCCGGCCAGAACGCCACCGAGGAGCCGGTGCGGTTGGTCGTCTCGCCCTTCGCCAGCGGGGTCGGCTTGGAGTCGTGGTACTGCTGGCGGTAGGTGAAGCCGTCCTTCCAGATCTCCAGCTCCATCCGCGCCGACAGCGCGTTGACGACCGAGACGCCAACGCCGTGCAGGCCACCGGAAACCTGGTATGCCTTGCCGTCGAACTTGCCGCCGGCGTGCAGGACGGTCAGCGCCACCTCGACGCCGGGCTTCTTCAGCTTGGGGTGCAGGTCGACGGGAAAGCCGCGGCCGTTGTCGACCACGCGGACCCCGCCGTCGGCGAGGAGGACCACGTCGATGGTGTCGCAGTAGCCGGCCAGCGCCTCGTCGACCGCGTTGTCGACGACCTCCCAGACCAGGTGGTGCAGGCCCCGTTCACCGGTGGATCCGATGTACATACCGGGGCGCTTGCGGACCGCCTCCAAGCCCTCAAGGACGGTAATCGACTCGGCGCCGTATTCCTGCTTCTTCTGCGCTGCCACCCTCGGCCACTTTCTCGCACTGCCCAGCGCTGGTCGGCGCGGGGGCGCGGGGTATGGCGGGCTGTCACGGCGGCAGGGGCGCGCGCCACCGCAACGTATGCTGTGGCGGGCGCTCCAGTCACCGCGGTCGCCCGCGGATCACGTTCACTCCGAGCGCCGGATGCACCGGCGTCTTCGTCGCCTCCAATCTTACTGTGCGGAGGCCGGAAACCGGGTACACGGCACCCCATGCGGGCACCTGAGACCTTCATAGCGGGCCGAATGGCGCCGGTCGCGACTCCCCCCACACGCGGGGCGCCCCGACGCGGAAGACCGCCCAGCGGGACCGAAACTACGGGAGTGCCCACTCGGGGGTCGCGCAAAGGGCACACCGTGTCGTAATTTTGCCCGGCGCCGTTTGAACCACCGGGCGCCTTTTGCACATAGCAGGCGCACGGTCACGCTGCGCTACAGGAGAGGGTGACCCCACGATGGGGCTGGACAACGTCGCCGTGAAATGGCCGCGTACCGGCCGCTTTTACGACCCCGTGGCCCCCGCCGAGTTCGTCGACTTCGCCGAGCTCGCGGACGATCCGCAGGTCTCTGCGCCGACCGCGGCGCTCGCCGGCCACATCGCGAAGACCGGCACGGTGCGCGCCACGGCGTACACGGAGCTGGTCGACCTGCTCCTCGGCCTGGATGGTGTGCTGTACGCCACAGAGGCCGCGGCTGAAGACGAAGACCCAGTGATCGACCCGGACGGCTGCGCCTGGATCGCCGGCGGCCTGGAGCGGTTCGTGGAAAGCCATCGGGAGCACGGCGAGGCGGTCACGTTCGACACGGTGGGCGCGGTGCTGCGCGCGGCCCTCGCCGGCGGCCGCCTGGCCGACCAGCAGCTGCGCTGGCTCGACAACCGCCTCGACGGGCTGCGCGACGAGTCCGGGGGCGCGCCGCAGTGGAGCTTCTCCCGCTCGGAGCTGGGCGTGCTGTCCCGCTTCTACCGCCGGTGCGCCGACCGCGGCTTCGCCGTCTACGCCGACTTCTGACAGCCGATCCTCTTCTCCGGCCTCGTCCGGACGGCCCATCATCACGCTGAGCTACGTGAAGTCGCTCACCGGACCGGGCTAAATCCGCCTTGAAGTAGCCAGACTTGCCCGCGCCACCAGCCGGTGGTGACGGAGAGTCACGGCAGGAGCACAGCACTTCATGGGCACGACGTTCGCCGCCCTGCGACATCGGGACTACCGGATCTGGGCGGGTGCGGGGTTCGTCTCGGTCGCGGGCACGTGGATGCAGGTGCTGGGCGTCAACTGGTACGTCCTGGAACAGACCGGATCCGCCGCCCGGATGGGGTTCGCGGTGCTGCTCCAGGCGCTGCCCGTGCTTCTGCTCGCCTCCTGGGGCGGCGCGCTTGCCGACCGGTTGCCGGCCCGCCCGCTGCTGCTCTCCACCCAGCTCGCGCACGCCGCGCTCGCGGCGGCTCTCGCGGTGATCGCCACGACGTCCGCCGGTGGCCTTCCCGCGGTGTACGCGATCTCGCTCCTCGGCGGCGTGGTCTCGGCCGTGGAGGGACCGGCGATGGGCCGGTTCGGTGCACAGCTCGTGCACCGCGACACCCTCGGCAACGCGCTGGCGCTCGGCTCGCTGACCAACTCGGCCGGCCGCATCCTCGGCATGAGCGCCGGGGGCGCGATGGTGGCCGCCGCCGGACCCGCCCCGCTGTTCGCGGTCAACGCGGTGAGCTTCGTCGCGGTCGTCGGTGCCCTCCTGGCCGTGCGCCCGGCCCACGCGGCCGCGCCGGAACCAGCCCAGGACGGCGGCGTGCGCGCCGGCTTCGCGTACCTGATCCGCCAACCTGTCGTACTCGTTGCGCTCGCGCTGGCGTTCGTGCTCGGCAGCCTCGGTCGCAACTACCAGATCACGATGGCCGCGATGAGCGGCGGGCCGCTCGGCGGCGGCGCCGGCGGCTACGGCGCACTCTCCACCGTCTTCGCGGTCGGCACGGTGGTCGGCGGCTTCGCCGCGGCCCGGCGGCCGTCGCTGGGCTACCGCACGCTGGTCGGCGCCGGCCTGCTCGCCAGCGCGCTGCAATTGGGCGCGGGGCTGATGCCCGGCGTGTGGAGCTTTGCCGCGCTGATCCTGCCGATCGCGGCGGCCGCGGTCCTGATCGACACGACGGTCTCCGCCCGGGTACAGCTCGACACCCGGGAGGAGATGCGCGGTCGGGTGCTGGCCGCACTGACGATTACGGGGTCGGTGGCCGGCGCGGTCGGCGCCCCCCTGCTCGGCTGGCTGGCCGAGCACGTCGGCCCGCGGCAGACCCTCGTGCTGGCCGGCGCGGTCGCCGCGATCGCGTCCGCCGCGACCGGTGTGGCGCTGGCCCGCTTATACGGCCGGCCGGTGCGCCCGGTCGAGGTGCGGATAACGCTGCGCGAGTCGGTCGGCCTGAACGCCGCGCGGCTGCGCGCGAACGCGGCACTCAGCCGTATGTGTCCCGCGGGCCACGGCCCCGCACCCGCCTGGCGCCGCGTGACCAGGACGGCGCGGCCGGTCCGTGAATGTGCAGCTTGCGCACCACGTTATGGCCGACTTCGGCGGCGATCCGCCGGAGCAAGGACGCGGCCAGCAGCCGCAGCTGGGTCGCCCACGCGGTAGATTCCGCCTCCACGGTCAGCTCGCCGTCGTCGAGCTTGATCGGGCGGCTGTGCTTGGCGATGTCTGGACCGACCACGCGCTCCCAGGCCCCGAAGACCGTGGCCTCCGCCGCCGGCCGCTGCCACCCCCGTGCCTTGACAAGCTTGGCGAGCACGTCGCCGAACACCTGCGGGTCGCGGGGGTCGGGCCCCGGTCCGGAATATCCCCGCGCGCGCCGGCCGCCGACCACCGGTCGCCCGTCGTCCCCATTGGACGGAGTACGCCGGCGGGGTGCGGCCGCCTGCCGGCGCGCTTTTGCCGCGTCGAGAACGGCACGGGCCAACTCCGGTCCGGCCTTCGGGCTTTCGGGCTCATCCGACACGGTGCACCCGTCCTTCCGCCACCTCGTAGCGTGACCCGCGGAGAACCGCCGGCACGTCCTCGGCAACCGCGCACGTTACCAGCAGCTGGCTCGCGCCACCGACAAGTTCGGCCAGGCGGGCGCGGCGGCCGGCGTCGAGCTCGGCGAAGACGTCGTCGAGCACGAGTACGGGCTCGATGCCCTCGGTGCGCAGCAGGTCGTACGCGGCGAGCCGGAGCGCCAGCGCGTACGACCAGCACTCGCCGTGGCTCGCGTAGCCCTTGGCGGGCAGGTCGCCGAGCGTAAGCGTGAGGTCGTCGCGGTGCGGGCCGACCAGCGTGACGCCACGCTCCACTTCGGACGATCGCGACTCGACGAGCGCGGCGGCCAGCGCGGCCTGGAGCGCCTCACGGTCGGGCGGGTCGACCGGCACGGTGGCCTTGTACGCGATCGACGCGCTGCCCTTGCCGGCCGCCACCGCGTCGTACGCCTTCGTCACGTGCGGGGCAAGCGCGGCGACCAGCTCCAGGCGGCCGGCCAGCAGCTCGGCGCCGTGGTGGGCCAGGTGTGCGTCCCAAACGTCGAGTGTGGACAGATCGCCGCCCCGGCTGCCGCCGGTCTTGCGGGCCAGGTACGCCGTGCGGAGCAACGCGTTGCGCTGCTTGATCACCCGGTCGTAGTCGGCGCGCACGCCCGCGTACCGCGGCTGCCGCGCGACGAGCAGGTCGTCGAGGTAGCGGCGGCGCTCGCCCGGGTCGCCGCGGATCAGCTCGAGGTCTTCCGGCGCGAAGAGGACGAGCCGCAGCGCGCCGAGCACGTCGCGCGCCCGCCGCACCGGCGAGCGGCCGAGCCGGGCCCTATTGGCCTTGCCCGGCACGAGCTCCAGCTCGACCAGCAGCTCGCGTCCATCGTGGACGATCATGCAGCGGATCACCGCTGCCGCCGCGCCGGCCCGGACCAGCGGAGCGTCGGTGGCCACGCGGTGGCTGCCCAGCGTGGCGACGTAGCCGAGCGCCTCGATCAGGTTGGTCTTGCCGACGCCGTTGTGGCCGACCAGCACCGACCCGCCCGGCTCGAGATCGACCTCCACCCGCTCGTACGAGCGGAAGTCGACAAGCTCGAGCCGTTTGACGTACATCGGGCGGCTACGGCCGCTTGCGGACCGCGTGCCCGCCGAACTGCTGGCGCAGCGCGGCGACCGCCTTCATGGCCGGCGAGTCGTCCTGCCGGGACACGAAACGGGCGAACAGGGACGCGGCGATCACGTTCATCGGGACGGCCAGCCGGATCGCCTCCTCGACGGTCCAGCGCCCCTCGCCGGTGTCCTCCGTGTAGCCGCTCAGGTTGGCCAGATCCGGATCCTCGTCGAGCGCCCGGTCGAGCAGGTCGAGCAGCCACGACTCGACGACCGAGCCGTCCCGCCAGGACTTGATGACGCCGGGCACGTCGGTGACGAGCTCGGATGCGGTGAGCAGCTCGTAGCCCTCCGCGTACGCGTGCATCAGGCCGTACTCGATGCCGTTGTGGACCATCTTGGCGTAGTGGCCGGCGCCGACCGGGCCGGCGTGCACGAAGCCGAACTGGCCCTGCGGCTTGAGCGCCTCGAAGACCGGCTCCAGCCGCGACACGTGCTCGGGGTCGCCACCGACCATCAGCGCGTACCCGTTTTCCAGGCCCCAGACGCCGCCGGAGACGCCGACGTCCATGTAGCCGATGCCCTGCCGCCCCAGCCGCTCGGCGCGTGGCGCGTCGTCGCTGAAGCGGGAGTTGCCGCCGTCGATGATGAGGTCGCCCTCGGCGAGGAGGGTGGCCAGCTCCTCGATCGCCGCGTCGGTCACCGCGGCCGGCACCATCACCCACACGGCACGCGGCGGCGCCAGCCGCTCGACCAGCTCGGCCAGGCTGGCGACGTCGGACACGTCCGGGTTGCGGTCGTATCCGATGACCTCGTGGCCGGCAGTGCGCAGCCGCCCACGCATGTTGCCGCCCATCCGGCCAAGGCCCACAAGCCCTAGCTGCATGACTCTGATCCCCCCTGTTTGTCCCGGCTAGTTGTGCCTGCTGTCGCGCCGGATAGCCCGATCAGCGGGTTACCCGGATTGGCATGATCAGATAGCGGTAGCCAGGGACGATCTCACCATCCTCGCCCGCCGGCGAGATCACGGCCGGCTTGAAGGCGTCGACGAACGACAGCATCGCGGTGGGGGAACCGAGCGCGGCGAGGCCGTCGAGCAGGTACTGCGGGTTGAAGCCGATGGTCAGCGGCTCGCCGGTGAAGGCGGCCTCCATCGCCTCGCTGGCCCGCGCCTCCTCGGTGCCGCCGGCCTCGACCACCAGCCCTTCGTCGCTGAAGCTCAACAGGACCGGCGTCGTGCGGTCGGCGACGAGGGCGACGCGGCGGACCACCTCGTTGAGGGCGGCGACCGACACACGGGCCTCGGCGTTGTGCGAGGCCGGGAAGAGTGAACGCACCGGCGGGTAGTTGGCACCGTCGAGCAGGCGGCTGGTGGTGCGCCGCGCGCCACCCACAAAACCGATCATGCCCTCGCCGGCGCCGCCGTGGGCGAGCGCCATCGTCACGTCGCCGCCGAGCGGGCCGAGCGTCTTGGCGGTATCGGCGAGAGTGCGGGCGGGCACGAGCGCGTTCATGCTCAGGTCGGGGTTTTCCGGGCGCCACTGCATCTCGCGCATCGCGAGGCGGTAGCGGTCGGTGGCGAGCATCGCCAGCGAGCTGCCATTGAGCTCGATGCGGACGCCGGTCATCATCGGCAGCGTCTCGTCGCGGCCGGCGGCGATCGCGACCTGGGCCACCGCGGAGGCGAACTCGGCCGCGTCGACCGTGCCGGCGCTGTCGGGCATCTCGGGCAAGGTCGGGTAGTCCTCGACGGGCATGGTGGGCAGCGTGAAGCGGGCGCTGCCGCAGACAAGCTCCAGGTGCGCACCGACGGCCGCGATGTCGACCGGCTTGGCGGGCAGCGCCTTGGTGATCTCGGCGAGCAGGCGGCCGGACACGAGGGCCGCGCCGTCGGCGTCACCTTGCACGTCGACGCTCACCTGACTGGAGACCTCATAGTCGAAGCCGGACACGTTGAGCTGCCCCTCGGTCACCCGCATCATCACTCCGGCGAGCACCGGCACCGAAGGCCGGTTGGGCAGGCTCTTCGCCGTCCACGCCACGGCGTCGGCGAGCGCGTCGCGCTCAACTCGGAACTTCATGCCTGTGCCTCCGCGTCGACTCGGTGGTGTGGCGGTCCGGGCCGTGAGCGCCGGCGCAGAACCGCCCTACCGACCATAGGGCTCCCCGGCCGGCGGCGTACGCCCACCCCCGGTGGTTTGCCCGATCAGATACCTAGGTTGGCCCGGCGGGAGCCGGTCCACAGAACGCACAACGCCGGTGATTGATTTTTGTTGTCTTAGAAGGATCAAGTTCATCGTCTTCATAGGGCCTGTGTGAACTGTGGAGGACGGGCGTCTCCCCTGGCCAGGCCGTTATCCACCGGTGGTTTGGCTGTGGAGAAGCAGGGTAGGAAGCGGGCCGTCCCTCCACAGGTTGGCGATCGAGCAATGGTTGTCCACCTCTGTCCACCGGTCATCCACCGGCTATCCCCCGGGTTTCTCCCCAGGTCTGTGGAGAGCGTGGTGGAGGTCCCCCACGACTTTTCCCCAGAACCTTCAACACCTCGTACACACCTGCGCCATCGGTCGTGGACAGTCTTGTTACCCGCCGTACACGTCCACAGCGGTTTCCCCAGGAGTTGTCCACAGGTTGTGGGTAACCCTTCGCAAGAACACAAGGTGTTGTCCACCGACAGTGGACACAGCGTGTGGACGCGTGTGGACGGATGTGGAAAGCAGACTTTCGGCCAGGATCTGCGGGCACGCCTGTGTGTTCCCGGACCGTCGGGGCGACGGCTCGCTGGTCCGGGGCGGGCTGTCAGGAGTTCTGCTTGATCCGGTTGGTCAGCTCGGCGATCTGGTTGTACAGCGAGCGGCGCTCGGCCATCTGCTGACGGATCTTCCGGTCGGCGTGCATCACGGTGGTGTGGTCGCGGCCGCCGAAAGCCTGCCCGATGCGGGGCAGTGACAGGTCGGTGAGCTCGCGGCACAGGTACATGGCAACCTGGCGGGCGTTGACGAGCACCCGCGAGCGCGAGTGGCCGCGCAGGTCTTCGAGGCTCACGCCGAAGTAGTCGGCCGTCGACACCATGATCTGGTCAGCGGTGATCTCGGGCCCCGAGCCGTCCGGGATGAAGTCGCGCAGCACCTCTTCGGCCAGCGACAGCTCGACCGCCGAGCGGGTCAGCGACGCGAACGCGGTCACCCGGATGAGCGCGCCCTCGAGCTCGCGGATCGAGTTGGCGATCCGCGAGGCGATGAACTCCAGCACGTCCGGCGGCGCGAACAGCCGCTCCTGTGCGGCCTTCTTCTGGAGGATCGCGATGCGGGTCTCCAGGTCGGGCGGCTGGATGTCGGCGAGCAGGCCCCACTCGAACCGGGTACGCAGCCGGTCTTCGAGCGTCGCGAGCTGCTTCGGCGAGCGGTCCGAGGTGATGACGATCTGCTTGTTCGCGTTGTGGAGCGTGTTGAACGTATGGAAGAACTCCTCCTGCGTCCGCTCCCGGTTTTCCAGGAACTGGATGTCGTCGATCAGGAGGATGTCGACGTCGCGGTAGCGCCGCTGGAAGGCGCTCGTCTTGTCGTCGCGCAGCGAGTTGATGAAGTCGTTGGTGAACTCTTCGGTCGAGACGTACCGCACGGAGCGGGCGTTGCCGAGCGTGGTGGCGTAGTGGCCGATCGCGTGCAGCAGGTGGGTCTTGCCCAGCCCGGAGCTGCCGTAGATGAACAGCGGGTTGTACGCCTTGGCCGGCGACTCCGCGACCGCGACCGCCGCCGCGTGGGCGAAGCGGTTGGACGAGCCGATGACGAACGTCTCGAACATGTACTTGGGGTTGAGGCGGTTGCCGCCCGACTCGGTACCTCCACCGGGCCGGCGGTCGTCGCGGGCGGGACCGCCCGGACGGTGATCGCGCCCCGCGGTGCCCCGGTCGGACATGGCCGCCGCGCGGCCGGGACCGCTGTCGGGCCCGGAGTCATGGCGCAGGTCTCGGGTAGTCGGCTCGTCCCGGCGAGTGAGGTCCGGATGGTGCATGTCGTCCCGGTAGTCGGGGACGGCCTCGGCGTGCACGGGCAGCCGGTCGGTGTCGCCGAGCGACTCGGTCGCCTGGCGCGGCGCGGAGAAGAGCGCGCCCTGCCCCTGCTCTGGGTCGCGGGCCATGGGCACGGACGCGGAACCGGTCGCCGGCGCGGCCGCGGGCGACATCGGGTGCTGTGCCGAGCCGGTCGGCTCCTCCTCCACGAAGGCGCCCTCGAACCCGTCGTCGCCGGCGTCGAGGTCGGCCGGGCTGCCGTAGATGGTGCCGGCCGGGCGGCCCTGCCCGTCTTCCGGCGGCCGGATCGTCACGGCCACCTGGATCGGCCGGCCGAGCCGGCGGGAGAGCGCGTCGGTGATCGCCGGGCGCAGGCGCGACTCGATGACGTCGCGGGTGAACGCGTCCGGCACGGACAGCAGCGCGATGTCCTCGACGATGGCACCAAGGCGGGTCAACCGGAGGTACGCGCGCTGCTGCGCCGAGACGATCTCGTCAGCCAGCTCCTCGGTCGCCGCCATCCAGACGACGGCCAGATCATTCTCGGCCACCCCTCGCGCCACCCCCTTCGCCCTCCGAGCGCCCCGGGCTGCCCCCGTTGCCGCCAGTCGTCCACAAGTTATCCACAGCCTGTGTACCGACCGATTGTGGTTTCCAGCCTGACGCTCCAGCGGAGCTCGCTCGGCCTGCGACGACGCTGGAAGCGGTACACCGTGCCGAACGACTGACTGCCTCGTCCGGTTTTGCACCGATTTGTAGCGGCAGTGACCCCCTGTCGCGGACCGGCAATCGGGCACGCTAACAGCGTTGTCCACAACCCTTCAACCGCTGTCCACACCGGTTCGTTGTCGGTGGCCGCGAAACCGCGCATTGAGGCCACTGCCCACGGTGATGCGGGAAGCACACGCCGTTCCGAAAGCCCTCCTCGATGCCTCCCCGGACCCGACCGTTTGACGGTGATTGCCGGTCTGCGTAAGCTTGAGCGGCTGCTCCGTGGCCTGACGGAGCGCCTCGTGCTGAGCAAAATGCACCCGGTAGTGAAGACGGAGATTAGACGTGAGCAAGCGCACCTACCAGCCGAACAACCGCCGGCGTGCCAAGACCCACGGTTTCCGGCTGCGCATGCGCACCCGTGCCGGCCGTGCCATCCTCTCCGCCCGTCGCTCGAAGGGGCGCACCCGCCTGTCGGCCTGAGCCCGGCGGGCAGGTCGAAGGTGAGGCAGTCGTGCTGGCCGCGGCGCAGCGACTGCGGCGCAGCAGCGACTTCGCCGCAGCGGTACGCGGCGGCCGTCGTGCCGGCCGCGGGTCCGTGGTCGTCCACCTGACCGTCCCACAGCAGACCGAGCTTTCCGAGCCGGCGCCCACCGACGATTCTTCGGTGCGCGCCGGCTTCGTCGTGTCCAAGGCCGTCGGCGGGGCGGTGACGCGCAACACGGTGCGCCGCCGGCTTCGCCACCTCGTCCGCGAGCGCCTGGCCACCCTGCCACCGGGGAGCGTCCTGGTCGTGCGTGCCCAGCCCGGTGCGGCCACCGCGCCCTACGAGAGGCTCGGCGCCGACCTGGACGCCGCACTCGCCGCCGCCCGCAGGCCGGGCCGAGACCGCCCGGGTGGCAGAGGGGCGCGGCGGTGAGTGACGAGCGGCACGGCCAGCCGGCTCCACGCCCCCGGCTCGGGATAGCGGCCCGGGTGCTGAGCGCACTGGTCATCGCGTACCGTCGTTGGATAAGCGCGGCATTGCCGGCGCGCTGCCGGTTCTACCCGTCATGTAGTGCGTACGCCCTCGAGGCCATCGCCACACACGGCGCCTTGCGGGGGACCGGCCTCGCGACCTGGCGGTTGTTGCGCTGCCACCCGTTCCACCCCGGCGGGTACGATCCCGTGCCCCCACCCAAGAGCCACCGTCGTGCTGATGTGACTGGAGCCCCGAATTGAGTCTCGACTGGATCTACTGGGCGATCTCGTGGATCCTGCTGCGCTGGCATTCGCTGTGGGAAACGATCGGCATCCCGGATGGCACCGTCTTGGGCACCAACTGGGCCTGGATTCTCGCCATCTTCTTCCTGGTGGTCACCCTCCGGGTGATCCTCTTCCCGGTCTTCGTCAAGCAGATCAAGTCGCAGCGCGCGATGCAGGCGTTGCAGCCGCAGGTCAAGGCCCTCCAGGAAAAGCACAAGGGTGACCGGGAGACGCTCCAGAAAGAAATGATGGAGCTCTACCGGAAGGAGAAGGCCAATCCGCTCATGGGCTGCCTGCCCATGTTCCTTCAGATTCCGGTCTTCCTCGGCCTCTTCCACGTGCTCCGTCGGCTCGACCCGTTCCAGACGATCAACACGACGATCTACGGGTGGAGCCAGGCGCAGTGGGATAGCGCCGTGCACGCGAAGCTCTTTACCGCGCCGATCGCCGCCTCGTTCCGTTCCTCGTCGTCCGAGCTGCAAGGCCTCGGCGCCGACGGCACGACGGTAAAGATCATCGCGGGCATCCTGGTCGCGATCATGATCGCGACGACCTACCTCACCAGCCGCCAGATGATCCTGAAGACCGGCTGGGCCGAAGACCCGCAGCAGCGCATGATCCAGCGCCTCATGCTCTACGGCATCCCGGCCTCGCTGCTCATCTCCGGCGGCATCTTCCCGATCGGCGTGATCATCTACTGGGTGACCAACAACCTGTTCACGCTCGGCCAGCAGCAGTGGGTGCTCCGCAAGTACCCGCCGCCGGTGATCAACAACAAGAGCGGCAAGGCGGTGCCCGGTCCGGGCGCCCGCAAGGCGGCCCCGGCGAAGCAGCAGGACAAGCCGGCGAGCCGGTTCAGCCGTTCCAAGAACAACGGCGCGGTGCAAGACACCAAGCCGGCGGTCGACGGCAAGGCCCTCGCACCGCGGCCCGGCGCCAAGCCGGTGAATCCGAAGAAGCGCAAGCCCGCCAAGCGCCAGGGTTGACGCGACCGGTGCCCGCCGGCTGGCCGGCGGGCACCGCGGCGCTCCCCCGGCGACCGCGAATGGCGGCCCAAACAACAGACGTGCCCGTGGACGCAGGCAAGCACTCGCCCGCCCCGGGAAACCAGCGGACCGGAGACGGTCCAGCCGAGCGAGTACGGAGATGAGACCGGTGACCGACACCAGCGTTCCCCAGACCGACCAGTCCCTCGACGACGAGTTGGACGCCCAGCCGGATGCGGTGGAGGACGGCGAGGACGAAGACGTCAAGGAGGCGGACGCCGCCCCCAGCGACACGGATCTCTTCCGGCAGAGCGAGATCGCCGCGGACTACGTGGAGGGCCTGCTGGACATCCTCGACTACGACGGCGACATCGACGAGCTGGTCTCCGCCGGCCGGCCGGTCGTCGAGGTGGTCGGCGGGCGTCTCCAGCCGCTGGTCGGCCAGCGCGGCGCCACGCTGGAGGCGCTCCAGGAGCTGACCCGCCTGGCCGTGTTCCGGCAGACCGGCACGCCCAGCCGGCTGCTGCTCGACGTCGGGGGCTACCGGGCCAACAGGCGCAAGGAGCTCGCCGCCGTCGCCAAGAACGCCGTGGAGAAGGTGAAGGAGTACGGCGAGCCGGTGCGCCTGGAGGCGATGTCCGCGTTCGAGCGCAAGTGCGTACACGACGTGGTCAACGCGCTCGCCGGCGTGGAGAGCGAGTCGGAGGGTGTCGAGCCCAACCGGCGCATCGTCGTGCGTCCGGTCACCGACTAGCCACGTGCCCAGCGACGTCTCTTCCGGCCCGGGTGGTTCGCCACCCGGGCCGTTGCCTGTGCCCGCCGGCGCGCTGTTCGGTGACCGGCTCGACCGTGCCGTGGCGTACGCGGAGCTGCTCGCGACCGAAGGGGTCGTGCGCGGCCTCATCGGTCCGCGCGAGGCGCCGCGCATCTGGGATCGCCACCTGCTCAACTGCGCGGTAGTTGCCGAACTGATCCCGGAGGGGGCTTCTGTCGTAGACGTGGGGTCCGGTGCCGGTTTGCCCGGTATCGTGCTTGCTGTGGCACGGCCTGACCTCACGGTCACCCTGGTCGAGCCACTGGCACGACGGACCGCCTTCCTGGCGGAGGTGGTGACGGAGCTCGACCTCGACCGGACCGTGGAGGTGGTCCGGGCGCGGGCCGAGGAGGTCGCCGGGAGGAGTCCCGCTGACATCGTCACCGCTCGGGCGGTCGCGCCACTCGACCGGCTCGCTGGCTGGTGTCTACCCCTCGCCGCCATCGGTGGGCGGCTGCTCGCGCTCAAGGGCGCCTCGGCCGCCGACGAGGTGGCGGCACACCGTGACGCGATCGGTCGGCTGGGCGGTGCCACGCCGGTCGTACGGCGATGCGGGGTCGGTCTCATCGACCCGCCGACGACCGTCGTGGAGATCGTCCGGGAGCGCGCCGTCGGGCCGGCACGGTCAAAGGCATCGCGGGGGGCGAGCCGCCGGTCTACATCGGACGGTGGCACCGCGCGCGGGGGTAGAGCGCGGAGGGGTTAGATGGTTGGGCGGCCACGAACTGTTGGTATCGGATGGCCGCCGGACGCGGTACCAAGATATGGCGGTGTACTGCGGCGTGTATGCGGCTTTCTCCTGTATGTCGTACCGCCGCGGGGTGCCAGTCGGGCTCATGTGTCGGACACCAATGGCCTCTCGCGCCCATCGGCCGTAGGCTGGCCGCGCGTCGATAGTGTGGAACCGGCGGCGGCTCCTGTGCGGCAGCGTCCCCCGCTGCCCGTCGGGCCGCACGCGTCGCCGGGGCATCCGGGCGCGAGTGCTGTTATGGCCGACCCATCCGAAGTGGACAGGGATGACACGGTGCAGGACAACGGTAGGTACGACGATTCGGGGTTGAGCCACCCCGGCGGCTATCGCGCGGGCGGTGCCGCTGTTTCACGTGGAACCGACTACGAGGGCTGGTCCGTCGGCCGCGCCGTTCCCGGGCAAGGGAGCGATCCGCACGCCGTGCCACAGCCGCGGGCCGGCAGCGGATACGACCGCCCCGCCCGCCCTGACGGCGAGCCGGGTCCGGCCACCGGGAGGTCAGCAGTGCCAGAGCGTACGCCTCAGCCGCCGACGGGCTACCCGACCGGCGCACCCGACGATCCGCATCGCCGTCCCAACCCGGCGCCTAGGCCGCAGCCGCCCGCGCCGTCGTCGGCTCCTCCGGCGGTCTCCCCCGCCAGCGCTCCCGCGCCGGCTCGGGCCACGGCGTCGGTAAAGCCTGTCTCAGGCGCCGCGCCGTCACCCTCTCCAGCGCCACCTTCCGACACGCCCGCGCCGGCAGCAGGGCCTTATGGGGAGGAAGGAGGGGTTGACGCGTACGTTTCACGTGAAACCCCGTCGCGTGAAGAGGATGATCCACCGTTGGCTATGGAGGCAATGCGCGCAGTTCAGATCCTGAACCCGAGTGGCGAGGTCACCATGCCTCGCCCCGCCCGGTCGAGGATCATGTGCGTGGCAAACCAGAAGGGCGGCGTCGGTAAGACCACGACCACCGTAAACCTGGCCGTGGCGCTCGCCCTCCACGGCAACCGGGTGCTGGTGGTCGACCTCGACCCGCAAGGCAACGCCTCCACTGGGCTCAACGTGCCGCACCACGCCGGCATCCCGGACGTGTACGACTGCTTGATCGACAACGTGCCGCTGGCTGACGTCGCCCAGGCCGTCGAGGGGATCCCGAACCTCTGGTGTGTTCCCGCGACGATCGACCTCGCTGGCGCCGAGATCGAGCTCGTCTCGGTGGTCGCCCGCGAGTCCCGGCTCTCCCGCGCGATCACCGCGCACCCGGAGAAGTTCGACTACGTCTTCATCGACTGCCCGCCCTCGCTGGGGCTGCTGACGGTCAACGCGTTGGTGGCGGCCCAGGAGGTGCTGATCCCGATCCAGTGCGAGTACTACGCGCTGGAGGGCCTCAACCAACTGATCAACAACATCAACCTCGTCAAGCAGCACCTGAACCCGACGCTCGACGTCTCCACGATCCTGCTGACCATGTACGACCGCCGCACCCGCCTGGCCGACGCCGTCGAGCAGGACGTGCGCAACCACTTCGGCGACAAGGTGCTTCAGGCGGTCATCCCCCGCAACGTCCGCGTCTCCGAGGCGCCCAGCTACGGCCAGTCGGTCATGACCTACGATCCCGGTTCGCGGGGCGCCACGAGCTACTTCGAGGCCGCTCAGGAAATCGCGGAGCGCGGGGTCAAACTGGGAGGAGCGGCGTGAGGCAGCCGTTCGTCGATGATCGGGAGAGTGCGGCATGAAGAACCGTCCGCGCGGCGGGCTCGGGCGCGGGCTGGGGGCGCTGATCCCCACCGCGCCCGCACAGCCGTCGGGTGGCGAAGAGGCGGCTGACGCGACGGCGTCGCCCGGTGCTGGAGAGGCTGCCGCCACTGAGAGCGCGCCACCTGCCCACGTGTCGCCGGCCGAGCTGGCCTTCACGCCCGGGGCCACCACGAGCCACCTCGCCCCCGTGCCCGGCGCCCGCTTCGCCGAGATCCCGGTCGGGTCGATCGTGCCCAACCCGAAGCAGCCACGGCACGTCTTCGACGAAGAGGCCATGGAGGAGCTCAAGACCTCGATCCAGGAGGTAGGGCTGCTCCAGCCGATCGTGGTGCGCGAGCTCGACGGCGAGAAGTACGAACTCGTCATGGGCGAGCGCCGCTGGCGTGCCGCCCAGGCGACCGGCCGCGACACGATCCCGGCCATCGTGCGCGACACGCGCGACGACGCGATGCTCCGGGACGCGCTGCTCGAAAATATCCACCGCGCCAACCTCAACCCCTTGGAAGAGGCGGCCGCGTACCAGCAGCTGCTGGAGGAGTTCGGGGCGACGCACGAGGAGCTGGCCAAGCGCATCGGCCGGAGCCGCCCGCAGATCTCGAACACCATCCGGCTCCTCAACCTTCCGGCGCAGGTGCAGCGCCGCGTGGCGGCCGGGGTGCTGTCGGCGGGCCACGCCCGCGCGCTCCTCGGCCTGGAGGACAACGAGGCGCAGGAGGAGCTGGCGCTGCGGATCGTCGCGGAGGGCCTTTCGGTGCGCGCCACCGAAGAGCTCGTCGCGCTGGCCGTCGCCGAGGGCCCGAGCCCCGCGGCCAAGCCGGCCAAGCGCCGCGTCAAGGCACACGCACCCGCACTCAGCGATCTCGCCGAGCGCCTGTCCGACCGCTTCGACACCCGCGTCAAGGTCGACATCGGTCGCAGTAAGGGGAAGATCACGATCGAGTTCGCCACTGTGGACGACCTCGAACGGATCGTGGGCATCATCGGAGTGGAGCGGACGGAGCAGCCACCGGAGTAGCCCGCAGCGCCCCGTCGTCTAGTGGCGGGCGTGAACCCGACTCGGGGGTTCACGGCCGCCGTCGTTTCACGTGAAACGGTCGGGCGTGGGCTGCTCGCTCTGCCGGACGTGGCGGGGTGGGTCGGTGGGCTAGGCGCTGTGGTCGAGGCTCGACCCTTCGTGGCGGTCTCCGGTCGAACGGCGGTCGCCCGCGGGAGGTTTGCTGAGTCCGGGTACCGCGTGCCGGTTGGCTTGGGGCGCCGTCTTGGGCCGTGGCAGGAGCAGCCGAGGACATGGCCCAGCTGTGGGCGGGCCGTGGAGAACGCGCCGCGATCCGCACCCGTTGTCCATCTCGCCGGCGGTTCATCTCCGGGAGCGGCGGGACCACGTCGCGGTGGCGGCTCCCCGACTCCCCGGCGGTGATGGCAGCGCGGCGGTTGCGGTGCCGGCGCCGGCCGCGGTGATGGCGCGCTCCGGTTGTCGTGCGGTATTGGCAGTCCGACGGTGATGCGGCGTGGCAGTCCGAGCGTTAGGGCGACGCCGCCGTAGCGGTGCGGCAGCGGCGCTGTCGCAGTGCCGCCCTGCGGCGGGTGCGCCCGCGGTGTGGCTCCGGCGCTGTGCGGGTGGCGCTTCTGGCGGCGTGTGGACGGCGGCGCTCCGGGTGGTGGCAGAGGAGGCCGATGGCGACTGGCCGAGGCAGCGACGGCGGCCAGACGGGTGGGCCGCACACGGCCTTGGGCGCCACCGTTGCCTTCGGAGCACCGTCTCGCAACCGCTCCCCCGTGTGGCCCGTGGGCACCCAGCCGTCAGCGCCGTCTTCCCGGCGACACCGAGGTGTGGGTTCGGCCGCGGCGGGCTTCTAGGGAAACGGCGCATCTGTGGCCGGCTCCGCGACACCAGTAGCCAACGGCGGCGGCCGTCGGCGCTGACCGCCACGGCCGAGGGCCGGCGCCAGTGTGCCCGAGGCGGAGACGGACTCGTCGGGGGCGTCAGGTCTGCCGGCGATTCCACCGCGCAGGCGAGGTCACCCGCCCCGGGTCCGGGCAGTCGTGAGGGAACTGTCCAACTGGGTCGGGTTCAGTCGAATGCCGAGACGCGAGCCGGTCGCTGTAGCCCGCTCGATAGAGACACCACCGCCGGGGCGATCTCGGGAGCCGGACACGGCGGTGCACCGAGACCGTGTGACCGAAGAAGATCGGCCCTCGCCGCCGGGTCGCCATCGCATGTGCCGGGGACGCCGAGCGGGGAACGCCACCCGGCTGCCTCCCCGAGAACCACACGAAACCGCAGCCGCCAAATGACGCCGAGGCCCATCGACACCCGCACGCGGAACGGGCGCCGGGTCTCATCGGCGGCCTGCCAAATCTGGGCGACCGATGGTCCTCCACCAAGCGGCCTCGATCCCCGTCGGCCGCTGAGGCTGACGCCAGAGGATGCGGGAGCGAAGTCAGGACGGCTCGGCCCGTCGCAGAGCATCACGACCGCCAGCGGAGGGCCCCCGCGTCACCAGAGAACAGGAGAAGTCGATCACCGATGTTTCCCGTGAAACATCGCCTCCACCGGTCGTCGTCGCACCCGATGGAAGCAGCCTCGCCACGACTCGCCTAGAGAACGAAGGACCCCTCCCTCGCGCGGAACCATCGCCCTGCGAGGGACGGCACCCCAGCCGGCGATCACCAAACACGTGGTTCATGTTTCACGGGAAACGAGCCGCCGCCTGCGCCCCCCGTTTCACGTGAAACCACGGGCCTGCACAATCCACAGAGGTTATCCACAGACGGGCCAGATTCGAGAGAAAGTGCCGGTCGGGGACGGTGGTTGCCTGTGGACAGAGAAGGTGGCGTCCGCCCGAAACGGGGAAGGACAGCGGTCCTGAACTCCGTTAGGGTCAGCCTCGTGCCAGACACAGCATCCCCCGTTCCTGACTTCACGAAGTGGCCCTCCTTCCCTTTCGAGGGCGACCTGCGGGTCAAGCCACTCGACCCGCCGGTGGACAACGAGCCGGCGCGCAAGGGCGAAGACGCAGCGGACTGTAGCGCGTGCAACGCGCCCGACGAGTCGTACATCTGGGTCAGTGAGCGATGGCGTGTGCGCGCCATGGATCGGCCCACCGGACTGCCGATGGTGCTCATCCTGGAGTCCCGCTCGCACCTCGATCTGGGCGACCTGCCCAACCTGTTGGCGGCCGAGCTCGGCGTGATGACGGTGCGGCTGGAGCGGGCTGTCCGGTCACTCGACGGCGTGGCACGCGTCCACGTAAACCGGTGGGGAGACGGGTCGGCACACCTGCACATGTGGTTCCTCGCCCGGCCGTACGGGCGGCTGCAACTGCGTGGCACGTTCCTCTCGCTGTGGGACGACATCCTTCCGCCGATCTCCGAGTCGACGTGGCGGGAAAACCTCGCGCTCGTCGCCGCGTGGTTGGCGGAGTTCGGCGGCAGGCCGCTCGCCGAGCCGCCGCGGATCGAGTGGCAGGCGCCGTCGAGCCTGGTGCAGCAAGCGGAGGCCGAGGCGGCCAGCCTCGCTCAGCAAGCCGAGGCCGACGACACCTCAGTGGCGCTCATCGAAGCACCCGCCGACGAGGAGACCGCTGCCGAGGACGCCACCGCCGAGGACGCCACCGCCGAGGACGCCACCGCCGAGGACACTGCTGCCGAGGACACCGCCACCACCACCGCCGAGGACACCACCACCGAGGACACCGCCGCCGAGGCGACTCGCGACGGCGCGACCGCCGACCTCACCAGGAAGGCCGCAACCCAAGTGGCGACCTCAAGCGCAGCCGCGCCAGCCACCGACCCGGCACCAGCCGGCGAAGCCAAGCCGGCGGAAGCCACCGTCGACGAAGACGCCGCCACCGTCGACCTGGCGCGCCAAGGCCAGCCCGCCCCCGCCGTCCCGGCCGCCAGGTCCGCCGAGCAGTCCGAGGCCCGCGGAGGAACACCCGAACACCAGCGCGCCACGACCTGAACCAACCGACCAAGCAACGCGCCCCCGCACCGGGACTACCCGGCACGGGGGCGCTTGTGTCTGGAGGCTCAGGATCCGCGTCGAGCCGCTTGCTCCACCAAGGTGGCCAGCAGCCTGCCGAAGTCGAGCCCGGCCGCCTGCACCGCCAACGGCAGCAGTGACGTCTCCGTCATGCCGGGCGACACGTTTACCTCGAGTACGTGCGGCTGGCCTTCCGGGTCGACGATCAGGTCGACGCGCGAGAGATCGCGCAGCCCGAGTGCCGAGTGCGCCGCGATCGCGGTCTTGGCCACCACCGCCGCCACGTCCGGGTCGAGCCGGGCCGGCGCGTGCCATGTGGTGAGGCCGGCGGTGTACCGGGCGGCGTAGTCGTACACCCCGTTGCGCGGCACGATCTCGACGGCTGGCAGCGCCTGCGGTCCCTCGCCTTGGTCGACGACCGACACCGCCACGTCCATGCCGGCGACGTACCGCTCGACGAGCGCCGTGGAGTCGTACGCGAAGCAACCCACCATCGCGGCTGGGAGTGCCGTCGCGTCCCGGACCACCGCGGCGCCCAGGCCGGAACCACCCTGCGCGGGCTTGACCATCAGCGGCAGGCCCAACCGGTCGGCGATACGATCGAGCACCGCCACCGCACCGAGCTCGGAGAAGCGGTCATGTGGCAGCGCGACCCAGTCGGGTGTGGGGATGCCCGCCTCGCGCAGCACCGCCTTCGCCGACGGCTTGTCCCAGGCGAGGCGTGCCGAGCGGGCGTCGCAGCCGACGTACGGCACGTCGCACAGGTCGAGCACCCCGCGCAGTGAGCCGTCCTCACCGGTGGCGCCGTGCAGCGCGATGACCACCGCGTCGGGTGGGTCGGCTTGCACCGCGGGCAGCAGTGAGACGTCGGCGTCGCGCAGGTCGGCCTGGATGTCGGCGCCGCGCAGCGCGTCGAGCACGCGACGTCCAGATTTCAGGGACACATCCCGCTCGTACGAGAGGCCGCCGGCAAGGACGAGGACGCGAAGGTCCGTATTCATGCCTCAGATCATGCCAAGCCGGGGTCAGGGGCATCGGCCGCGGCCTGCCCCCGCCGGCGCGCGGCCAGCCCGGTCATCGCGCCGAACACCTGCCGCATGGCCAGCTCCTGCTCCATCACGCCGGCCAGCCGCCGCACGCCCTCGCGGATCCGCTCCGGGGGTGGGAACGAGAAGTTGAGCCGCATGTGCCCCGCGCCCGTGCCGTCGGCGTAGAAGCCGGTGCCCGGAACGTACGCCACGCGGGCGGCGATGGCCCGCGGCATCATCGCCTTCGCGTCGAGCCCTTCGGGGAGGGTGGCCCACACGAAGAGGCCACCCTTCGGCTCGGTCCAGGTGGTGCCGGCGGGCATCAGGTCGGCGAGAGCGCCCAGCAGCGCGTCGCGCCGCTCGCGGTAGATCTCCCGGTACGTCTTCAGCTGCTCGCGCCAGGGCATCGTGGCCAGGTAGGTGGTGACGGCCGCCTGCGCGTAGGCGCTGGGGCACAGGATCTGCGCCTCGCTGGCGATGACGAGCTTTTCCCGCACCGCGTGCGGCGCGAGGATCCAGCCGACCCGCATGCCGGGCGCGAACGTCTTCGAGAACGTGCTCAGGTAGAACACCCCGTCGCGGCGGCGGGAGCGCAGCGGGGCGGGCGCGTCGCCGTCGAAGCTGAGCTGGCCGTACGGGTCGTCCTCGACCACCAGCAACCCGGCGCGTTCGCAGATGTCGAGCACCCGCTCGCGCCGCTCCTCGGTCAACGTCACGCCGGCCGGGTTTTGGAAGGTGGGGATCGTGTACAGGAACTTGGCGCGCCGCCCCGACCGGGCGACCTCCGCGATCGCCAGCTCCAGCGCCTCGGGCACGATGCCGTCGTCATCCATCGGCACGTGCACGACCTGCGCCTGCGCGGCCTGGAAGACGCCGAGCGCGCCAACGTAGGTGGGGCCCTCGGCGAGCACCACGTCGCCGGGGTCGAGGAAGATGCGCGCGACAAGGTCGAGGGCCTGCTGCCCGCCAACGGTCACCACGACGTCTTCGGGGGAGGCGCCGCAGCCGACGTCGATGCCGGAGAGGGCCATCACCTCGCAGATCCGCTCGCGCAGCTCGAGCGTGCCCTGACCGATCCCGTACTGGAGGGTGGTGTGACCGTGGTCGGTGGCGAGCTTGCCGAGCATCTCGCCCACCGCGTCGAGCGCGAGGGCGGAAACGTAGGGGGCACCACCGGCGAGCGAGACGACCTCGGGTCGGCTGGCCACGGCGAAGAGGGCGCGGATCTCCGAAGCCGTCATGCCGCGCACCCGCCGGGCGTAGCGATCGGTATAGTCGTCGAGCGTCGTGCCGGTCATGACTCACCTGCCTCGTGGGTGCAAACACGCATCCGAGCCCAGCCACACTGCTGGCCGATCGATCCTAGTCCTCGGGCACAATCCTCCCCAGCTGGTTCCACATTCCGGGCCCAAGGGCCGACCAGACGGGTCCCAAGGGTGACCGGTTGCCCGACCTCTCCCCTGACGCGAAGTTCCGGCGTACGATCTGCTGTCGGGGGCAAGGAGGCGGCGCGTGGCTGCAATCGAGGCTATGAGGATTCGGCGATGTCGCGACGCTTGGTCAGTCTGACACTCGACACTCTCGAGGATCTTCCCCGTCCCTGCCGCGCCTGCGTGTTCTGGGAGCTGGATCCGGTCGCCGCGGAGCGCGCGTGCGCCGCCGGCGATCCCGGCCTGGAAAAGGAAGCGTGGGTCTCCCAGACACTCCTGGAGTGGGGCTCCTGCGGCAAGCTGGCGTACGTCGACGGCATGCCCGCCGGCTTCGTCATGTACGCGCCGCCGGCCTACGTGCCCCGCTCGATGGCGTTCCCGACGTCCCCCGTCTCGGCCGACGCGGCGCTGTTGATGACGGCGCACATCGTCACCGCGTTCGCCGGTGGCGGGCTGGGGCGCATGCTCGTGCAGGGCGTCGCGCGCGATCTCACCAAGCGCGGCATCAAGGCGATCGAGGCGTTCGGCGACGCCAAGTACGGCGAGGCGGGCGACGGCGAAGACGGCTGCCTGGCACCGGCCGACTTTTTCCTCTCCGTCGGCTTCAAGACCGTGCGGCCACACCCGCGCTTTCCCCGGCTGCGGCTGGAGTTGCGCACGGCCCTGTCGTGGAAGTCCGATGTGGAGTACGCGCTGGAGAAACTGCTCGGATCGATGAGCCCGGAAAGCCTGCTACGTCCGGTTCGCCCCGCTACGCGATCAACGTCGGGCTAAATCACGACACTGCGGCTGCGCGCAGGCTCCGCACGTCGATCGAACCGGTCGGCACGTCGGCCTCCATCGGGAAGTACATGCGCTGCACCGCCGCCACGACCGCCTCGACCACGCGGTCGCGGAAGGCCGGATCGATCAGCCGCTCCCGGTCGGCCGGCGACGTCAGATAGCCGACGTCGACCCGCACCGCGGGCATGCGGGTGAGCCGGAGCAGCTCCCACGTCTTCGGATGGGTCGCGCAGTTGCGCAGGCCCGTGCGCTTGACGATCTCGCGCAACACAAGCCCGGCCAGCCGCTCCCCCACGGTGGAGGTCACGCCGTTGCCCGTGCCGTAGTGGAAGGCGGCCACGCCGTCGGCCTCGGGGTTGTCGTGGCCGTCGATGTGCAGCGAGATGAAGAGGTCACCGCCGAGCTCGTTGGCCAGATCGGCGCGGGCGAGGTCGGTCAGCGCCGGCCCACCACCGGGCCCGCGGGTCAGGTGCACCCGCATCCCGGCCGCCGCGAGCCGGCCCTCCAGCCGCGCGGCCATGTCGAAGGCGAGGTCGGCCTCGGTCCAGCGCAGCGGCCCGTCCGGCACGACGATGCCCGGGTCGGAGCCGCCGTGGCCGGGGTCGATGACGATGACCTTGCCGATCAGGTTGGGACCGGAGCGGCGGAACGCCTCCGCCTCGCGCAGCCACTGCGGCCGCCCGCCGACCACCTTGCGGCCGAGCCGCTTGAGCGCGTGCATGGTCTGCGGCCCGCACGCCCCGTCTGGCTGGAGGCCCACCTCGCGCTGGAACTGGGCCACCGACCGCGCCGTGTTGGGGCCGAAGATGCCGTCGGCGCGGCCCACGTCGTATCCCATCTCCAGCAACCGCTCCTGGAGCGTCCGGACGTCTTCACCGACGAGTGGCTCGGGGATCGCGTGGTAGAGCGCCCGCGCGCCCAGGCGCCAGCGAGCGGCGTCCAACGCGCGCCAGGTCTCGTCGCCCACCAGACCGTCGACGGACAGGCCACGGGTCTGCTGGAAGCTGCGGACGGCCCGCTCGGTGTCGTTGTCGTACTCGTCGGCGCCACCGGTCAGGAGGTCTAGCTCGGCGAGGATCTGGTTGATCTCGATGACCGCGGGGCCGCGGTCGCCGCGCCGGATCGGACGCACGAGGACCTCCTCTGTGAGAACGCTTCAGGAGCCTATCCCGACCGGCGACGCACCGCCGGCCACCCGAAAACACACCCAAGAAAAGGGGCGCCCCCTATGGGAGCGCCCCGAAGCAAACAGCCGTTACAGCGCGGCCTCGATGAGCTTGACAAGGTCGCCCTTTGGACGGGCGCCGGCCACCGACTGCACCGGCTGGCCGCCCTTGAAGACGGTCAGCGTGGGCACCGACATGACGCGGTACGCGCGCGCGGTTTCCGGGTTTTCGTCGATGTTTACCTTGACGATCCGCACCCGGTCGCCCATCTCGCCGGCGATCTCCTCAAGCAGCGGCGAGACCTTCTTGCACGGCGCGCACCACTCGGCCCAGAAGTCCACCAGCACCGGCGTCTCAGATTGCAGCACGTCGCTGGTGAAACTGGCGTCGGTGACCGCCTTGGTTGTTCCCACGAAGACCCTCCTGAACTCAGACTTCCAGTGATGCGATGAACCGCTCGGCGTCCAGCGCGGCGGCACAGCCCGTGCCGGCGGCGGTGATGGCCTGGCGGTAGGTGTGGTCGACCAGGTCGCCCGCGGCGAAGACGCCCGGCACGCTGGTGTGTGTGCTGGGGGCGTCCACCACGACGTACCCACTCTCGTCGAGCTCCACCGTGTCGCGGAAGAGCTCGCTGCGCGGGTCGTGGCCGATCGCGACGAAAACGCCGGTGACGTCGAGCACCTTGCTCTCGCCGGTGTGTACGTTGCGCAGGCGCACGCCGGCGACCTTGCCGTCGTCTCCCAGAATCTCTTCGACGACCGAATTCCACTCCACGCGGATCTTCGGGTTGGCGAGTGCGCGATCGGCCATGATCTTGCTGGCCCGGAACTCGTCGCGGCGGTGGATGATGGTGACCGTCTCGGCGAACTTGGTCAGGAAGTTGGCCTCCTCCATCGCGGAGTCGCCGCCGCCCACGACCACGATGTGCTGGCCGCGGAAGAAGAAGCCGTCACATGTGGCACAGGAGGAGACGCCGTGGCCGAGCAGCTCCTGCTCGCCCGGGACACCGAGCGGCCGCCACGCCGAACCGGTGGCGAGGATGACCGCCTTCGCCTGGTACTCCGTCTCGCCGACATACACCTTCTGGGTGGCGCCGGAGCCGAGCCCGCCGGTGTCGACCAGCTCCACCCGGGTCACGTCGTCGGTGAGGAACTCCGCGCCGAACCGCTCCGCCTGCTTGCGCATCGAGTCCATCAACTCAGGACCCATGATGCCGTCGGGGAAGCCCGGGAAGTTTTCCACGTCGGTGGTCGTCATCAGCGCGCCACCGGACTGCGCACCCTCGATGACTAGCGGCTTGAGGCTGGCGCGCGCGGCGTACACCGCGGCGGTGTAACCGGCTGGCCCCGAGCCGATGATGATCAGATTACGGACCTCGTCCACTGCCGACTCCCGTAGTGTGTGTGCGCAGAGGAGAACCCATCGCGGGCAGCGATGATTCCCGACCCCTCGTCCGGGTGGGTCAGCTCACCCTATCTTCGCGCTGCCGCGGGTGTCCGCGCCCCGCGCCGCCAGGCCACACTCCGGACCAGACGCCCATACCCACCGTGCCCCGGAACTGTCCGTGAAAAACACGATCGCGGCCGGTGACCCCCGGAACGACGCGAGGTCGACCACGTCGACGCTGCTCACCCCGAGCGGGTGGACCGTGGCGATGGCCTCGATGCAGGCGGCCCGCGCCGCGGGATCGCGCAGCCGGTCGAGGGTCGTGAGCGTGCCGAACAACTGGCGCTCCGCCTCGTCCTGCGCCGTCACGGGACCGCTGGCAGGCATCGCCGGTGGGGCCGCACTCGCCAAATCGCCGTAATTTCGACCGCTCACCGTGACCGGCATCACGCCTCGCACCGCGTTGGGCACGGCCTCCGCGTTGCTATCGGTGCCTGCCGGCGCGTCCGCCACGGTGCCGGCGGCGCTGCCTTCGTCACCGCTGCCGAGGTGGTCGGCCTGGCTCAACCCGAGGCCGGCGATGGCGACGACACCGGCGGCGATCGCCGCCGGAGCGGCCCATCCGGGCAGCCGGCGCCGCGACCGAGACGCGGTCCGTGGGGGTCCATCTGGATCATCGGGTACGAGCGAGAGGGCTGGACGGTGTGGCTCCTGTGCCAGAGCGGCAGTGATCCGATCCGCCACCTCCGCGGGCATCGGCTCCGCCGAGGCACCCCAGGACGCCAGGCTGGCGCGCACGCCCTCGGTCGCCTCGGAGAGAGCTGAATGCGCCTCGGCCCACGCCGGCTCCTCGGCCACTCGCCGGGCCACCACGGCCTCCTCGGGCGTGCCGTCCAGCGCCCCGCCGACATAGTCGGCCAGCAGGTCGATATCGACCTCGCTGAACTCCTGCCCGGTCACTTCTCGTCCTCCACGCTCGCCGTGCGCGCCTGCGCCGTACTGGTTCGGACGCGACCGCCGGACTGCTGGTTCCCCCCACGGGCCCGGAGGTGACCCAGCACAACCGCCAGCTTGGCCCGGCCACGCGCACACCGGCTCTTTACCGTGCCCTCGGCCACACCGAGGATCACCGCCACCTCGGCAACCGGGTAGCCCTGCACGTCGACCAGGATCAGCGCGGCCCGCTGCTCCTCCGGCAGCTGGGCCAGCGCGTGCCGCACGTCGAGAGCGGTGTCGTGGTCGACCGACGGCGCGGCGGGCTCGGCGGCCACCGGCCGGTCGGGCTCGGTGCGGCTGCCGTCCGGCAGCGGCACGGTGGGATGGGCCTGACGCCGGCGGGCCCGGTCGAGACAGGCGTTGACCACGATGCGGTGCAGCCAGGTGGTGACCGCCGACTCGCCCCGGAAGCGGGCCGCCGCCCGGTGGGCGGACAGCAGCGCGTCCTGAAGCGCGTCGGCTGCCTCTTCGCGGTCGGCGAGCGTGCGCAGCGCCACGGCCCACAGCCTGTCGCGGTGCCGGTGGAACAGCTCGGCGAAGGCGTCTCGATCGCCGTCGACATGGGCGCGCAGCAGCTCGGCGTCGCTACGCGAGCTGTCGGTCACGGCTGCACACTAGCTCAGCCCGGCGACCACGATTTCCTGCACGCCGACCTTGAACGGCCACTGGCCGTCGCTGGTCTCGGGCAGCTCGGTGATGAAGAAGAGCAGATACTGGTACTTCTGGTCGGGGTCGAAGTCGGTGAAGCTCATCTTCGTCGCGTCGAACGCCTCGAACGGGTCGCCCACCCGCTTGTACGACTTCACGATTTGCTCGTCGCCGGCCGCGCTGCTGCCCGGGTCGGTGGTGCCCGCCCGCAGCTCCGCGGAGGCGCCGCTGTCGGAGAGGGTCACCTGCACCGAACTGACCGTGCGGGGCTGGCCCAGATCGATCAGGATGCCCATGCCCGGCTTGCGGTTGCCGAAGTCGGCAGTGCGGTAGCCATTGGGCTCCCAGCCGGTGTTTTCATTGCCGTCGACGACCTTGTCGGCGCCCTCGAGCTCCTGGCGGTCGCCGTCCGGCGGGTCGACGATGCGCACCTGGTTGGCACTGATCGTGAAGTTTTGCGGCTTGCCGGCGACGGCGCCGCCGCCGGTCGTGGGATCGCTGCCGGAAGTGGCCGGCGCGTTGGAGGGTGGCGCGGCGGTGTTGTCGCCGTCGCCGTCGCCCAGCGCGCTGATCCCGAAGAGCAGGCCGGCGACGGCGATCGCGAGGAGCCCGGCCACACCAGCGGCGATCTTGCGGATCGTCGCCCGCTGGGGCTCGGGGCGCCCAACGCCCGCGTCGACCGTGGCCGCGACGTCGCCGCGCGGGCCGGACAGGAACCGCAGCGGCCCGGCCTCTTCGTAATACGGCTCGTCGCCGGCGCTGTCGAGGCGGCCCAGCTCGGCCGCGAGCACATCGGCGGCGGGCAGCGCGAGCCGGCTGTCGAGCAGGTCCATCGTGAGGTCGTCGAGGTAGGCCGGGACGCCCGCCCGGATCTGGCGGGGCGCCGCGACCGCGCCGCTCGCGTCGCGCACCGCGTCGGGCAGCGCCGAACGGCCGGCCTCGGTGTGCGGCCAGTGGCCGGTCAGCGCGAAGTAGAGGATGCCGCCGATCGCCCGCACGTCGGTATCTTGCGTGTCGGCGTTGTCGGCTCGGGCGTCGGCGAGCACGACGCGGCCGTCGTCGCCGATCAGGACGGTGCCGGGGTGGATGTTGCCGTGGACCATGCCGGTGGCGTGCATCGCGGCGACCGCGTCGGCCACGGAGTGGGCCACCGTGGTGGTGCGGGTCGGATCGAGCGGCTCCTCGGCCACGATCTCGCGCAGCGACTCGCCGTCGACCCACTCGCGCACCACGTAGGCCCGCTCGGCCTCGTCGATCGCGTCGTAGACGCCGACAAGGCTGGGATGGATCACACGGCTCGCCGCGACGGCGGCCTGGAGCATCTCCATCGCGGAGTCGCCGCCGGGGTAGCGCAGCACCACCGCGACCGGACGCCGGAGCACCACGTCGACGCCGCGCCAGACCTGCCGCCCGGCGCTGTCGTTGTTGATGTGCTCCGCGAGCTCGTACCTCTCGGCCAGGATCTCACCGACGGTGGGCGCACCGAAGGTCATGACCTGGGGCGCGCTCTCGCTCGCCTCCTGACCTTCGCCGACCTGGGTCACCCCGTCCTCCCTCGGTGATCGTTTGGATCAAGTGGACCCGTGTGTGCTGCCTGTGATCTGGCCGCTTCGCCGCAGCCGGCAACCCGGCGGCGGGCACAACTAATAGCGTAGGCGCTACCCGCACCCGACGAGTGCGACCTTACCCGGGTCATGCGACCTCTCAACACGTCATCTTGGCGTGGCAGCCGGCCTGATGCGAGTCAACGGGGTCGACCTTGGGAGGTAAGTTGCAATCATCCCAGTTTGAAGCCTCCTGCAAATAGTGCGTTATAGGTACGCTTTCGCCATGTCTGATCTTGCGGGGCAGGTGCGCGACGGGTACGCCTTCGAGGGGGCGGCACTCGAGCTGGGCGCCCTGGTGGTGGACGATCGAGGCGACCCCGAGGCGAAGGTGCGCATCCCGCTCGGCATGCTCAACCGGCACGGTCTCGTCGCCGGCGCCACGGGTACGGGCAAGACCAAGACGCTCCAGGTGATCGCCGAGCAGCTCAGCGCGGCCGGAGTGCCGGTTTTCCTCGTGGATATCAAGGGCGACGTGTCGGGCATGTCGGCCCCGGGCAGCCCGAATGAGAAGATCAGTGCGCGGGCCGCCGACATCGGGCAGGACTGGCAGCCCGCTGCGTTCCCGGTGGAGTTCTACGCGCTCGGCGGGCGCGGCACCGGCATCCCGGTGCGCGCGACGATCACGTCGTTCGGCCCGGTGCTGCTGTCCAAGGTGCTCGGGCTCTCCGACGTACAGTCCTCGTCACTAAACCTGATCTTCCACTTCGCGGACGCGAACGGGCTGCCGCTGCTGGACATCAAGGATCTGCGCTCGGTCATCCAGTACCTGGTCTCCGACGAGGGAGCCGAACAACTGCGTTCGCTCGGTGGGCTCTCCAAGCAGACGGCCGGCGTGTTGCTGCGGGAGCTGGTGGCGTTCTCGGACGCCGGCGCGGACGACTTCTTCGGCGAGCCGGAGTTCGACACGGCCGACCTGATGCGTACCGCGCCGGACGGGCGGGGCGTGGCCTCGATCCTGGAGCTGCCCGGAGTCGTGACCCAGCCGGCGCTCTTCTCCTCTTTTCTTATGTGGCTGCTGGCCGACCTCTTCCAGGACCTGCCTGAGGTCGGCGACGTCGACAAGCCGAAGCTCGTCTTCTTCTTCGACGAGGCCCACCTGCTCTTCAAGGACGCGTCGAAGGACTTCCTGGAGTCGATCACGCAGACCGTGCGGCTGATCCGCTCGAAGGGGGTGGGCGTCTTCTTCGTGACGCAGACGCCCAAGGACGTACACCCCGACGTGCTCGCTCAGCTCGGCAACCGGGTCCAGCACGCGTTGCGGGCGTACACGCCGGACGACGCCAAGGCGCTCAAGGCGACCGCGTCGACGTTCCCGCACTCGGCGTACGACCTGGAGGAGGTGCTCACCAAGCTCGGCACCGGCGAGGCGATCGTGACCGTGCTGTCCGAGAACGGCGCGCCGACCCCGGTCGCCTGGACCCGGCTCCGCGCTCCCCAGTCGCTGATGGCCGCGGCCGACGCGGCGGCGATGACGGCGGTGGTGCGGGGGTCGACGCTGCACGCGAAGTACGCCGAGCCGGTCGACCGGGAGTCCGCGTACGAGAAGTTGGCCGCCCGGCTGGCGCCGCCGTCCACAGGTGGTTATCCACAGGGCTCTCCCGCGCCCGAGACGCCTCCCGCACAGAGTTATCCACAGGAGCGGAAGGCACCGCGCGGAGAGAAGGAGAGCCCGAACATGATGGAGAAGGTGCTCGGCTCCAGCGCTACCAAGTCGTTCATCCGGGCGGCCGCCACCGCCGCCGGCGCCGCCATCGCCCGCCAGATCTTCGGCACCGCGAAGCGCCGCCGCCGCTGACCCGGGAGGCTCCTAGCGGCGGATCTTGCGGCGGACCAGTGCGAAGACGCTATTGATCTCGGTGACCTTCAGGCCGAGGGCGATGGCCACGTAGGTGCCGCTGATCGCCAGCCCGCCGACCGCCAGCTGGAGGAAGGCCTCCCCCATGCTCGGTGTCCAGCCGCCTGGCAGCACGTAGATGACGGCGAGCCCCACCACTGTCGCGCCGACGGCGGCGACGCCCACTTTGACGACCGTGACGAGGATGCCGCCGAGCCCGATCGCCCCGATGCGCCGGTGCATGAGTATGGCGGTGATCAGCCCGGAGGCGGCATAAGACAGCGCGTTGGCGAACATCAGCCCGGGCGCCGCGAACGCCGCCGAGAACAGCAGGAAGATGACGACCTGCACGAGGATCCGCAGGCCGACCACCGGCAGGTTGACGAGAGCCGCGGTCTTGGTTTCCTGCCGCGCGTAGAGCCCGACGGTGAATAGCTGGCTGATCGAGAACGGCACGAGCGCCACCGCGGTCACCACCAGCACGATGGCGGTCCGGTTGGCGTCCTCCTGCGTGAACGCCCCGCGGCGGAAGAGCGCCACCGCGATCGGCGCGGCCAGCACCGCGTAGCAGATGGCGACCGGCGTGAGCACCGCCGTGATCATGCGGGTGCCGCGGGCCAGGTCGGCGGCCATGTCGGAGTGCCGGTGGTCGGCCGCCGCCGCGCTCATCCGCGGGGTCAGCGCGGTGATGATCGACACCGAGATGATGCCGTGCGCCATGTACATCAGCAGGAACACGTTGTTGTAGATCGCCGGGCCCGCGGCGCCCTTGCCGCTGGCCCGGTTGAGCAGGTTGAACGCGACGATCTGGCCGATCTGGGTGACGATGACGTAGCAGAGCGCCCAGACCCCGATCCGGCCCAGCTCGCGCAGGCCGAGCGCGCGGAAGTCGAAGCGCCACCGCCAGCGGAAGCCGACCTTGCGCAGCGCGGGCAGCAGCCCCAGGCTCTGGATCACCACGCCGAGCAGCGTGCCGGCGCCGAGCAGCAGGATCTGGCCGTTGGTCATCTGCTCCGGCCGGATCGCCTTCGCCCCGTAGATAAGGACGTAGACGCCGCCGGTCGCGATGACGACGAGGTTGTTGAGGATCGGTGTGAACATCGGCGTGGCGAAGTGCCCGCGGGTGTTCAGCACGGCGGTGAGGATCCCGGAGAGCCCGATGAAGAAGATCATCGGAAGCGTCAGGTACGAGATCTTCGTGACCAGGCCCTTGAAGGCATCCGACTGGTCGCTGCTCGTGTAGAGGAGCGTCAGCACCGAGGCCAGCACCGTGACGATCAGCGCGGCGGCCGCCAGCACCACCACAGTGAGCGTCACCAGCCGCTGCGTGTAGGCCTCGCCCCGGTCCGGATCCGCCTTCCGCCGCCGCACCAGCACCGGGATGATCGTGCTGCTCAGGAGCGCGCCGAGCAGCAGCTCGTACACGATGCCGGGGAGCACCTGCGCCGTCGTGTAGGCGTCGTTGATCGCGGCGCCGCCGAGCGCGGCGGCGAGCACGACGGTGCGCAGGAAGCCGGTGCCGCGGCTGACCAGGCTGCCGATCGCCATGACGGCGCTGTTGCTGGCCGCGCTCCCCTGCTCCACCTCCACGGCCGGCTCGAGGTCGGGAGCGGACTCCACGCCGGGGGCGGGATGCATGCCGTACGGCATCGGCTGGGTCGAGATCAGCACGGCACCGTCCGGGTACTGCTGGTGCGCGCTGTGCCCCGCGTTGGCGCTCTTATAGAGGCCGCCGCCCATCTCAACCCCGCTTCTGGTCGATGCCGTACCAGCGCAAGGGTACGGGGCCATCGCCTGCCAGCACGTCCGCGACCCAGGCGGCTTCGGCGGGTGTGACCGGCTCGGCCAGCGCGTCGAGCAGGGTCGGGTGATCGCAGCCGGCGGACTCCAGAGCGGCCAGGAGAGCGGCGGTGTCACGGCGGCGGGCGAGCGCCCGGACCTGCTCCGTGCACCACGGCTCGGCGGCCACCCGGTCGACCCGCCGGCGCGCCAACCGCACCAGCGTGGCGAGCTCGTCGAAGGGGAAGACGTCGCTGCCGGCGTACCGCAGCGTGCCAGCCACTCCCTCGCCGGGCACCTCCAGGTAGTCGGTCACCTGCGCCTCGGTCAGCACCCGTGGCGAGTACGGGAACAGCGGCTCCTGCTCAGCCGGCGGCACCGGTACCCGCAGCGAGCGCAGCGCCGCGCCGAGCAGGCCACGTACCGCGACGGCGTCGTCCTCGGCGGTGATCGGCGCGAACCGGCACAGCAGCGCGACCGTCAGCCCGGGGTGCGGCAGCGACGGGTCGTCGAGCGCCACCACCTGGCCGATCAGCTCCAGCTCGGGCCAGAGCAGCCCGTGCGGATGCCACCGCGACCGGTCGTCCCACGCCATCGGTATCGGCTCGATGCTGGTGGGCGTGCGCAGGCCGAGTGCGTAGGTGCCGTACCGCCGGTCGAGGTCGAGCACCAGCGCGTACCCGCCGGCGATCGGGAATGTGGCGCGCAGCTCCGCGGGGTCGGGATCGGCGTGGGGGGTGGTGCGAAAAAAGTAGTCGGCCCAGAACGCCGGGTCGTGGCAAAGTGTCCGCAGGGCGTCGGGTACCGGCACGAGGCATCATCCTGCCCCACCGATAGGCTGGCTGTCCCATGTCCAAGACTTCGAACGCCACGGGGCTTACCGATGCGCAGCGCAACGCCGTGGCTGAGCTGATGCGCGTCTCCCCGATCGCCGACGAGCTCGGCCGCCGCTTCACCAAGGCCGGGTACGAGCTGCACCTGGTCGGCGGATCCGTGCGCGACGCGCTGCTCGGCCGGCTCGGCGACGACCTGGACTTCACCACCGACGCACGGCCGGACGACATCCTCCGGGTGCTCGAGGGCTGGGCCGAGACCACCTGGGAGACCGGCCGCGAGTTCGGCACGATCGGCGCGCAGCGGCATGGGCTGCGGCTGGAGATCACAACGTTTCGCTCCGATGCGTACGACGGCGTGACCCGCAACCCGGTCGTCCAGTACGGCGACAACCTCCTGGACGACCTGCGCCGGCGCGACTTCACGGTCAACGCGATGGCGGTGAGCCTGCCCGAGCACCGGTTCACCGATCCGTACGGCGGCCTCGACGACCTCGCCGCCCGGCGCCTGCGTACACCCGGCACGCCGCAGGAGTCGTTCGGCGACGACCCGCTGCGGATGCTGCGGGCCGCGCGCTTCGCCGCCCAGCTGCGGTTCGCCGTCGACCCGGACGTGGTCGCGGCGATGGGCGCGATGGCCGCCGACCTCGGCCGGATCACGGTCGAGCGGATCCGCGACGAGTTCACCAAGCTACTCTGCGGCGCCGACCCGGTGACCGGGCTGCGGCTGCTGGTCGACACCGGCCTGGCCGACCGCTTCCTGCCCGAGCTGCCCGGCCTCAAGCTCGCGATCGACGAGCACGCCCAGCACAAGGACGTGTACGAGCACACCCTCACCGTGGTCAGCAACGCGGTGCGGCTGGAGAGCGGCGAGGGCCCCGACTTCATCCTGCGGATGGCCGCGCTGATGCACGACGTCGGCAAGCCGGCCACCAAGGCGGTCGGCCCGGACAACAGGGTGAGCTTCCACCACCACGAGGTGGTCGGCGCGCGCATGACCAAGCTGCGCATGAAGGAGCTTCGTTATCCCAAGGACGTGACGTCCGACGTGGTCAAGCTCGTCGCCTTGCACCTGCGCTTTTACGGGTACGGGCGGGGAGAGTGGACCGACTCGGCGGTGCGGCGGTACGTGACCGACGCCGGTGACCTGCTCTCCCGGCTGCACAAGCTGACCCGCTCCGACTGCACCACCCGCAACAGGCGCAAGGCCGCCCAGCTCTCGTCCGACTACGACGCGCTGGAGACCCGGATCGCGCAGATTCAGGAGGCCGAGGATCTCGCGCGGGTCCGGCCCGACCTCGACGGAAACGCGATCATGGAGTTGCTCGGCGTGCCGCCCGGCCCGATCGTCGGCCGCGCCTGGCGGCATCTCAAGGAGGTCCGGCTGGAGCGCGGCCCGCTCGACCGGGACGAGGCCGAGGCAGAGCTGCTGCGCTGGGCGCGCGACGAAGGTGTGATCTAGCCAGCCGGTTGGTTGGTTACAAGCCGTGGCGCGTCTCGGCTACCGTCGCTCGCGAAGTGAGCCGACTCCGGTCGGCGGCCGTAGAGGGTGTGTGAGGGGGAGGCAGCTGATGCAGCCGTGTGCGGTCTGCGGGGGCGTACAGGTGAACGCCGCCGGCTACTGCACGCAGTGCGGCACGTTCCGGGGGATTCCCCAGCAGCCGCCGCCACCGCCACCCGCTTATCCACAGGCACCCCCGCCTGGGTACCCCGGTTATCCACAGCCCGGGAGCCCGCCGGCCTACCCGACGAGCGTGCCCCCGGCGGGATATCCGACGAGCGTGCCGCCGGCGTACGCCCAGCAGACCAGCGGCGGCGGCTACCCCGGCTATCCGCCGCAGCCGCAGCAGCAGCGCGGCCGGTCCTACATGGTCCCTCTTTTCGCGCTCGGCTCGGTGCTGGTGGCCCTGGTTGTGGCGATCGTGATCGTGGTGGCCGCGCGGGGTGGCGGTGACGACCCCATCGCCGGACCGACCGGCGACCCGACCACCGGCGGCCCGGTGGAGAGCACGAGCGCCGCGCCCGGCTCCGACCTCGACGAGTGCGTGATCGGCACCTGGCGGGTGACGTCTCACAAGGAGACGGTGGCGGTCCAGGGAGACAGCGTCACCTTCACCGGCGGCGAGGGCGCGACACTGCGGCTCAACCGCGACGGCACCGGCGAGACCGACTACGGCAGCAGCACCGAGTACAGCGGCGAGCTCAACGGCTCGACGGTCCGGCTGGAGATTTCCGGCCGGCTGACCTACAACTTCACGACCAGGGCCGGCCGGGTCAACGTCACCGACGTGGAGTCGAACGTGAGCGGCAAGGTCACCCTCGGCGGCGAGGAGTACGACGTCCCCAACGTCCTCGACACCAAGGACGACTCGTCGAGTTACACGTGCTCCACCGACCGGCTGACGCAAAACACCGGGCTCCTCACGACCGAGTACGAGCGAGTCAGCTGAGCGTCGCTGTCACACCCGGCGGCCACAATAGGTGGATGCGTTGGGTGGTGATCGACTCGCCGATCGACGAGCTTTCCGTCGCCGTGGACGACACGGGCGTCTGCGGCGTGCACTTCGGCGCGGTGGCCGACGCCGCCGAGGTGAGCGATCCCCGCCTCGACGCCGCGGTCGCGGAGCTGAGGGCCTACTTCGCGGGCGAGCTCACCGACTTCACCCTGCCGCTGTCGGTGCGCCGGGGCAGCGACTTCGAGCGCGCGGTGTGGCACCAGATGACTCTGATTCCTTATGGGGAGATGCGCACCTACGGCGAGGTCGCGGCCGCGGTCGGAGACCCCGGCGGCGCGAGGGCGGTCGGCGTCGCATGCAATCGCAACCCGATCCCGATCATCGTGCCCTGCCACCGCATCGTCGGCGCCGGCGGCAAGCTCGTCGGCTTCGGCGGCGGCCTCCCCCGCAAGCGCTACCTGCTGGAGCTGGAGGCCCGCGTCGCCCTCCAGCTTTCTTGGGGTTCCTGAGTTGGTGTTCTTGAGCCAACCCTAGGTCCTTTGTAGAACATCTGTATGGATTTAGAGCTGATGATCAGACCAGAAGTGGCGCAGCGCCTGCGGGACCTGGCCGAGGAGGAGCAGCGCTACAAAGAAAAGCTCGCGGAGGAGGCGATCGAGGGGTACCTGAACCGCGCTCAGCGGAGAGAGGAGCTGTTGCGCATCCTGCGCCGTGAAGAGGAGGCAAACGCAGAGTTCTACCGAGAGCTGGGCGACCTATGAGCCTCGGTGCAACACGGAGTGATCCGGTGGCAACCACTGGATATGTCGAATGCGGGCCTGGCCTGGCGCGCGCTCGCGGTAAGTCTCGGACGCGTCGGGTTGGTGCTCGAGATGCCGGCCGCGGACCGGAGCAAGCTCACCGACGACCTCACCACCGGCGCGATCGATTCGGTTGACGAGGTCACACGACGACTTGCCCCGTACCTACGGGTCATCGAGTGAAAACGGGCCGGGACGTCGCGTCCCGGCCCGTCTTCGTGCGGTGGTCAGCGGTCGACTTCGCCCTTGATGAAGGCCTCGACCGCGGCGTGCGCCTCGTGGTCCGCGTACTGGACCGGCGGCGACTTCATGAAGTAGGACGACGCCGACAGGATCGGGCCGCCGATGCCGCGGTCCTTGGCGATCTTCGCGGCGCGGAGGGCGTCGATGATGACGCCGGCCGAGTTGGGCGAGTCCCACACCTCGAGCTTGAGCTCGGCGTTGAGCGGGGTGTCGCCGAAGGACTTGCCTTCGAGCCGGATGTACGCCCACTTGCGGTCGTCGAGCCACGGCACGTGGTCGGACGGCCCGATGTGGACGTCGGACTTGGCCATCTCGTGCGGCACCTGGGACGTCACCGACTGCGTCTTGGAGATCTTCTTCGACACGAGCCGGCTGCGCTCCAGCATGTTCATGAAGTCCATGTTGCCGCCGAAGTTCAGCTGGTACGTGCGGAGCAGTTCGACGCCGCGGTCTTCGAAGAGTTTGGCCAGCGCGCGGTGCACGATGGTGGCGCCCACCTGGCTCTTGATGTCGTCACCGACGATCGGCAGGCCCGCGTCTTCGAACTTCTTGGCCCACACCGGGTCGGAGGCGATGAACACGGGGAGCGCGTTGACGAAGGCGCAGCCCGCGTCGATCGCCGCCTGGGCGTAGAACTTGTCGGCCGCCTCGGAGCCCACCGGCAGGTAGGACACGACGACGTCGACCTGCGCGTCGCGCAGTGCCTTGACGACATCGACCGGGGACTCGTCGGACTCCTCGATGATCTCGCGGTAGTACTGACCCAGGCCGTCGAAGGTCGGGCCGCGCTGCACCTGCACGCCGGTGGGCGGCACGTCGCAGAGCTTGATGGTGTTGTTTTCGCTGGCGACGATCGCTTCAGCGAGGTCTCGACCCACCTTCTTGGCGTCCACATCGAACGCCGCGACGAACTCCACGTCAGACACGTGGTAGTCGCCGAAGGTGACGTGCATGAGACCCGGGACGCGGTCGGTGGGGTCGGCGTTGCGGTAGAACTCCACGCCCTGCACCAGAGACGAGGCGCAGTTTCCGACACCGACGATGGCCACGCGTACGGAGCCCATCGCGTTTGCCTCCTTCTTGTTCATCACGGCCGCTCCGGGATGTCCCTGGTAGGTCCAGGCGGAGGCGGGCTGTCTTTATCTGTTGGGCTGGCCGAGGGCTTGCCCTCGGGCGCCCGGCCGGAGCGCTCGTTGGCGATGAGCTCCTCCAGCCAGCGGACCTCGCGCTCGCAGGCGTCGAGTCCGTGGCGCTGCAACTCGAGCGTGTAGGCGTCGAGCCGCTCGGTAGCCCGGGCCAGCACGTCGCGCAGACCCTCCCGGCGCTCCTCCACCTTTCGGCGGCGACCTTCGAGGATGCGCAGCCGCGTGGCGCGGTCGGTGCGCGCGAAGAACGCGAAGTGGACGCCGAAGCCGGCATCGTCATACGTCTCTGGCCCGGCCTGCGCGAGCAGCTCGGCGAAACGCTCCTTGCCTTCCGCTGTGATCTTGTAAACAACGCGACCGCGGCGGGTGGTCAGCGGCGGGACCTCTTCGGCACCGACGGCCGCCTCCCCCGCCTCGGTGATCCAGCCGACGCCCTGCAACCGCCGCAACGTGGGGTACAGGGTGCCGTAGCTGATCGCCGCGCGGATCGCGCCGAGCTTTGTGGCGAGCTCTTTGCGCAGCTCATAGCCGTGCATCGGAGACTCCTGGAGCAGGCCGAGGATGGCGAGCTCGAGCACGTCTCACCCTCCTTACCCACTGGTGTACTCGCGTTAACCGGTGCGATGTATCGCCCCGATACATCGCACGGTATCGCGGAGGTGGCCGGACGGCAAACATCAGAATCGAGTCGTCTGGTAGCAGAAAGTGACGGTTGTCGCCTCCTCGCCCGGAACCGCGTACCCTCGTCCGCATGCGCACGCAGCGGCAGGTTGTCGACTACTCGCTCCAGAAGCGAGCGCTGCTGCGTGAGGTCCTTTCTGGCCGCGTGGGTACGTACGAAGTCTGCGATGCGTCTCCCTACTTGAAGAACGCCGCCCGCTTCCACGGCGAGCCCACCGACCGGCGCTGCCCGATCTGCCGCCGGGAAAACCTGACGCTCGTCCATTACATCTATGGCGATGAGCTCAAGCAGTCGGCCGGACAGGCCCGCACCCGCACGGAGTTGCCGGTGCTGGCGATGACGTTCCGTGAGTTCCAGGTGTACGTGGTGGAGGTGTGCCGCGCCTGCGACTGGAATCATCTCGTCGAGCAGTTCCTGCTCGGCCGCGACGGGCTGACCGATGAGCCCGCCGCAGAGACGGCGGCTGCCGTCGGCTCATCCACTTCTGGTTCATCCGCTACCGGCGTTGGGGCGCCGGCGACCAAACGAAGGCGAGAGGCCCGACGGTGACCGATGCTTGCCCGAACGACGGGGTGGAGGACCCGAAGTGGCGGGGCAAGCAATCACTCGTTAATCGGATAAGTCCGAATTTGTCGGGCGAAGCCTTGCTCGGTCATGTGGCCGGGCTGGCGTCAGAAGGTGTCCTAACTCACCGCAACACGGTGGCGTCGCGAGAGCGCGTCATCGCGACCGGCAGGGTGTGACGAATGAACTCGTACGACGACCCTAGTTCCGCGCGCGGTCGGGCCAATGTTTCAGGCCCGTCCGACGACTACGGGGCCCCCCGCGCCCGTGGGTCGGCACGCGGCGGCTCCGAGGGTGGCTGGGCCCGAAACGGCGACGGGTACGGCTCCGAGCCGGCGCCCCGCCCCACCTCGGGCCGCGCGGCCGCCGGCTCCTCAGGCCGGGCATCGGTCGGCGCATCGTCCGGGCGGGCCTCCGCCGGCCGGGCCTCCGTTGGTTCCGCGTCGGTCGGCTCGGCTTCACCGGGCACGGCAGGGCGGCCGCCCGTCGCCGGCGCGGCCGGCCGGGCCACCGTCGGTCGCGCCGCGGTGCGGCCGGTCTCGCCGGCCGGGCCTGAGTTCGGCCGGCCAGACGTGCTGGAGGGTCCCGGTGGGCCGAGCGGGCCGACCGGCCCCGGTCGCCGGGCCGCCAAGGGTGGCAGAGGCCCCAGCGACCCGGCCGCGATCAAGCGAGCCAAGCGGCGCAAGAGGATCAACTGGATCGTCGCCGCGTTCGCCGTCGTCGTGATGATGGCCGGCGCCGGCGTGGTCGCCTTGACCTGGTTCTACGACGACGTGCCGACTTACGACACATTCGAGGCCCAGGCGACCTCGATCGTCTACTCCAACGGCAAGGAGCTGGCCAAGCTCGGCGAGGTCAACCGCACGGTCGTGCCGGCCGACAAGATCTCGCCGGTGGTCAAGGAAGCCGTGATGGCCGCCGAAGACAAGAACTTCCTCGATCACGAGGGCATCGATCTCAAGGGCATCGCTCGCGCCGCCTGGAACAACTTCACCGGCGGCAACACCCAAGGCGCCTCGACGATCACGCAGCAGTACGCGCGGCACGCCGCCGACCTCAGCGGCATCAACTACAACCGCAAGATCCGCGAGGCGGTGCTGGCCCGAAAGCTGGAGCAGGACCTCGAAAAGGACGAGATCCTCGGCTACTACCTCAACGCGATCTACTTCGGTCGAGGCGCGCACGGCATCGAGGCCGCCGCACAGATGTACTTCCGCAAGTCGGTGTTGGTCCAGCCGGGTAAGAAGGGCGCGCTCACCAAGGAAGAGGCCGCCGTCCTCGCCGCGGTGATCAAGCAGCCGGAGCCCGACAAGGCCACCGGCCACAAGGGCTTCGACCCGCAGACCAACCCCGAAGAGGCCAAGGCGCGGTGGGGCTACACCCTCAACAACATGGTCGAGAAGAAGTGGATGACGGCCGATGAGCGGGCCAAGTCCGTCTACCCGACCAAGACGCTGCAAAAGTACGACGCGAAGAGCTGCAACATCGGCTGCGGCATCGACAAGCCGAGCGGCAACGTCGTCAACTACGTCCGCGACGAGCTCGAAGAGATGGGTATCCCGGCCGCCGAGTGGAAGAAGGGCGGCTACCGGATCACCACCACGATCAACCAGCAGGCGCAGAAGTCGGCGGAGGAGGCGGCCCGCTGGGCGTCCACGACCTCGCCGATGCACAAGCTGCCGAAGTACTACAAGGCAGCGCTTGTCGCGATCGATCCGACCAACGGCCAGGTGTTGGCGTACTACGGCGGTGAAAACGGCACCGGCTACGACTACGCCGGTCTCAACGACGGCGGCAACTCGGGCGGTCACGCGGCGGGTTCGACGTTCAAGATCTACACGCTCGCGGCGGCGATGAAGGCGGGCATCCCGATGGACTCGCGCTGGGACGCCCTCAAGGACGACGACAACGGGCGGAAGATCTCGAACGCGGGCCGCGACGCCGGTGACATCAGGTGCGGTCGCAGTTGCACGCTCGAGCAGTCGACGATCTCGTCGTACAACGTCCCGTTCTACTGGATCGCCGACGGTATCGGGCCGGCCAAGGTGGTCGAGGCGGCCCGCGATGCCGGCATCCGCACGATGTTCGACACCAACAAGGGCAAGCCGCACGACCTCACCAAGACCGCCCCGGAGAAGCTGGCGCCGGCGGAGTTCGACAACGAGGTGGCGTTCGGCCAGTACCCGATCACGGTGCTCGACCACGCCAACGGTGTGGCCACCCTCGCCAACCGGGGTATCTACAACAAGGCGCACTTCATCAAGAAGGTGGAGAAGCGCGACGCGACCGGCAAGTTCGGGCCGGTCCCGGGCAAGGGCGAAAAGCTCAAGCCGGAGCAGCGCTTCGAGGCCAACCAGATCGACGACATCAACGCCGTGCTCCAGAAGATCCCCGACAACATCGACAAGGATCTGAAGGGCGACCGCCCGGCCACCGGCAAGTCCGGCACCTGGGAGCTCAACCAGGACCGCAGCGACAACGGCGACGCCTGGTTCGTCGGCGCGACGCCGCAGATCGCCTCTGCGGTCTGGGTCGGCACCGAGGGCAAACGCCGGGCGATCAAAGAACCGGGCGGCACCAAGAAGATGTCGGGCTCCGGCACACCCGCCTCGATCTGGGAAATGTTCATGGACCTGGTGCATGAGCGGATGGCGCTGGAAGTCAAGCGGTTCGAAGACCGGAAGAACACCGGCGATCCGGACAGCCCGTTCCCGAACGGCGCGTCGCCACCGCCGCCGACCCAGGGGCCGGACAACGGCAATGGCAACGGCAATGGCAACTGTGGCCTGCTGCCTGACATCCTCTGCCCGGACAACGACCGCAACGGCAATGGCAACGGCAACGGCAATGGCAACGACGACGACAACGACAACGAGCAGCCCAACCCGGGCACTCAGACCACGCCACCGCCGCAGCAGGGCAACACGCTCCCGGGGGGTTAGCCTCTCCCGACCGGGTGTCGACTCGACGATTGCTGGGATCCGCGCGGCTGGGCCGCGCGGATCCCGCCGTCGATAGGGCATGATGCCTCTTTATGAGCGTGCGCACGACCGACATCGATGGATCTGAACGTGTAGATCATCCGGCGCAGTCGGACGGGTTCGTGCGCGGGCTGTCCGAGGCCATCGGGGGGCCGATCGGCGAGCACGCCGCAGGCTCCGACAAGCCGCAGGCGCAGTGGGGCGGGCGCTTCTGGACCGCCACCCGCATCGTCATCGCGCTGACCTGCCTCACGCTCGCCCTGCACTGGGTGCAAAAGTCGCCGTGCCGCGACGGTGCCTGGGCAGACCACATCCAGTACACGCGGTTCTGCTACACCGACGTGCTCGCGCTCTACTACGCCGAAGGGCTCAACGAGGGCAAGGTCCCCTACCGTGACCACCCGGTCGAGTACCCGGTGCTGACCGGCTACTTCATGGGCGCCCTCGGGCTGCCGGTGCACGCGCTCGGGGAAAGCCGTCCGGAGCTCAACCAGGCGCTGTGGTTCTACGATGCCAACGCCCTGGTGCTCGGTGCTCTCGCGATCGCGACGGTCGCCACGATCCTGGCCGTGCGTCGGCGACGACCGTGGGACGCGGCGATGTTCGCGCTCTCCCCCGCTCTATTCGTCACCGCGACGGTAAACTGGGACTTTCTCGCCATCGGGCTGGCCGCGTTCGGCATGTATGCCTGGGCCAAACGACATCCCGTGGTCGCCGGCATCCTCCTAGGACTCGCCGGCGCCGCGAAGATGTGGCCACTCTTCATCCTCGGGCCACTGCTGGTGCTCGGTCTGCGTACGAATCGGCTCCGGCAGGCGCTCGTGGCCACCGGCACCGCGCTCGCCGCGCTGGTCGCGGTCAACCTGCCGGCCGCGATTCCGTACCGGGAAAACTGGGACCGCTTCTTCGAGCTCAATACCGAGCGGCCGATCGACTGGGGCACGCTGTGGTATATCGGCCGTTACCTCGACGGCAAGTGGAACTCCGGCTCACCGGGTGACCAAGGCCCCTTCCAGTGGCTGAGCAACCATGTCCCGCAGCTCAACCTCCTGACGTACGGCCTGTTCGGGCTCTCCTGCCTCGCGATCGCCGCGCTGGCCCTCTTCGCGCCCCGCAAGCCGCGCGTCGCCGCGCTGGCGTTCCTCGTGGTCGCTTCGTTCCTGATCTTCAGCAAGGTCTGGTCCCAGCAGTACGTGCTGTGGCTGATTCCGCTCGCCGTCCTCGCCCGTCCGCGGTGGGGTGCGTTCCTCGCCTGGCAGATCGCCGAGGTGCTCTACTTCGTCTCGTTCTACGGGGAGCTGCTCGGCGCCTCGGGCAAGCCGGTCTTCCCGGAGGGCGTCTTCGTGCTCGCCTCCACCCTGCGGCTGGTCACCGTCGCCGTCCTGTGCGGGCTGATCGTGCGCGACATCGTGACGCCCGAGCGCGACCCGGTGCGGCAGACGTACGAGGACGACCCGGACGGTGGCGTCTTCGACGGTGCGGACGACGCGCCGTGGCTGGTGCGATGGCGCGCGCGACGCGAGGCCGGCGAGGCTCCGCCGCCGCCGGACCGGGAGCCGGTGACCGTCTGAGCTCCCGGCCAGCCGGGGTCAGAGCCGGTACACGATCGTGTCGCCGATCTCCTCGCGCTGGATGCCGAGCCCGTCGACGGGCAGGTCGACGGCCGCCTGCCACGGTGTGCCGTCGAGCTCGTCGCGGAGCATCACGACCGTCTTGACGCCCAGCTCGCGCAGGTAGTCGACGCTGGCTTGATCGGGGAACGTCTTGGCGGCCTCCCGCGTGCGCTCCTGCCGCACCGGCGTGAATCCGCTCCCGCCGTTGACCACCGGCTGGAAACGCGTGGTCGACCAGAGCATGACGGTCTGCTCGTAGGTCAGGTTGAAGGGCAGCACGAGGATCGGCCCGGGGTCGGTGCGCATCACCGCGGGCTGCGGGGGCACGGCCGGGTGCGGTGTGGTGTTGAGGCCCTCGACCAGCACCAGCAGCAGTGGCACCAGCGTGACGATGCGGAGCAGTACGCCTGGGCGCAGCGTCAACCGCGTGGCGGCGATCTCGTTGACCCGGCGCACCAGCGCGCTCACCGCACCCGCCGCCAGGATGCCCAGCAGCAGCGTCGTCCACAGCATGAGCCGGCCCGGCGTACGCAGGCCGTCCCAACCCGGCAGGTACTCGAAGAGCGGCAGATACGTGTACTTGCCGCCGAAGAAGTTGGGGCCGAGCGCCAGGATGCCGGTGACCAGCACGCCGCCGAGCAGCAGGAGCCGGTGGCGCACCTTCCAGATCGAGAAGAACAGGCCGGCGAGGGCGAGCGCGTACAGCACGTATCCGGGCAGGACGGCCATCTCGGCCGGCCACCGGAGGCCGTCGCGCACGTTTTCGTGCAGGTCACCCCAGATCAGCGACTCTGGCGGCGCGATGAAGAGGCCGCTTGGCGGCGGCGCGTACGCCTCCAGATCCTGCACACGGCGGGTCGCCTCCGGGTGCAGGTGTGCCACCTCGAAGTACGGCAGGGCGAGCAGCACTCCCGTCGCCGCGAAGATCAGGCCGCCGAAAAGGTCGGCCAGCGCCAGGCGCGCACCGAACCGCCGCCTGACCGCCCACCGCAACGCCTTGCGCCAATACCAGGTGAACAGGGCGACGAGCGAGAGCGCGCCAAGCACGTACGCGAAGATCAGGCCGATGCCGAAACCCAGGCTGAGCTGCCACGCCGCGACGAGCCAGCCGGCGAGCGCCCACCCCGCGTGGCGCCGGTCGTCGCGATATCCGTGCGCGAACGAGTAGCCGTGCCCGCGGGCCAGCATCGCCAGCGCGAGCGGGATGCCGCCGTTGGAGACGATGTGCAGGTGTCCCGCCTGCGCCAGCATCCAGGGCGCGTAGGTGTAGGCGGCCCCCGCCACGATCGCGCCGGTGCGACCCGCGCCGAGCTGGCGGACCAGCGCATACGCCCCGAAGGTCGCCAGCGCGTGGGCCAGCACGAAAATGATGTTGTATCGGAGGATGGCCGCCTGTGGGCCGTCGCCCAGCATGCCGGCCGGCGCGTATCCGAGCAGGGTGTCGGAGAACGCGAAGGTGAGCCGCTCCGGGAAGAAGGTATTGGAATCCCACAGGTGGGCCGGGTCGCTCAGCAGGATGTGGCCGGACCAGGCCATCTGCCAGGCCTGTAGCGCCGGGTCGTGAAAGTCTTGCGGGAGCGTGTGCAGCGGATAGCGCAGGGTCGGCCAGGTCATCAGCACGGCGAGCACGATGCAGCCGAGGACGGCGAGGGTCCACTCGTGGATCAGGAACCGGCCGATCGCCCGCCCGACCCGCTGACGCCTGGTCGGTGGCAGCTCAGGCTCCGGCGCGAACGCCGCGAACGGGTCGCGCGGCCGCCCCTCCACCGTGGCCTTTTCGCCCTTGGCGTCGCCTGCCTTGTCCCCGGCCTGCTCGGCCTCGGCTGTCTTGTCCTCGGTCTTTTCGCCGGCCTTGGCCTTTTCGTCAGTGTCGGTCTTTTCGTCAGCCTCGGTCTTTTCGCCGGCCTGGGTGACCGTGGTCCCCTCGGCGTCGGTGGCCTTGTCGCTCTTGGGCTCGCTGACGGCGGTCTCGTCGCGCTTGGCCTGGTCGGCCTCGGGCGCCGCGCTCGACTCCGGAACCGTCGGATCGTCATCGACGACCTGCGGCTGCTCCGTACTCATGGAATGGGGTCCTATCGGCCGACTCGGTCGCGCAGGAAGGTGATGTCGGCGGCTTGGCCGTCGACGCCGCCCGGGGTCTCCACCACAACCGGCGCGCCGGCCGCGCGCACGACGGCGACCACGAGCTCGGGGTCGATCCTGCCGCTCCCGAGGTTGTCGTGGCGGTCTCGCCCGGAGTCGAAGTCGTCCTTGGAGTCGTTGGCGTGGATCAAATCGATGCGGCCGGTGATCGCCTTGATCCGGTCGACGGCGGTCAGCAGGTCTTCGCCGCCCGCGTGCGCGTGACATGTGTCGAGGCAGAAGCCGGGCTCGAAGTCGCCGATCGCGTCCCACAACCGGGCCAGCGCGTCGAAGCGGCGGGCGCAGGCATTGTCGCCGCCGGCCGTGTTTTCGATCAGCACCGGGGTGGCAAAGCCGCCCTCCTTCGCCGCGTACTCGAATGCCTTGCGCCAGTTGTCGAAGCCGGTGGCGATGTCTTCGACCTTGTCGACGTGTCCACCGTGGACGATCAAGCCCTTCGCCCCGACGTCGGCCGCACCCTTGGCGTGGCTCATCAGCAGCTTGCGGCTGGGGATGCGGATGCGGTTGTTGAGCGTCGCCACATTGATCCGGTAGGGCGCGTGGATGTAGACGTCGACGTCGGAGGCGCGCAGCGCCTCGGCGTCGGCACGCGGCGACGGATCCTTCCACGCCTGGGGATCGGTGAGGAAGAACTGCACCGTGTCGGCGTCGCGGGCGGTCGCGGCGCCCAGCGGGTCGGTCGAATCGACGTGGGCTCCGATACGCATGGGGCCGAGCCTACTGAAGTGGTCTGACGGTCCGTCATCGAGCGGCCGTTCCTGACAAATCACCCGTCACCGGCGACTCGCCCAATTCGTTACTCGGAGTAGACCCAGCCCGGGAGGTCCCTCAGCGCGGCCTCCCGGGCGCGCCGCCGACCTGGGAGATGGTGAATGCCGCCGCCGGCACGACACCGCGCCGCCGCCACCGCGGTCGCCGCGCTCTTCGCCGCCATGCCGCTGCTGGTCACCGCCGCCGCGCAGGCCGCGCCGGCGCCGGACCAGCTTCCCGCGGAGAGCGGCAAGGAGGTCGTCTTCAGCGGCGACCGAGGGCTCCTCGGCGTCTCCTGTGCGGCCAATCCCAGCACGAGTTCGGTCACGATCCCGGCGGAGACCACCTTGCGCGTGGTCAACAAGACGGGGTACCGGGCGAAGCTGATGCTGGACGGCGCCGCGCAGGGTGAGATCGCGGACGGCGCGGCGGCGCCGGTGGTGTTCCACCGCGGGCCGGTCACGCTGGGACTCAAGCCAAGCTGCATGCTCTCCGACGAGTCGGCGGTGCGGGTCGAGGTCGTCCCGGCGCCGCGCGCCAAGGCGCCTGGCTCCAAGCCACGGCCCGGCTCGCCGGCGCGACCGGCTGACGGCGAAGGCGACCAGCGGGAGGAGCGGCCGGAGGCCGAGCCGACGGCGACGCCGACACCCTCCCCCGCCGTGACGGAGACACCCGAACCAGCGATGGCCAGCGAAGACGGTGGCGACTCGGGTGAGGCCGTGGCTACCGTTGACGACACATCAGGTACCGACGAGGGTGTGGCGGCCGAAGCGCTCTCCTCGGTGCAGCCGGTGCGCAAGAGCGGACCAATTGGACTTCTAGCGCTGATCGCCTCAGTTTGCGTGGTGGGCGTCTCAGCCGGTGCAATTCGGGCGATTATCGCTCAACGTGCAACTCGGACGGGTGTCGCGTAATATACAAGTCAACACAAGGCTCCGCGGGGCGCCTTCTATCCAACCTCGTCGGTGTGGTCGTTCCTCCCCAGGTCCCACCCAAAGAAGCGGATAGGGCGCCCCGCGGCTCTTCATGCCGGGCCAGCCCGGTATCCTGGTTCGGTTCGCCTCGTCGCCGTGGGCATATCCCACGGCGTCACTTGTGCGGACAGACGCACGACCTCCTGCCACGGACGGACCGTGGCCACTAGCCCAGAGGAGGTGAGCACGTCTTGCGTCATTACGAGATCATGGTGATCCTCGATCCAAGCCTCGAGGAGCGCACCGTCGCCCCGTCGTTGGACACGTACCTCAACGTGATCCGCACCGCGGGTGGCTCGGTGGAAAAGCTCGACGTCTGGGGTCGCAGGCGACTGCAATTCGAGATCAAGAAGAAGGCCGAGGGCATCTACGCGGTCATCGACTTGCAGTCATCCCCTGAGGCGGTCGCAGAGCTGGATCGTCAGCTCCGGCTCAACGAGTCCATTCTGCGTACCAAGGTCATCCGGCCGGACGTCCGCTGACGCGGCGCCGGCTCGCCCGGATCAGCCTCGTCGTGTTGTCGTACGGCTCTGGCAGCCTTCCGGCAAACGATGAGTGCGCGAGGAGTTGGTCATGGCAGGAGACACCATCATCACGGTCATCGGAAACCTGACCGATGACCCCGAGTTGCGCTTCACCCCGTCGGGTGCGGCGGTCGCCAAGTTCCGGGTCGCATCGACGCCCCGGGTCATGGACCGCCAGTCCGGCGAGTGGAAGGACGGCGAGCCGCTCTTCCTATCCTGTTCCGTGTGGCGGCAGGCGGCCGAAAACGTCGCCGAGTCGCTCCAGCGGGGCGCCCGCGTGATCGTCTCGGGCCGGCTGCGCCAGCGGTCGTACGAGACGCGCGAGGGTGAGAAGCGCACCGTCTACGAGCTTGAGGTCGACGAGATCGGCCCCTCGCTGCGGTACGCCACGGCGAAGGTGCAGAAGATGTCGCGCTCCGGCGGTAGCGGCGGCGGCTTCGGTTCCGGTGGTGGCGGTGGCCAGAGCGGCGGTGGCGGCGGAGGAAACTTCGACGACCCGTGGGCCACGGCGACTCCAGCCTCGTCCAGCTCCGGTTCGGGCGGCGGCAGCAACTTCGACGACGAGCCTCCGTTTTAATGCCGGGACCCCGACGGGGCGGCACAGGATCATCAGGAGCACGAGCAATGGCTAAGGCTGCGGCACTTCGCAAGCCGAAGAAGAAGGTGAACCCGCTCGACAAGGAGGGGATCACCTACATCGATTACAAGGACACGGCGCTGCTGCGCAAGTTCATCTCCGACCGCGGCAAGATCCGCGCTCGGCGGGTGACCGGGGTGACGTCCCAGCAGCAGCGGCAGATCGCCCGTGCGGTCAAGAACGCCCGCGAGATGGCGCTCCTGCCGTACACCACGACGGCGCGCTGAGGGGAGGCACCACGATGAAGATCATTCTGACTCAGGAGGTGTCCGGCCTCGGCAGCCCTGGCGACGTGGTGGAGGTCAAGGACGGCTACGGCCGTAACTACCTCCTCCCGCAGGGCTTCGCCATCACGTGGTCGAAGGGCGCGGAAAAGCAGGTCAGCGTGATCCGACGGGCCCGCGAGGCCAGGGAGATCCGCGACCTGGGCCACGCCAACGAGATCAAGGCCCAGCTCGAAGGGCTGACCAAGGTCAGCCTGTCGGCTCGCGCCGGCGACGGCGGCCGCCTCTTCGGCTCGGTCACCCCGACCGAGGTCGTCGAGGCCGTGCGCGCCGCGGGCGGCCCGGCTCTCGACCGGCGCCGGCTGGAGCTCTCCGGGCACATCAAGTCGCTCGGCGCGCACCAGATCCGGGTCAAGCTGCACCCGGAGGTCACGGCCCGCTTCGACCTGACGGTGGTCAAGGCCAAGTAAGGCACGCACGACAGACGGGGGCGCTTCGGCGCCCCCGTTTTCGTTTACTCGTCCGCCGCGCGCCAGCCGCCTATGGGCTGGCCGCTGATTTCCGCCGGGGCGCTGGCCGCCGAGGGAGCTGGCCGCTGGTTTCCGCGGGGCGCTGGCCGCCGGGGGGCCGCTGGTTTCCGGCGGGCGCTGGCCGCCGAGCGGCTGGCCGCTGGTTTCCGGCTGGCGCTAGGGCCTGTTTACAAAGTCCTTGCCGGGCTCGCCGAGCCCAGACACGACCAGCGGCGTCGGGCGTAGGGCCGCGTACAACACCGGTATGCGACCTTACGCCCGCCACCACCGGACGCGGCCTGGACTCCGGCTCGCCTCGACAATCCTTTTGAAACAGGCCCTAGAGCCAAGCGGGGAGCGGCGTGCCCGCGCCGCTCCCCGCGGCGGCGCGACTGGAACACCAGTGCTGTTATAGCGGCGGTTTAACGGCACTGGTGTTCCAGTCGTCGCGGGACACCGCCGCGCCCTAGCCGTAGAAGGGCTGGCCGCTGGTTTCCGGCGGGCGCTAGCCGCCGAGCGGCTGGCCGCTGATCGCGGAAAGCAGCACAGTGGACAGTCCGCCGCCCACGACGGCGGCCGCCAGACCCACGCTGACCGAACGCCACGTATTACTGACCCAGCGCAGCAGGACCGCCACGACCAGGCTGACCGCCAGGGCCGCCGCGAAGCGGGTCAGGCCGCCGGAGAGCGAGCCCAGCACCTGGGACTCCTCGCCCTGCACGACCGTGTAGACGGCGAACAGGAGCAGCGGCACCGTGTACCAGGCGAGGGTGGCCAGGATCGCCGCCATTACACCGCCTGGTGCGCGGATGTACTCGTCTTCGAGCTCGTCGGGCGTCGCTACCCGCCGGACAGCCGCACCCAGGGCGCGCTCGCGGCCGGCGTCAGCGGCTGGTGCACGCCACCCGGCCGGCGCTGCCGCCGCCGCGCGGCCAGGCGCCAGGGCGGCGGGACGCTCGGCACCGGCGACGGTCGAGGGTGCGCGCCAGTCGCGCGTAGGTGCGTCGGCTACGCCCCGCTCGGTCACCGGAGCGGCGGTCGGTGCGCGCCAGTCGCGTGTAGGTGCGTCGGCTACGCCGCGCTCGATCTCGGGGGCGGCGGCGGCCGCCCGCCACTCGCGGGTGGGCGCGTCGGCTACGCCGCGCTCGATCTCCGGGGCGGCGATCGGTGCGCGCCAGTCGCGCGTAGGTGCGTCGGCGACGCCGCGCTCGATCTCCGGGGCGGCGATCGGTGCGCGCCAGTCGCGCGTAGGTGCGTCGGCGACGCCGCGCTCGATCTCCGGGGCGGCGATCGGTGCGCGCCAGTCGCGCGTAGGTGCGTCGGCGACGCCGCGCTCGATCTCCGGGGTGGCGGGTGCGCGCCAGTCGGCCGGTGGTGCTTCGGCGCGGGCGCGATAGGTCGTCGGGGGGTCGTCGCGGCGCGGTGCCGCTCCCCTGAGGTCGTCGCCGCGGAAGGTCGTGGGTGTGCTCCGGGCGCCGGGCCGGTCGTCGTAGTCGGGCTCATCCGGAAACGCGACCGCCGGCGACCGCGGGGCTGACGACGGGATGCCAACCCACCGCGGGTCGTCGTCGGAGAGGCGGGCCGCCGGCACCTCGCTCCGGCCGGACCACCCGGGTGTGCTGGACAGGCCGGAAACCGGCGCGCTGCTCGACCACGACCCGGAGGGCTCCTCCGCGCGGCCGCTGTCAGAACGGGTGCTCGGCCACCGCGCCTCGGTCTGGTCTTGCCAGGATCGGCGCCGGCGCCCCGTCGACGCCGGGTCGAGGCCGACCGCCCACTCTGGCCGCCGGGGGCGGGACGCCTGACCGTCGCCGGCCTGCTCGCCGGCGGGCGGCACCCACTCGCTGGTGTCGGTGAAGCCGTCACGCTGCGGCGGAACGGCCGGACGCCGGTCGTCGTAGCCGCTGGGCTCGTCGGGCAGCTCGCGCCAGTCGGGGGCGGTCCGGCGGCGGCCGTCCGGCGCGGCGCGGCGGCCACTGTCCGATCTGGACGGCATGAGCGGCTCGCCGGTGTCGCGATGCCACTCGCCGGTGAAATCGCCCCGAGTCCACTCGCCTGTGTAGGCCTCGCGGGTCCACTCGCTCGTGCTCGCCGCGCCGACCCACCCGCTCGTCGGCGCCGACGACGGGGTCCAGCCACTCGTCGGCGCGACCTCGGGTGACCACCCGCTCGCGTGGCGGCCACCGCGGTCGTCGGGCTCCTCGTAGCGGCTGAAGGTGCCGGTGCTGTCTTCGTCGCCCTGCTGCCACCGGGTGCGGGCACTGCGCCGCCCATATGGCCGGTCGTCGGCGACGGCGTCATCCTGCTGGCGGCGGCGGCCGCGGTAGATGCTGCCGGAGGCGCCGGACGAATAGGAGGAGGAGCCGCCAGACGGGTAGCCACCAGCGCCGCCGAGATCGGCCCGGTGCGCACCGCTCTCGCCGGTGTAGTCCCAGCTCTGGGGGCGAGCCTCGTCAGCAGACCGGCGCTCACGCCGGTCGCGAGAGTCGAACCCCCAGTCCCGGTAGTCCACGGTCAAGCTGACCTTTCCTGATGTCTTCAGACCGCAACTGGCCCCTGGGCACATCCGTCGATGGTCATGATATGCCGTAATCAGGGCCTCGGCAGACCCTGAATTCTTCCTCCACACCTTGGGGACCGAGTCCGCCCACGTCACACCCTACCGGGCGGGTAATCCCCAGTGGTTATACACAGCCTGTGCACAGGCTGCACACACCCCCGCGGGTGACTGTCCACAGGTTGTCCCAAGACTCGTCCACCGGCGTATTTGAGGTGCTGACCAGGGTTTTCGTATGGTGTCCGCTCGGCCTTCGTGCAAACTGTCGTACCCGTGCGGTTCGCTTGCGCGGAGTCGATCACGTGGGGGGAGGGGGGACGGGTGTCGGTCAGCGACGACGTGCGGCCGGCTGGCCGCCCACCTGCCGATCCCCCGCCGCCCGGCGGTCCAGGCGGATTCGACGGGCAGTTCGACAAGACGCCACCGCAAGACGTGGCGGCGGAGCAGTGCGTGCTCGGCGGCATGCTGCTGTCGAAGGACGCGATCGCCGACGTGGTCGAGATCCTCAAGCCCGGCGACTTCTACCGCCCGGTGCACGCGACCATTTTCGACGCGGTCCTCGACCTGTACGGGCGGGGAGAGCCGGCCGACCCGATCACGGTCGCCGCCGCGCTCGCCGACACCGGCGACCTCGGCCGCGTCGGCGGCGCGCCCTACCTGCACACGCTCATCGCCAGCGTGCCGACCGCCGCCAACGCGGCGTATTACGCGCGCATCGTCGGCGAGCGGGCGGTGCTGCGCCGCCTCGTCGAGGCCGGCACCCGCATCGTGCAGCTCGGCTACGGCGCCGCGTCCGGTGCCGGGCGCGATGTCGACGACGTGGTCGACCTGGCCCAGCAGGCCGTGTACGACGTGACCGAGCGGCGGGTCAGCGAAGACTTCGCGGTGCTTGCCGACATGCTCCAGCCCACACTCGACGAGATCGAGGCGGTCGGCGCCCAGGGCGGCGTGATGACCGGCGTGCCGACCGGCTTCACCGACCTCGACCGCCTGCTCAACGGCTTGCACGCCGGCCAGCTCGTGATCGTCGCCGGCCGACCCGGTCTGGGCAAATCAACAGTTTCTATGGACTTTGCCCGAAACGCCGCCATCAGGCATAACTGCGCGAGCGCGATCTTCTCGCTGGAAATGAGCAAGGTCGAGATCGTGATGCGACTGCTCTCGGCCGAGGCGCGGGTGCCGCTGCACGTGCTCCGCTCCGGCCAACTGTCCGATGACGACTGGACCAAGCTGGCCCGCCGCATGGGCGAGATCAGCGAGGCCCCGCTGTACGTCGACGACACGCCCAGCATGAACCTCATGGAGATCCGGGCGAAGGCGCGCCGTCTCAAGCAGCGCCACGATCTCAAGCTGATCGTCGTCGACTACCTCCAGCTGATGTCCTCGCCCAAGCGCACCGAGAGCCGCCAGCAGGAGGTCGCGGAGCTGTCGCGTGGCCTCAAGCTGCTGGCCAAAGAGGTCGAGTGCCCGGTGATCGCGGTGAGCCAGCTCAACCGAGGTCCCGAGCAGCGCACCGACAAGCGCCCCCAGCTGTCCGATCTTCGTGAGTCGGGATGTGTGACCGCTGACACCCGACTGATTCGTGCAGACACCAACGCGGAGGTCACGCTCGGCGAGTTGCTCTCCTCTGGCGCCAAAGACGTCCCTGTATGGGCCTTGGACGAGAGCCTGAGATATACGCCCCGCACCATGACGCATGCGTTCCCCAGTGGGCGCAAGGAGGTCTTTCAGCTTCGGCTCGCCTCCGGCAAGGAGATCGAAGCGACCGCCAACCACCCATTCCTCACGTTCGACGGGTGGCGGCCACTCGGCGAGTTGGCGGCGGGGATGCGCCTCGCCACGCCGCGGCATATCCCGCCCCCGCTGACCATCAAGCCTTGGGCGGACGAGGAAATAGTGCTGCTGGCCCATCTCCTCGGTGACGGTTCCTTCGTCCGGCGGCAGCCGATCCGATACGCGAGCGTAGACGAGGAAAACCTGCGGGCGGTCGCAGAGGCAGCAAAGCACTTCGGCATCACCGCCGTCCGTGACGAGTACGCGGCGGCAAGGGTGACGACGCTTCGGCTGCCAGCGCCCTATCGGCTGGCTCGGGGCCGTCGCAACCCAATCGCGGCGTGGCTGGACGCGCTCGGCTTGTTCGGACTGCGGTCGCATGAGAAGTTCGTGCCGGCCGGGGTGTTCTCGCTGCCCAAGAAGCAGGTGTCGATGTTTCTCCGGCACCTGTGGGCGACAGATGGATCTGTGACGACCGCCGGTCGTGCGGGACGGATCTACTTCGGTTCGACAAGTCGCCGGATGGCCGAGGATGTCGCACGGCTGTTGCTGAGGTTCGGCATTACCGCCCGCCTTCGAGAGATCCGACCGGTGGCCTACCGACCGCAGTACGCGCTCGACGTGTCCGGGCGCGATGACCAGCTGCGCTTCTTACGTGAGATCGGCGTCCACGGCGGTTGGGGCGCCGCGTGCCAGAGACTGCTGTCCGTGCTCGAGGACGTGGCGGGCAATACGAACATCGACACCGTGCCGACGGACGTGTGGCAACGGGTTCGGGAGGTTCTCGCCGAGCAGAAGATGGCGCACCGCCAGTTCGCCGTCCGGAAACGCGCGCCGAGCCGACAGCGGCTGGCCCGCATCGCGGCGGTGCTGGAGTCAGCAGACCTGGAGTTGCACGCCACAAATGACGTCTTCTGGGATGAGATCGTCTCGATCGAGCCGCTCGGCGAGCGAGAGGTCTACGACGCCACGGTGATGGGCACTCACAACTTCATCGCGAACGGCATCGCCACCCACAACAGCATCGAGCAGGACGCCGACGTCGTCCTCCTGCTTCACCGCGACGACTACTACGACAAGGAGTCGCCGCGGGCGGGAGAGGCCGACTTCATCGTGGCGAAGCATCGAAATGGTCCGACGGACACCGTCACGGTGGCGGCCCAGCTTCACCTGTCTCGCTTCGTCGACATGGCGATTGTCTGACGCGGGCCATCCCGGTCCGGCGTGCGCCGGACCGGGAGGCGACGAGCGTGGGTCTCAGTCGAAGAGCTCGCCGAGGAAGCCCTTGCGACGCTTGTGGCGGTAGTGGCCGTGGTAGCCGTAGTGCTGCTGACCACCCCCGTACGCCGGGGCCGGCGCGGGGTAGCCGTGGGCAGGCGCGGGAGGCGGCGGAGCGTAGCCACCGGGCGGCGGCGGGGGCGGCGGTGCGTATCCACCGCTGGCCGGGGCCGGCGGGCGCTGGCCGGCGGGCGGCGCGGTGTGCTGCTGGTTCCAGTTGGCCTCGGCCTCGAAGAGTTTCTCCAGCTCGCCCCGGTCAAGGAAGATCCCGCGGCACTCGCCGCACTGGTCGACGGTGACGCCGCTGCGCTCATACTGACGCATCTCGCCGCGGCATTTCGGACAGGTCATCTGCATCCCTCGACGGTACCGGGTGACGCCACTCACGGCTCTGAGGCACGATCCCCCGAACCGGTGCGGGCGAGTATCGTGCCGACCTCGTCGTCGGTCACCTGGTGGAAATCGTGGTAATAGCGGCTCACCGCGCCGAACTCGTTCGCGCACACCGGGCAGACCACCTCGTCGGCCACCGAGGCGAGGCCGGCGCACGCATCCGCCGAGCCGACCGGTGCGGCCAGCACGATGCGCTCGGCGCCGAGGCGGCGCGCGACCACCACGGCGGCGCGGGCGGTGGCGCCGGTCGCGAGGCCGTCGTCGACGATCACGGTGACCCGGCCGGCCAGGTCGAGGGGTGGGCGGCCGGCCCGGTAGCGCTCCTCGCGCCGCGACCGCTCGGCCTCCTCCTTGCGGGTGACCTCGGCGATCTGCTGCGGCTCGAGCCGGTCGGCGATGTCGTCGTTGAGCACGCGCACACCGTGCGGACCGAGCGCGCCGAACGCCACCTCGGGTGCCCACGGCACGCCGAGCTTGCGCACCACGAGCACGTCGAGTGGGATGCCGAGCCGGGTCGCGACCTCGGCGGCCACCGGCACGCCGCCGCGGACCAGACCGAGCACGACCGCCTCGGGCCGGCCGGCGTAGGCCCACAGCCGGTCGGCTAGCGCCGCGCCGGCCGTCCGCCGGTCTCGGTAGGCGGCTCCCATCCCTCTAGGTGTACGCCGTTGCCGGCGACCACGCCAGGTGCGGACGGGCGGCGCAGCGCGGGCACCCATGCCAGGAACGCGACCGGATACAGCAGGTACCCGAACCGGGTCGAGGGCATCAGCAGGATCGCGGCCAGCAGCCCGTACCCGCAGATGGTGGCGGCCGCGGCGGCAGTGCGGGGTGGGCGGCGGGTGAGCCAGACGGCGATGGCCACCGCCGCCACGGCGAGGAGCGCGCCCGCGATGACCCGGCCGCCGGGCAGGTTGTCGGCGATCAGATAGCCGGGGAACGGGGATTGCGCGGGGCTCGTGACGACGCCTTCGCCGAGGGGGAAGCGGATCACGTTGTCGACGAACGCGGTGGCATCCACCAGCACTGCGGGCAGCAGCGCGAGCGCAGGCAGGCCGATGGCGCCGGCGGCGAGCCGGACCACCTGCGGACGGCCGGCGGTCAGCGCGTGGACCAGCAGCACGGCCACGACCGGCCACGCGAAGAGTTTGAGCGCGGCGGCCAGTCCCACCGCGATCCCCGCCGCGCCGTAACGGCGCGCGGCACACAAGGCCAGAGCCAAAAGACACAGCGTGAGTACCGGCACGTCGTCACCGCCCGTCGCCATCGTGAGCGGTACGAGTGGGAGGACGGTGCCGATTTGAAGGGCGCGCAGCAGCGCGGGTCCCCGATCGAGCAGCTGGATCGCGAGTCCCAGCGCGGCGATGGTGACCAGGGCGAACCAGATGCGTGCGTCCGTCCACCAGGCGTCGCCGGCAATCGCGCGGGGCAGGCCGAAGAGGGCCATCCCGGGCTGGTACGGCAGGTAGCCGAGCAGCTGCTCACCCGGTGGCAGGGTGGCGATGGTGTCGCTGGACAGGTACGGCGTGCCGTGGTCGAGCAGGCGCTGGCCGCCGTGCTCGATGACGATCACTTCCTCCTGGGCCCGGTCGGTGCGCCCGCCGGCCCGCTGCACCGCCTGGATCACCATCGGCAGCAGCGCCGTGGTGACGAACGCGAACCCGGCGATGAGCGCTCGTTGCCGGGTACCCGATCGGTGGGCGACGAGCTGGACCACGACGGCGATGGCCGCGACCGCGTAGCCGGCGGCGGCGACCGCGCCCCAGGCGCGGTGTGGCAGCAGCGTCGAGGTGGCCGCGGTGACGGCGGCGAAAGCGGCCGAGAGCCCGTAGAGCGCGAGGTCGACGACGAGGGTGCGATCCCTGGCAGCGGCACTCACGCGGGCAAGTGTGGCAGGCGATCACCGCGGTTGCGTCCACCGGCCCGGCGGCCGGGCGAGAGGCGGATGACCGAGCCCTCGTCGTGCAGCGCGGGGGCGAGCGTGCCGGGGCGGCCGCCGGAGCCGCGGTGCAGTGCGGCGAGCAGGCGGGCCGACGGCATAGGGCGGGCGAAGAGGTGGCCCTGGCCGGCGGTGCAACCCATCTCCCACAGCGCCCGCCGCTGCGGCTCGCTCTCGACGCCTTCGGCGACCACGACGAGGTTGAGGCTGCGCCCGAGGTCCAATGTGGAGCGGATGACCGCCGCCGCCTCAGGCGAGCTCTCCATCTCACGCACGAAGCCGCGGTCGATCTTCAGCTCGTGTACGGGGATGCGGGAGAGCACGGACAGCGACGAGTAGCCGGTGCCGAAGTCGTCGAGCGCGAGCCGCACGCCCGCGTCGCGCAGCTGGCCGAGCACCTGGTCGACGACTTCGAGCTGGCTGATCGTGAGCGTCTCGGTCAGCTCCAGGAAGAGCCGGTCGGGCGGCAGGTCGTGTGCGCGCAGCCGGGCCACCACGGAGCTGGGGAAGCGCGGGTCGAGCAGGCTGCGCGGCGAGACGTTGACCGCGACCGGCAGGTCGAATCCGGCGTCGCGCCAGGCGCCGGCCGCAACGAGCGACTGGTCGAGCACCGCGTCGGCGAACGCGGGCAGCAGGCCGGAGCGCTCGACCGTCTCCAGGAAGCGCAGGGGGTCGAGGTTGCCCCGGTCGGGGTGGTGCCACCTGGCCAGCGCCTCGGCGGCGAGCACCTCCCCGCTGCCCAGGTCGACGATCGGCTGGAAGGTCACGGTGAACTCGTGCTGGGTCAGCGCCCGCGGCAGGTCGCCGCCGAGCGCGAGGCGGCCGACGTCGGCGGTGTCGCGGGCCCGGGCGTACGTGGCGGTGCGCTGCCCCGAGCGCTTGGCCTGGTACATCGCGACGTCGGCGCGGCGCAGCAGCTCGGGCATCCCGCCGCTGCCCGGCGCGACCGCGATGCCACCGCTGGCCTCGACGCTGATCCGCATGCCGTCGAGCGCCATGGGAACGTGCAGCGCGGCGAGCAGGCCCTCGGCCCGGTGTGCCGCGATGGCGGGCGCGGGCAGCCCGGTGATGAGCACGGCGAACTCGTCTCCACCCAGCCGTGCGACGAGGTCGTCGGGGCGGGCCTCCTGGCGTAGCCGCGACGCCACCTCGACGAGCACCCGGTCGCCGGCGGCGTGGCCGAGCGTGTCGTTGACCTCTTTGAAGTGGTTGAGGTCGATCAGCACCAGCGCGGTGACCCCGTCGGCGTGGCGGTTGGCGAGCAGCTCGGTGCCGTGCTCCAGCAGCTGACGCCGGTTGGCCAGCCCGGTGAGCGCGTCGTGCGCGGCCGCCCGCGCGTGCTCGTCGGCGACCCTGGTCAGCTCCTCGTACGCCGACGCGTTGCGGACGGCCGTGCAGAGCGCGGAGGCGAAGGTGCGCAGCGTGTACCGCTCGCGCTCGGAGAGCTTTACCTGGCCGCGCACCCGTAGCCGCAGCTCGCCGACGTCGGCGCGACCGTCGTGCCCTTCCAGGGCGCGCGGGATGACGGAGCCCGTGGTGGCCGGTGCCCGGTCGGCGGGCCCGTCGTAGGTGACGCCCCGGGCGTTGCCCCGCACGAGCCTGGGCCGGTCGTGCAGCTCCACCTCGACCTCGTCGACCGAGAAGAGCTCGGCGGCGCGGGTGACGGCGCTGCTCAGCACCGCGTCGAGGTCGACGTCGTTGAGCGCGTCGGTGACCTGTGCCAGCCGTTGCCACGCCTCGCGCTCGACCCGGTAGCGCACCCGCGCGGAATACGAGAGGTGAAGGCTGAGGATCAGGAACGGCATCGCGATGAGGAAGCGCCGGTCGGCGTGGAGTGGCACCAGCGTGCACAGCACCACGACGAAGCGGACGGCGAACCCGGCGAGACGCAGATCCCAGTTGCTGCGGAACTTTTGGACGATGCTCGCCTGCGCGGCCAGCGCGATCACGGGGATGGCGAGGACGTCGTCGACGACAGCGGCGACGGCGTACGCCGCGGCCAGCGGGACGATCATCTCCAGCGGCTCGGCGGCGGCGCCCTGCCATCCGAAGAGATGGAGGACTCCACCGGCGGCGGCCGCGACCAACGCGTTCTTTCCCGCGCCGAACGCCGTCTTGAGCGGCGACAACCGCAGGAACATCGAGCCGCCCGCCACGCCGACGGCGGTGCTCAGCACCACCCACTCAGCCGGTGCGACACCGAGGCCGATCATGACGGCGGCCTCGACCCACGTGATGGCGTGCGTGGTCGACCGGATGCGCAGGGGCACCTTGACGACAGTCCCGGCCGCGATCAGGCCGGTGATGGCCACGATCGTCGCGACGTCGGACGCGTGCTCGGGTGGACGGTGGGAGGTTAGGTAGAGAGCCGCCACGACCGCGGCGGAGGCAAACCCGACGACGAGACCGACAAGCAGCAGCAGCCGCCGATCGGTCCCAATGTCACGTCGAAGTCTGTCGGCCAAAGCCAGATCCTCGCGGTGCCGAGAAGTCCGGTGATCTGACTGGGTAGCCTACTCGGTCGGGGGATGTCAGGGACTACTTCACTGCCAGTCGCTGCCGCGCATGACGTCTCCCCTTCTTTCGATGCACTAAGCGGGAAAATTGTTTCGCCGCTATGTGCCGATCTGGCCCCCGTCTTACTGAGAAGGAGCCTAAGGTAAACGTCGCGCGGTTCACACGGATTAGTGTCGTAATGCGCAGTATCAGTAACTCTAGCCCGGATTGTCACGGGCTGTCCCCGTTTGCGGACGGAGCGCGATGGCGCCTCTATCAGAAGCGTTTCCGATCCATCTACAGTTACGCGTTTCGTCGCCGGGCGGAAGACTCGATCTTGTAGATGGCCTGATCACGTGCTGTCGCGCAAAGCGCTATCACCATAGCGGCTCGTCCGATTCGCGTGTTGTGGGCCGGCTCTCACATGCGGATGCAAGGTCGGTTCGGCCGGTTATTTGATCAGATCGATTAGGCCTTCATCCCGTTATGGCGAGAGGCGCCAAAGCCTTCGCCTGCAACCGGTCGAAAACGCAACCCGCCGCCTTGATCGCGTCCCTGTCCCGGTTACCCTGCATAGTTGGTGGCCCGACACTATATCGATGCTTCTCTCTGGGAGACAAACGGTGTTGGAGGTGCGCGTCCTGGGGCCGTTGGAGGCCCGAGTGGATGGTGCCGCTTTGCCGCTGGGCACCCGGAAGCAGCAGACCGAGTTGGTGAGGTTGGCGGTCCAAGCCGGTCGGGCCACGAGCGTCGAAGAGTTGATCGACGAGCGGTGGCCGGCCAAGCCGGCGACAGCGCTGGCCGGCGGAGGTGACATCGCGGCGACCGGCGCGCAGGCCGGTCCGCTTCTGCCGGTGTCCAGGCCGTCGGTGACGCTGGAGACCAGCCGCCGCCGTCTCGTGCCGCTCGACGGCGTACGCCCGGAGTCGCTGCCCGTGATGTCCCGCGATGAGGCGATCGAGCTCCTGGGCAAGGTGGTCGGATCCGATCGGGTCGGTGCCGAGCCGAGCGCGGCCGACGAGGTGGCCCGGCGGTGCGGCTACCTGCGTTCCAACATCCGCGCGCTCGTACACCGGGCGGACGAGGCAGGGCTTTACGATCTTTTCGGCACCGCGGTCATGCACAATTACATCGCTTCGGGCCATCAGCGGATGGGGCGCCATCAGGAAGCGGTAAAGCACCTCAAGGCGGCGCTGGAGCTGTACGAGCGCAGCGGAGACCCGCTCGGCGCGAGCACCGCCCGCGCCAACCTCGGCCTGGTGTACCTCTGGCTGGGCCGCCCCGAAGACGCGGTGGTGGTCCTCCACGAGGCACAGCAGAAAGCGCTCGCCGGCATCGCATCCTGGATCGAAAAGGACGATCCGGCCGAGGCCCGCCGGGCATTGGTCCTCTTCAGACAGATGAAGGTTCCGGAGCAATTCGACATCGAGCGGCGTCTTGACTAGTCGCGGCGCTCATGCGGGCCGGCGGCGCGACGAGACGCTTGGTCGCCTCTGTGCGGCACAGCCTATGATCAGCGGGAACGCGGCGTCCGGCTCGACCAGGCGTTAGGCAGGCCCGACACTATATCGATCCTTCTCTCTGGGAGACAAACGGTGTTGGAGGTGCGGGTCCTAGGGCCGTTGGAGGTGCGAGCCAACGGCGCGGCGCTGCCGCTGGGCACCCGAAAGCAGCAGACCGTGCTGGCGATGCTGGCGGTCCAAGCCGGTCGCGTGGTGGGTGTCGAGGAGCTGATCGACGAGCTGTGGCCGGACGATCCGCCCGCCTCCGCCGTGCCCAACACACGCACCTACGCCGCCAACCTACGCCGGCTCTTCGACGCCACCGACGCCGCCCGGGGCCTGATCCGCCGGCAGGGCGACGGGTATGTGCTGCGGACCGACCGATCCGGCGTCGACCTTCAGGCTTTCCTCGACGAGTGCCAGGGCGCCCGTGAGCTGCGGGCCGCAGGCGAGCCGGCCAAGGCGGCCACCGTGCTGGCCGGTGCGTTGGCGCGCTGGCGCGGTTCGATGCTGGCCGGCGTGACGCAGGGCCCGGTGCTCGCGGCCCGTAGCGCGGCGCTGGAAGAGGAGCGGCTGGTCGCCACCGAGGATCTCGCCGACGTCCACCTCGAGCTGGGCCAGCCGGCCGAGGCCGCCCGGCTGATGCGCGACCACACCCAGATGCACCCCCTGCGCGAACGGGCGTACGGGCTGCTGATGCGGGCGCGGGCCGCCGCGGGCGACGTCCCCGGCGCGCTGAGCACCTACACCGCGGCGCGGCGGGCACTCGGCGAGGAACTCGGCATCGAGCCGGGTCCGGCCCTGCGCAGGCTGCACCGAGACCTGCTGAAGCCCGCCGTGGAGCCAGGTCCGGCCGTGACCACCCAGCCGCCGGCGCCGGTGGCGAGCTGGTTACCGCGCCGGGTCGCCGACTTCACCGGCCGGGCGGATCTCGTGGCGCGCCTGCTCGGCGCGGGGCGGGAGGCCGGTGACCACCCGGTCATCCAGGTGATCGACGGCATGGCCGGCAGCGGAAAGACCACGCTCGCGGTCCACGTCGCGCACCAGCTCGCCGGGCACTACCCGGACGCGCAGCTCTTCATCGACCTACAGGGCCACGGCGAAAGCAGCCCGGTCGAGCCGGCCCCGGCGCTGGTCACCCTGCTCCGGCAGATCGGCGTCTCGGGCGACCGCATCCCGGCGGACGTCGACAACCGGATCGCCCTCTGGCGCACCGAGCTGGCCCGGCACCGCGCCGTCGTCGTGCTCGACAACGCGGCGAGCACCGACCAGGTCACCCCGCTGCTGCCCACGACCGGTGCGTCGATGGTCCTGGTGACAAGCCGGCGCCGCCTCGCCGCGATGGAGGGCGGGCATCCGCAGTCGCTTCCCGAGCTTTCGGCTGAGGAGGCGGTCGAGCTGCTGGCAAACACCGTCGGACCGGCGCGGGTGCGGGCCGAGCCGCAGGCGGCCGGCCAGGTGGTGGCGCGTTGTGGATACCTGCCGCTGGCGATCCGGCTGGCTGGCGCACGGCTGGCCCACCGTCCGGGCTGGCGCCTTGCGGATCTCGCCGACCGGCTCGGGCACCAGGCGACGGTCCTCGCCGAGCTGACCGCGGAAAACCGCTCGATCGCCAGCGCGTTCGGCTTGTCCTACGCTCCCCTGCGCTCGCCGACGAAGCGGATGTTCCGGCTTCTCGGGCTGTGGCCGGGTGAGCACTTCCCGGTCGAGGCGGCGGCGGCGCTGTCCGGCCTCTCCCTGCCGGAGACCGCGCAGGTGATCGACGAGCTTGTCGACCGCCATCTCGTGGAGGAGCCCGACGCGGGGCGGTTCCGCCTGCACGACCTGATGAGCGAGTACGCCAACGCCCTTACCCAGGCCGTCGATCACGCGCAGCAGCGGGAGGCCGCCATGGCCGCGCTCCTCGACTACTACGTGCACTCCGCCGCGGCGGTGACCGAGCCGCTGGAGCCGCCCGCGCTGCGGCGCCACCTCGACCTCGCCCCACCGGCGCGGCCGGACCTGCTCCAGGCACAGGGCACCGTCGACAGCGACTGGCTCGAGCGCGAGCGGTCGAACGTCCGCGCCCTCATACGCCTCGCCGAGGAGGCCGGCCTCGACGGGTACGTCTGGCGGCTGGCTCGGGCGGCGTGGCGGTTCCACTTCCTGCGCGGCTACTACGACGACATCATCGAGCTACAGCAGCGCGGCCTCCGTGCCGCCGAGCGGCTGAATGACGACAAAGCGATCGCCGCGATGCACAACTACCTCGCATCGGGCTACCAGCGCGTCGGCCGCTTCCTGGAGTCCATCCAGCACCTGGAGATCGCGGTCAGGCTGCGCGAGCGCATCGGGGATGTCGCCGGCGCCTCGCAGACCCGGGCAAACGCGGCCAGCGTCTACGCGCACCTCGGGCGGTTCGACCAAGCCGTCGCGCTGAACGAACGGGCGCTCGCCGAGAGCCGGCGCCTGCTCGACGTGTCGGTCCTGCTGATCCTGCCCAACCTCGGCATCCCGTTGATGTACCTCGGCCGGCTGGACGAAGCGCTCCGGGTACACCGGCTGCACCTCTTCCTCGGCCGGCAGAGCGGTGTCACGTACCACGTGGCCCAGGCACTTGGTCACATCGGCGCGGTGCGTGCCCGCATGGGCGACGCCCGCCAGGCGATCCGGCTCATCAACGCGTCGCTCGCGCTCAAGCAGCGGATCGGTGTCCGCCTGGGGGTGGCCGAGTCGACCAACGACCTGGCCAACGCCCACCGCGAGCTCGGTCACCTGGCGGAGGCGGAGCGGCTTCACCGGGTCGCCCTGCGCCGCTCCACCGCCGTGGGGCAGCGGAGCATGGACGTCGCCACCATGAACGACCTCGGCCGAACCCTCGTCCGCGCCGGCCGGTCGCGTGAGGCCGTCGAGATGCACGAGCAGGCGCTCGCGCTCGCGACGAGCCTTGGCAACCCGTACGAACAGGGAAGGGCGCTGTCCGGCATCGCCGCCTGCCGCGTGGACGACGATCCCGCCGAGGCGCGCCGCCACTGGGAGCGGGCCTTGGTCCTCTTCCGCCGGATAGAGGTGCCGGAGCGGTACGCGGTGGAGCAGCACCTTTCCGCGCTCGCGCCGGCCAGGGGTCCCTGAGAGTCCGCTGAGAGGCTATCGCCGCATTATCGATTTTTTGTCGATCTCCTGATCGCGGCCCCCGTACGGTCGCGAGCGTGCCCGTGGCAAGGCGCACAGGGAGGCGTAAAAATGGGGCGGCCAGAGCGCGGTCTCGACGCTGTCGACGGGCCGGTGGAGCGATTCGTCGCCGAGCTTCGCGACCTGCGGCGCACTGCGGGCAACCCGAGCTACCGCGAATTGGCGAGGAGGGCGCATTACGCCCCGACGACGTTCTCCTCGGCGGTGTCCGGATACCGGCTGCCGACGCTGGAGGTGACGCTCGCGTTCGTCACCGCGTGCGAGGGCGACGTGATGCGCTGGGAAGAGCGGTGGCGACTGGCGGACAGCCAGGCGCGGGAGGCCGCCACCAGGTCGACCGAGGGGGTGGCCCGCGCGCCGTACCGCGGGCTGGGCGTGTACCAGCCGCACCACGCGGAGTGGTTCTTCGGACGTGAACGCCTGATCGCCAAGCTGGTCGGCATGCTGTCCGTACGCCGGGCGGTGGTCGTGTCCGGCGCCAGCGGTACCGGCAAGTCGTCGCTGCTGCGAGCGGGCCTGATACCGCGCCTCGGCGCGCTGCCGGTGCGGCCGGCGTTCCTGCCGATCCTGATGACGCCCGGGCGGCACCCGGCCGCGGAGCTGTCGCGGCGCATAGCCGAGGTCACCGCCCGTACCCCGCACGAGGTGGCCCTGACGGTCGTCGTCGACCAGTTCGAGGAGATCTTTACCCGCGGTGCCGAGCAGGCCGAGTTCCTCGCCGCGCTGCGGGTTCTCGTCCAGTCGCCGCACGGCCGGCACCGGGTGGTCGTCGGCGTGCGCGCCGACTACAGCGAGCGCACCACCGACCTCCTATCCCCTGCCGACCACGGCGTGGGGCGGCTGACGGTCGGCGAGATGACCGGACCGGAGCTGAGGGAGTCCATCGTCCGCGCCGCGCGGCAGGCCGGGCTCGCGGTGGAACGCGCCCTCGTGGCCCGCATCGCGGCGTCCGCGCCGGGCACACCGCACGCCCTTCCGCGCATCTCGCACGCGCTCCTCGAAGCGTGGCGCCGGCGGCGCGGTGTGGTCATCACCGTCGGCGGATACGAGGCCGCGGGCGGCATCGCCGGTGCCGTGGAGCAGACGGCCGAGAGCGTACACACCGCCCTGGACGCGTCCCAGCGGCAGGCGCTGCGCTGGACGCTGCTGCGGCTCGCTCGGCTCGACGGCGCGGGCAACGTGACACTCCTCGGCCCGGTACCGGCCAGCCACAACGCCGTGGCGGCTGCGGCGATCGGTCGCATGGCGGTGGCCGGCCTGCTCGCCACCACGCCGGACACCGTGGAGATCCCGCACGAAGCTCTCGTGACGGCTTGGCCGCGGCTACGGGCCTGGCTCCGCGACGCGAACGCCGACCGGTTGGGCGGGCCGCCCCGGGTCCTGTCGGGTTCGTTCCGATCCGCGTCATAGAGCCGGTGCATTACAAGCGGCCTGCCGTCGCGCGTATCCGGATTCCCCGCGGCGGCCGGCTTTTACGGGCGGAGGGGCGCCACGGGGGCGCTCCCTTCCCCAGCCCGCCGCATAAGCTCGCCTGGTGACGGATTCCGCCCATCTAACCCACGTCGACGCCGCAGGCGCGGCCCGCATGGTGGACGTGTCGGCAAAGTCGGTCTCGGTGCGCCGCGCGGTCGCCGCCGGGCGCCTGCGCACCACCGCCGAGGTCGTCGACCTGCTCCGCCGCGACGGCCTGCCCAAGGGCGACGCGCTTGCCGTGGCCCGGGTCGCCGGGATCATGGGCGCCAAGCGCACGCCCGACCTGATCCCGCTCTGCCACCCGATCGCCCTGCACGGCGTCACGGTCGACTTCGAGCTGACCGGCGAGACCGTGGAAATCACGGCGAGTGCCAAGACGGCCGATCGCACGGGTGTCGAGATGGAGGCGTTGACCGCCGTGGCCGCCGCCGGGCTCGCCCTGGTCGACATGGTCAAGGCCGTCGACCCGGCCGCTTCCATCGAGGGGGTACGGGTGCTGAGCAAGGAAGGCGGCAAGACCGGCGACTGGACCCGGCCGGAGGATCGTCCGTGATCCGGGCGCGCGTGGTCGTCGCCTCCAACCGCGCGGCCGCCGGGGTGTACGCGGACACGAGCGGGCCGCTGCTCGTCGAGGGCCTGCGCGAGCTTGGCTGCGACGTGGGCGAGCCGGTGGTGGTGCCGGACGGCGAGCCGGTCGCCGACGAGCTGCGCCGCGCGGTCACCGACGGGCTCGACGTGGTGCTGACCAGCGGCGGCACCGGCATCACGCCGACCGACCGCACGCCCGACGTGACCCGTGAGCTGCTCGACTACGAGGTGCCGGGCATCGCTGAGGCGATCCGGGCGTACGGGCGGGACAAGGTGCCCACCGCGGCGCTCTCCCGCGGGCTGGCCGGCGTCGCCGGTCGTACCCTCGTCGTCAACCTCCCGGGCTCGAAGGGTGGGGCTCGCGACGGCCTTGCCGTGCTCGGGCCGTTGCTGGCACATGCCGTCGATCAGCTGCGCGGTGGCGACCACGCGAGCCAGACACAGGGATAGGCTCGCCTGGTGAGCACTGAGACAGCGCCGGTCTCGTGGGCCGAGGCGCGGTCGCTGGCCTACACGGCCGGCCTGGCCGCCGCCCAGCCGGCGGTGCGGGTGCCCCTGGCTGAGACCGACGGGCACACGCTGGCCGAGCCGCTGACCACGCTGACCGACCTGCCCGCTTTCCCGACCTCCAGTGTGGACGGTTGGGCGGTGCGTGGCCCGGGGCCGTGGCGGGTGGTCGGGCGGGTGCTCGCCGGCAGCAGCCCCGCACCGCTCGGCGAAGACGGCACCACCGTCGAGATCGCCACGGGCGCGATGCTTCCCGAGGGCGCCACGACGGTGCTCCGCGTCGAGGATTCAGCGCACACGCCCGACGGCCACGTGACCGGCACGCCGCGGGCGCAGCCCGAGTGGCGGGTGCCGGGTGACGAGGCGCACCGGGGCGAGGTGCTGCTGCCCGCCGGCGCCGCGGTCAACCCGGGCGTGATCGGCTTGGCCGCGTCCTGCGGCTACGACACGTTGCCGGTGCGCCGCCCGCCGCGCTCGGCGCTGCTGGTCTTCGGTGACGAGCTGCTCACCACCGGCCTGCCCGGCGCCGGTCGGGTGCGTGACGCTCTTGGCGCGCCGGTCCCGGCCTGGCTCCGCCGATACGGCGCGGAGCCCGGCCTTTTCGTCGGTCCGGTCGAAGACACGCTCGCCGCGCACGTGGCCGCGATCCGCAAGGCGCTCGACAGCGCCGAGCTGGTGTGCACCACCGGCGGCACGATGCGCGGCCCGGTCGACCACCTCCACCCGGCTTTGCGCGAGCTCGGCGGTGAGTACGTGGTGAACACCGTCGCGGTCCGCCCCGGCTTTCCGATGCTGCTCGCCCGGGTGCCCGGGCCCGACGGGCGGTCCCGCTTCCTCGCCGGCCTCCCCGGCAATCCGCAGTCCGCGATCGTCGCGCTCGTGTCGCTCGTCGCGCCGCTGCTCGCCGGGCTGCACGGCCGCCCCGAGCCGGTGCTGCCCACGATCACGCTGGCCGAGGCGGTGCCCGGCCGGGGCGAGCACACGCATCTGGCGCTGGTGCGGGTCGACCCGGTCGACCACGTCGCCCACCCGGTGCGGCACGTCGGTTCGGCGATGCTGCGCGGGCTGGCGCAGGCCGACGGGTTCGCGGTGATCGCGCCGGGTACGACCGGCGAGCCGGGCGCGGTCGTACCGTTCGCGCCACTTCCCCTGTTCATGGGAGAGCGGCCATGACCGATTCCGTCGTGTTGCTGGCGGTCACCGACCTGCCGCTCGACCTGGCCGCGCACGAGGCCGCGGTCGCCACGCGCCAGGCCGGCGCGGTCGTGTCGTTTCAGGGTGTCGTCCGCGACCACGACCACGGCCGCACGGTCACCAAGCTGGAATACGAAGGCCACCCGACCGCCGAGGCCGTGCTCCGTGAGGTGGCCGCCGAGATCGCCGCCGACCCCGATGTGCACGCGGTGGCCGTGTCGCACCGGGTCGGTCCCCTCGAGATCGGCGACGTCGCGCTGGTGGCCGCCGTGAGCACCGCGCACCGGGCGGCCGCGTTTGCCGCCTGCGCCCGCCTCGTCGACGAGGTGAAGGCCCGGCTGCCGATCTGGAAGCACCAGATCTTCACCGACGGCACCGACGAGTGGGTCAACTGCCCCTGAGCGCCTCGTCCTGCCTGCGCGGCTCTTCCGGCTGGCGGAACGGGCGCCGGGGCACCTCCTGGGGCGGCGGGGGGGTCCTACTTGCTGGCTCGCTCCGCTCGCTCGGCCCCGGCTGCCGGTTCAATTCGGGCAGCTCGCTGCGCGCCCAGCCCCGAATTGACCCGGGCTCGGGGTCGAAGCACCGTATTGCCCACCGCGTAGGACGGGCCGTAGAACGCCGGCTCGGCCCCCGGGCGCCACGGCAGCGCGGCCACCAGCACGATGATCGCCAGCGCGAGCGAGTTTTCCATCAGCGCGCCCCACAACCCGTCGGCGTAGTGCGAGACCTGCGGCAGCTGGTGCTCGTACGGCCAGATGGGTGAGCGCACGAAGAGCAGGAATAGGCCGAGGGCCGCGAGCGCGTGCCGGATGCCGGTGAGTGCGGGGAACCAGATCGGCGTGCGCAGCCCGGTCAGCGCGGCGAAGCCGGCGGCCGCCGGCCCGGGGCGGCGGATCGGCCCGCGACTGGCGTCACGGCGGCGCAATGTCGCGTCGAACAGGACGATGATCGCCGGGAGCACGTAGAGCAAGTGGTGCGACCACGAGATCGGGCTGATCACGTTGGTGGTCAGGCCGACCAGCGTGAACGCGGCCAGCTCGTCACCGTCGGCGTGCGCGTGGTTGGCGCGGGAGAGGCCCACCGCGAGCAGCAGCAGCGCGAACGCCAGCCACAGCAGCGTGGGTGCGCTCACCGAGTCGTACATCCGGGCGAGCACGCCGGCGAGCGACTGGTTGGGCGTCATGTCCGCCGCACCGACCCGCTCCGTCTGCCAGAGCACGCTCGTCCAGTAGGTCATCGACTCGCGTCCGGCCACCGCGAAGGTGCCCATGGTCACGCCGACCGCGGTGGCGATCGCGGTGAACGCGACCCGCCACTGCCGGGAGATCACGAAGTAGACGATGAACAGGGCCGGCGTCAGCTTGATCGACGTGGCGAGCCCGACGCCGACCCCGGCCCAGGCGCCGGTGGCGAAGAAGCGGGTCAGCTGCCCCTGGAGCGGGCTGCTCCGGCCGCGGGTGCGCCACCGCAGCGCCACCATGTCGGCCATGATCAGACCGAAAAGCAGGAGATTGATCTGCCCGAACCCGAGCGTCTCGCGGACCGGCTCGGTGGCGGTAGCGAGCGCTGTGGCGACACCGACGACAAACCACAGCGACCAGCCGTAGCGGCGGACGATCGGGGCGAGCAGCGCGGTCAGCACCAGGGCGAGGGCCCCGAGGCTGGCGATGACGTTGACCCAGCCGGCGGCCTCCACGGGTACGAGCGCCAGCGGCATCATCAGGATGCCGGCGAAGGGTGGATATGTGTATCCGATCGTCATGCCCGGAGCGATGAAGTCGTATAGCTCGTTACCGCCCGCCCACCAGACCACCGCGCCGTGGTAGATCTTCATATCGAAGAAGTCGTAGAACCGTCCGTACGCCTCGATGGCGCGCCAGGCGGCGTAGAAGGTAACGGCGATGATGCCGACCCGCACGACCACCCAGAGGTCGATCCCACTGAGCACGCGGCGGACTGGGGCGAGGCGGCCCATCCGTCTCCCGACGGTCGCCGGCATGGCGTGGCCACCCCCGTACCAAAATCGTTCCCACCCAGGTCCGCCTAGAAGCCTAGAACGGCCTGTCACTCCAGTACCTCCTGCGTTACCCGACCGTGTCCGATCCCACACTGGTTCGCGACATTTCCAACGGGTTAACGTACGGCGTGTAGTTCAGGTGATTCGGGTGGGTTATCCGGGCAGGTGCCGGCCCACCGCCGCCGATTTGACGGCGATGCGCGCGTCGCGGCGAGCGGCCCGGACGCCACGCTGGATCGAACGCCGCCGATCTCCCATGAAGCGCTCCGTACGGTAGCGCAGGCTCGGCCGTCCCTCGGTGTCGGCGGCCGCCAGCAGCAGGCCGCCGAAGAGTCCGATGTTCTTCAGCACGTGGATCTGATGAGCCCGCCGCTCCGCCGGGTCGTCCTGCTCCCAGAACGCGTGGCCGGCGAGCGTCGTCGGCACGAGGGTGCCGGCCAGCACCGCCGCGGCGGTGCGGCTGCCCCGCCCCGTGGCCAGGAGCAGCCCAGCGACCGCCTGGATCGCGCCGTTGATCCGGACCAGCGCGCGGGCGTCGGTCGGCAACGGGGTGGGCGCCTTGTCGAGCAGCGGTGCGACCCGATCCGTGACCCGCTTTGCCTTGGGCACCAGCGGGTCCGGGTTGACCAACGCTTGCGCGCCATTGGCCACGAAGATCGCGCTGAGCATCGCGCGCGCCGCGGTGCGTACGGGTCTCATGGGCCCTTCATACCCGGTCGTGGTGCTGCTTACCCCACTGTTCGGAGGTATCGGCCAAAGTGCGGAACGGTGAACGCCACCGTCCCCCGCTCACCGGAGTAGATGAGTCCCTTTTTGATGAGCGCGTCGCGGGCCGGCGAGAGGCTGGCCGGCTTGCGCGCGAGCTGCTTGGCGATGTCGGCGGTGGACACCGCGGCGTCCATGTCATCCGTCGGCTCGGCGGCGGACAGCGCCGCCATCGCCCGCATGTACTCCCGCTCGGCCGGGGTGGCCCGCTCGTAGCGCGAGCCGAAGAACCCCACGGCCAGCTCGGCCTCGGCCTCCGGCGCCGCCACCCGCACGTCTTCCGCGGTGATCGGCGAGCGCGGCGCGTGGTCCCAGGTCGCCTTCCCGTACGCCTGCACGAAGTACGGGTAGCCGCCGGACTTCTCGTAGAGCAGGTCGAGCGCCTTCTGCTCGTACTCGACCTCTTCGCGGGACGCTGGCGCACCCAGCGCCTGGTCGGCCGAGAGCCGGTCGAGCCGGTCGATCCGCTGGTAGCGGAACAGCCGCTCGGAGTACGACTTCGCGGCGGACAGCACGGCCGGCAGGTGTGGCAGCCCGGCGCCGACCACGATGAGCGGCGCACCGAGCTGGGACAGCTCGTGGCAGGCGGCACAGAGCGCGGAGATGTCGTCGGGCCCGAGGTCCTGCATCTCGTCGATGAACAGCGCGATGCCGGTGCCCACGTCGGTGGCCACGCTGGCCGCGTCGGTGAAGAGCTCGACCAGGTCGATCTCGATGTCGCCGGAGTCGGCCCGCCCGGCCCGCGCGGGCACGTCGATGCCCGGCTGCCACCGGTCGCGGAGCTTCGCGTTGGCCGCGTTGGCGCGCAGGGCGAACGCCTTGAGCACGCCGAGGAACTCGTCGATCCGATCTGGCGCGCGGTGGTGCGGGGCCAGCTCGCGCACCGCCATGTGCAGCGCGGCGCTGACCGGCCGGCGCAGCGCCTGGTCGGGGCGGGCCTCGATCTTGCCGGTGCCCCAGAGCCGGCCGATGGCCTGCGAGCGAAGCGTGTTGAGCAGCACGGTCTTGCCGACGCCGCGGAGCCCGGTGAGCATCAGGCTGCGCTCGGGGCGACCGCGGGCCACCCGCTCGAGCACGATGTCGAAGACCTCGAGCTCGCGATCGCGGCCGGCGAGTTCGGGTGGGCGCTGCCCGGCGCCCGGCGCGTAGGGGTTGCGGACCGGATCCACGTATCGCACCGTATCGGCTCGTCTAGGGCAGAACCTAGAAAGCCGTATAGGCGTGTCGAGGGAAATCGACAAGAAAATAGCGCCGTCTAGCAATATCGCTAGACGGCGCTACAGAAGGCTATCGCTGCTTCAGGCAGAGCACGAAGTCGAGCGGGTTGAGCTCGCTGTCGAAGAAGTAGTGGAACTGGTAGCCCGCCACCGTCTTGCACTTGGCGTCGTAGTCGATCGTGCCGTCGAACCGGGCCAGCACCTCGAACGTCTTGGCCCCGCACTCCGCGATCTTGAGCTCGGGCTTGGCGTCGGTGCCCTCGTTGACCACGCACTGGCCGGCCTTGACAAAGCGGGCGTCGGTGGAGTTTTCCGGCGCCGGGCTTGGATCCTGCGAGCCATCCGCGCCGCCGCTCGGATCGGCCTGCTGTGAGGAGGTGGGCAGCGCGCCGCCGCCGGTCGGGTCGTCGTCGGCGCCGCCCAGCTTGACCACGGCCGCCACGCCACCCGCCACGACCAGCAGGGCCAACGCCACGACCACGAGGACCAGCGTGCGGTTGCCGCCCTTGCGCGGTGGCGCCGGCGGCACCGGCTGCCCCCACGCCGGGTCGGTCGCCGGGGCGTAGCCGGGCTGCTCGTACTGCCGGGTGGAACCGTAGCCCGGGCTCTGCTCGTAGCCCTGGTCGTAGCCACCCTGCTGGTAGCCGCCACCCTGCTGGTAACCGCCCTGGTCGTAGCCGCCCTGGTCGTATCCGGGGTAGCCGGCCGGGGACGCGGGACCGGCCGGTGGCGTCGACGAGGGCGTGCCGCCCCACGGGTCGGGCTGCCCGCCCCAGGGGTCGGACGGCTGCCCGTACGGCTCCTGCGGCTGCCTCCCCCAAGGCTCCTGCGGCGGGCCGGAATATGACCCGTAGTTAGACATGTGACAGCCCTCCCGAGACTGCGATGTTCCCGGTCACCGTAGCGTGGCGACCCCCTCGCCATACCTCCCGGAACCGCGCCAATCTCTCAGAGCAAGCGCAGCTGGCGGTCCTTGGGGCGGCGCGGGCCGGCGTCGCCGAGCCGCTCGAAAAGACCGCTGTCGATCGCTTCGAGGAACGGCGTCGGCCGGGTCTCCCGCTCGGTGCCGAAGCGGACGCGGCGGGAGGCGTGGCTGACGTACAGCCGGTCCTGCGCGCGGGTCAGGCCGACGAAGAAGAGCCGGCGCTCCTCGGCCAGCTCTTCCTCGGCCGGCGGTCTGCCGGGCAGCCGCAGCGGCAGCAGACCGTCTTCGCAGCCGACCAGGAACACGACCGGAAACTCCAGACCCTTCGCGGCGTGCAGGGTGAGCAGCGTGACGGCCTCGGCGCGCGGGTCGAGCGCGTCGACCTCCGCGCCGGTGGCCAGCTGCGACAGGAACAGCTCCAGGTCGTCGCCGCAGCGCTGGGCCAGCGGGGTGAGCACCTCGACGGCACCCCAGATGTCTTCCGGGCTGGTCGCCGACGGCGCGTCGAGCGTCGGCGCGGTGAAACGCTGGGCCAGCACCTGGCCGGCGAGCCGCACGCGGGCCGCGATCGAGCCGCCCAGCCCGCCGGCGTGCCGCAGCTCGCGGGCGATCGAGCCGACGCCGGCCCGGTCGCGCAACCTGTTGTGCGAGCGCTTCTGCACCGGGATGCCGGCGCGGGAGAGCGCCTCGACGACCGGGGCGGCCTGCGCGTCGGTCCGGTACAGCACCGCTATGTCGGAGAAGGAGATCGTGGAAGAGCGCCCGTCGATCCGCCCCGAGTCGAGCGAGCGGTGCGAGACGCCGCCGACCAGCTCGTCGACCGTGCGGCGGACGAAGTCGGCCTCCTCGACGGCCGAGCCGGCGGGGTACAGGCCGACGAGTGGCGCCTCCGGGTCGAGCCGGGCCGGGTCGAGCCGCCGCCCACTCACCAGCGTGGACGGCGCGATGGCCTGCACCGCGGCCGCGACGATGGGCGCGGCCGAGCGGTAGTTGCGGGTCAGCCGCACCAGCCGGGCGTCGGTGAAGTCCTGCGAGAAGCGCAGGAAGTACGCGACGTCGGCGCCGCGGAACGAGTAGATCGCCTGGTCCGGGTCACCGATCGCGCACAGGTTGCCGTCTGGCGGGCTGAGCAGGCGCAGCAGCTCGTACTGGGTGGCGTCGACGTCCTGGTACTCGTCTACGAAGATCCACCGCCACCGGGTCCGGTACTCCTCGACCAGCTCCGGATCGTCGCGCAGCAGCGTGACCGGCAGCTCGACGAGCTCGTCGAGGTCGACGAGGTTTTGCTGGCGGAGCACCTTGACGTACGCGTCGCGGTCGTCGCCCGCCTCGGCCTTCGCCTCCGCCCGCTGCGTGTCGTCGGCGACTCCGAAGCCCTCGCCGAGCCCGGCCGCCGACGCGTGCTCGCGCAGGATCGCGAGGCCCAGCGAGTGGAAGGTCGCCACCGTGACGTCTTCGGCGACCGGCCCGAGCAGCCCGTCGAGCCGCTCGCGCAGCTCCTCCGCCGCGCGCCGGGTGAACGTGATCGCCAGGCACTGCTCCGGGTAGACGTTCAGCTCGGCGCAGAGGTACGCGATGCGGTGGGTGAGCGTGCGGGTCTTGCCGGTGCCCGGCCCGGCCACGATCAGCAGCGGCCCGCCCGGCGCCGAGGCGGCCACCCGCTGTAGCGCGTCCAGCCGGTCGAGCAGGCCGGTGCCGACCTCCTCCATGCCGGAGAGCATCGGCTCGAACGGCTCGTGCGGCGAGGCCGGCGCCGCGATCGGCGGGGCGGGCGCCGCCACGGGCGGGGCGGCCTTCGCCTGGCGGGGAGCCTTCGGTGCCTCCGCCTTGCGTCGCGGCGCGGGCTCGGCCGGCCGCCGCTGCGCGGGCACGGGCATGTCGAAGAGCGTGTCCGCCTGATGGGCGTGACCGGCACGGGGGAGTTCGTCCGGCTGGAAGATGCTGATCACGCCGTACTCGCCGTCGTATCCCGAGACCCGCCGCACCTGCCCGCGGCGAAGGCGCCCGATGGCCTCGGCCAGCAGCTCGCCGCCGGCCTGCCCGATGTCGGCCAGCGGCGTGTGGGTGAGGATCCGCAGCTCCGGGCCGAGCGCCGCGACAAGCGTGTTGATCTGGCCGTCGACGGTCTTGGAGCGCGGCCCGACGCCGTTGATCTCGCCGACGATCTGCGGCAGCGAGAGCAGGTGGGTGACCTGCTTGGCACCCGGGCGGGCGTCGTCGCGGTCGGCGAGGTCTTCGACCCGGCTGAGCACGCCGACGGTCAGCGGCTTGCCACACTGCGGGCAGAGGCCGCCGGCGGCCCGGGTCTGGTCGGGCTGCCAGTTGACGCCGCAGACGCGGTGGCCGTCGGCGTGGTACTTGCCCTCCTCGGGGAAGAACTCGATCGTGCCGTGCAGCCCGTCGCCGGTGCGCAGCGCCTCGCGGATGCCGAAGTAGTCACGCGGCGCGGTCAGTACAGTCGCCTCGCGGGCCAGCGCCGGCGGCGAGTGGGCGTCCGAGTTGGACACGAGCTGGTAGCGGTCGAGGCTGGACACCCGCCAGTTCATCTCGGGATCGGAGGAGAGGCCGGTCTCCACCGCGAAGATGTGCTCGGCCAGGTCGGCGTAGCAGTCGGCGATCGCGTCGAAGCCCGACTTGCTGCCGAGCGCGGAAAACCACGGCGTCCAGATGTGTGCGGGCACCAGGAAGCCGTCGGGGCTCGCCTCCAGCGTGATCTCCAGCAGGTCGCGCGAGTCGAGGCCGAGGATCGGGCGCCCGTCCGCACCCAGGTTTCCGATCCGCCCGAGCGCGGTGTTGAAGCGGGCCACCGCGTCGAGGTCGGGCAGGTAGATCAGGTGGTGCACCTTACGGGTGCGGTCGTCGCGCTTGTAGATCGTGGAGATCTCGACGCTCAGCATGAAGCGCACCGGATCGGCCTCGGCCGCGCTGGCGAGGATCGGCGGCAGCTTGCGGGCGATCTCGCGCTCGGCCTCCGGGCTGAGCCGGTAGAGGCCCGGCTCGGCGGGGTGCAGCGTCTCACGCAGGTGGTCGTGCCAGGCCGGGTGGGTGAAGTCGCCGGTGCCCAGCACGCTGACGCCCTTGCGCCGCGCCCACCAGGCCAGGTTGGGAAGGTTGAGGTCGCGGCTGCATGCGCGGGAGTACTTCGAGTGGATGTGCAGGTCAACGACGTACGGATTGCTGCCGGTCGAGCTGTCCTGAGGTGCAACGCTGAACGGAGGCACGCCGCATAGTGCCATGCCCGCGTCGTCCGGCGCGTGTTGCCACGCGCGCGTGACGCCCACTGTGTCTCCGGGTTCGCTCGCTCGTGCGGCGCTGAAGGCGACGTCTTCCTCCGCCGCACCGAAACCCCCGACATCGTCGGAGGGGCGGCTGCGTCCAGACGCCGCCGCGCCAGCTCGCTCGCTCACTACTGGCTGTGCAGCTCGACGAGGGTGACCTGTGGGGGCGCGCCGACACGTACCGGCGGACCCCAGAAGCCGGCGCCGTTGGTCACGTACACCTTCGTGCCGTCGACCGTGCCCAGCCCGGAGACGATCGGCTGCTCGAGGCGGACCAGGAGGTGCCACGGCACCATCTGGCCGCCGTGGGTGTGGCCGGAGAGCTGGAGGTCGACGCCGTACTTCGCCGCGTTTTCCGCCTGCACCGGCTGGTGTGCCAGCAGCACGACCGGGCGGCTCGGGTCGCGCCCGTCGAACGTCTTGGGAAAGTCGGGCCCGTCTTCGTATTCTTCGCCCGCGATGTCGTTGACGCCGGCCAGGTCGAGGCCCTCGATCTCCAGCCGCTCGTTGCGCAGCGGGCGCAGACCGAGGCGGGCCACCTCGTCGACCCACTCCTGGTGCCCGGAGAAGTACTCGTGGTTGCCGGTGACGAAGTAGGTGCCGCGGCGCGAGCGCAGGCGCTCCAGCGGGGCGGCGGCCGCGCCCAGCTCCTCGACGCTGCCGTCGACGAGGTCGCCGACGACGGTCACCAGGTCGGCGTCCATTTCGTTGATCATGTTGACGATCCGCTCGGTGTGTCCGCGACCGCGCAGCGGGCCGAGGTGGATGTCGGAGACCAGCGCGATGCGCATGCCGTCCATCGTGCGCGGCAGCTTGGCCAGCGGGATCGACACGCGGTCGAGCTGGGGCGGGCCGAGTGCGCTGCGGATGCCGTACCCGGAGACGCCCGCGGCGGTGAGCCCGGCGAAGATGGCCGCCCCGCGGGCGAGGAGCAGCCGCCGATCGGGCTGGTGATCGGGAGCCGGCGGCTCCGCCGCCGGACCGCCGGCGCCGACCAGGGCCGGCACGGGGGCGGACGCCCGCCCGCGGCGCAGCCAGAGCTTGGCCACGAGCATCGGGATCTCCAGCACCACCAGCACGACGATCAGGTAGAACATGACCGCCAACCAGAGGTAGCCGGGCCAGGCCAGCCACCACTGCCCCATCCGGGTGCCGACCAGGGTGGCGGGCACGAGCACACCGAGCACGAGCGCGGCCACGCCGCCGGCCCGGCGCCAGCGGCCCGGTCGGGTGGTGTCGCGGATCAGGCGCTTCCACAGGTAGAAGTGGATCAGCCCGATCACGGCGAACGCGAACACCACGAACACGATCACGCCCACGCTCGGATCAGCCTCCGGCGAACGGGGGAAGGACGTCGACGGTCGCCCCGCCGGGCAGGGCGGACTGGCGGTCGTGGCAGGCGACGCCGTCGACCAGGAAACTCGCCGCCTTGAGCACGGTGCCGAGCCGCTCGCCGCGACGGGCCGACAGCTCGGCCGCCAGGTCGTCCAGGCAGAGGCCGGCCGGCGCGAAGTCTTCGGGCACGCCGGCCGCGGCCCGGGCGCCGGCGAAGTAACGCACCGTAATCGACTCGACCGCCATGTCAGCCGCCGATCGCGGACATCGGGCGGGCCGGCTGGAGGAACTTCGCGTCGTCGATGCCGTGTCCGGCCCGCTTGGCCCACATGGCCGCGCGCCAACGGTCGGCGATCTCCTCGTCGCCGGCACCCCCGCGCAGCGCGCCCCGCAGGTCGGACTCCTCCGTGGCGAAGAGGCAGTTGCGTACCTGGCCGTCGGCGGTCAGGCGGGTGCGGTCGCAGTCGCCGCAGAAGGGGCGGGTGACGCTGCCGATCACGCCGACCTTCGCCGGCTGGCCGCCGGGCGCGGTGAAGCCGTCGACAAGCCATGTCTCGGCGGGTGCGCCGCCGCGCTCGGCCGGGTCGGGCAGCAGCGTGAACTCCGCCTCCAGCGCGGCGAGGATCTCCGCGGCGGTGATCATGCGGGTGCGATCCCAGGCGTGCTGGGCGTCCAGCGGCATCTGCTCGATGAACCGCAGCTCGTAGCCCTCCGCCAGGGCGAACCGCAGCAGCGCCGGCGCCTCGTCCTCGTTGATGTCACGGAGGAGCACAGAGTTGATCTTGACAGGGGTGAGGCCCGCCGCCCGCGCGGCGGTGAGGCCGGCCAGCACGTCGGGCAGCCGCCGCCGGTGGGCCAGCCGCTCGAACCGCTCGCCGTCGAGCGTGTCGAGCGAGACGTTGACCCGGTCGAGGCCGGCCTCGCGCAGCGGCCGGGCCAGCTTGTCGAGGCCGATGCCGTTGGTGGTCAGCGACAGGCGCGGGCGCGGGCTCAGCTCGGCCACCGCCGTCACGATCTTGGTGAGGCCGGGCCGGATGAGCGGCTCACCGCCGGTGAAGCGGACCTCGTCGACGCCGAGCCGCTCGACCGCGACCCGGACCAGGCGGATCACCTCGTCGTCGGTGAGCACGGCCGAGTTGGGCAGCCAGGGCAGCCCTTCCACCGGCATGCAGTAGTTGCAGCGCAGGTTGCACCGGTCGGTGAGCGAGACCCGCAGGTCGGTCGCCACCCTTCCGAACCGGTCGACGAGCCCCGCGGTGGTCATCTCTTGACGTTACCGCGTCAAGCGCGCAGCGCCGCCTCGGCCGTTGCCCGAACAGCGGATCGGTACGCCCCGCCGAACAGCGCCGTGTGCACGAGCATCAGGTGCAGCTGGTGCACCGGCACGCGGGCCGGCCAGCCCTCCGCCAGTGGCCACTCCTCCTGGTACGCGGCGAGCACCCGGTCCAGGTGCGGCGCGCCCCCGAAAAGGGCGAGCTGGGCGAGGTCGGTCTCGCGGTGGCCGCCGTGTGCCGCGGGATCGACGAGCCAGGCCCGCCCGTCGGCCGCCCACAGCACGTTGCCCGGCCACAGGTCCCCGTGTACGCGCGCGGGCGGCTCGTTCCCGCCGTACCCGTCGATGCGCGAGACGACGTGCTCGACGAGGGCGACGTCGGGTGCGGAGAGCGCGCCGTTGTCGGCCGACATCCGCAGGTAGGGCACCAGCCGGCGCTCGGCGAACCAGCCCGGCCAGGGGCCGGGCGACGGCGTGTTGTCTGCGGGCAGCGCGCCGATGAAGCCCGGCCCCTCGGCCCCGAAGGCGCCGGCGCCGGCCCGGTGGGTGGCCGCCAGGTCGCGCCCGAGGCGCTCCGCCGCTCGCGGCGTCGCCGCGCCGGGCTCCACCCACTCCAGCGCGAGCAGCGTGGGCAGCGCGGCGATGACCTCCGGCACGGGCGCGCCGCCCGCATCGCGCAGCCACCGCAGCCCCGCGGCCTCCGTTTCGAAAAATCCATCTGGTACCGGCTGCGCGGCGCCACTCCACGACTTGGTGAACAGGGACGCGCCGTCGTCGAGCGTGAGCCGGGAGGCGGTGCAGATGCTGCCCCCTGGCACGGGCGTCTCCCGGATTCGCTGATGGGTCAGGAAGGCGGGGAGATGCTCGGGGTGCGCCCGGAGGTACGCGAGGTCCATGTCGACCACTCTTACCAAGTGGGTGTCGCCGTCGGCTTAACAGGGGTAAGCATGACGTCATGGCGGTGACGATCCGTTCGTACCGGCCCGGCGACCACAGCGCCGGCCGGCGGCTGTGGGTCGAGTTGACCGAGCGGCACCGGGCGCTCTACGACGACCCGGGCTTCGGTGGCGCCGACCCCGGCGCGGCGTTCGAGGACTACCTGACCAGGCTGGACCTGTCCGGCATGTGGGTCGCCGACCACGGCGAAGACGGCGTCGTCGGGCTGGTCGGCCTCATCATGAAGGGCCGGGCGGGCGAGGTCGAGCCGGTCGTGGTGACCGAGGCACACCGCGGCCAGGGCGTCGGCCGGGCGCTGCTCGGGCACGTCGCCGACGAAGCGCGGCGGCGTGGGCTGGCCTACCTGACGATCTCCCCCGAGTCGCGCAACGTGGACGCGATCCGCAGCCTGCACGCGGCCGGGTACGACGTGCTCTCCGCGCTCCAGTTGACGCTCGACCTCGGCCGGCGCGAGCACGCGTGGCGGCAGGACATCGACATTCACGAGCTCCGATTTAAGTCCTGACCTGCTCCACTACTGAGCGTGCCTGTGGATAACCCGGGTGTCGTCCACAGGGCCTTCTGATCTCATCCAGGCCAGCGCAAGCTGCCCACATGACACCGCTCGCCCTCCGCACACCAGCTGACCTGCTCGCCGCCATCCCGTTTCTGCTCGGCTTCCACCCGCGCGACAGCGTTGTCGTCGTGGGGCTCCGCGCCCGCCACGTGGTCTTCGCCGCCCGGGGTGACCTGGGCGAGCCGCCCGCCTTCGTGGAGTACGTGACGTCCGTCGTCATGCGGCAGGACGTCGACACCGCCGCCGTCGTCGGCTACGGCACCGACGAGCGGGCGCGCGAGCCCGTGCTGGCCATCCGCGCGGCGCTGGAGCGACACAGCGTCGGCGTGATCGACGCGTTGCGCGTGGCCGACGGGCGTTACTGGTCCTACGCGTGCCCCGGCGAGGGCTGCTGCCCGCCCGAGGGCACGGCATACGACCCCGTGGCCAGCCCCGTGGCCGCCGCGGCCACCCACGCCGGGCACGTGGCGCTCCCCGACCGCGACACGCTCGTGCGGCAGATCGCGCCGATCGGCGGTGCGACCCGCGAGTCGATGCGCCGGTTGACCGAGCGTGCCACCGCGCGGCTGAGCAGCATGCTTGCCACCTCGCCGCCGGGTGACCTGCTGGGCAGCCGGTCGCTGCGTCAGCTCGGCGCCGCCGCGGTGCGGGAGGCGATGCGCTGCCACCGCGAAGGCGGCCGCCTCAGCGACGACGAGGTCGCTTGGTTGACCGTGCTGCTCAAGCACCTGCCGGTCCGCGACTACGCGTGGGAGCGGGTGGGCGTCGACGAGTGGCACATCGAGCTGTGGGTCGACGTGCTGCGCCGGGCGGAGTCCCACCTCGTGCCGGCGCCGGCGTGCCTGCTCGCGTTCGCCGCCTGGCGGTCCGGGCAGGGCGCCCTCGCCGTCGCCGCGGTGGAGCGGGCCAGGGACGCCGATCCGGCCTACTCGATGGCCCGCCTCCTCGACGACGTGCTGCGCCGCGGCATCCCGCCGTCCGCTCTGGAGTCGTTTCCGATGCCGCCACACGCCCGGGTGGGCAGCCGCCGGCCGCGCCGCCGCCCGGCCAGGGCCTGATTGCAAAGTCCGCGCTGGGCTGGGTCCGGGCTCCGGCCCGCCCCGACAACCCTTTCGGATCAGGCCCCAGGTCTGACCCGGTGGTGACCCGTGTAGACGTTCATCGTCTCGCCGCGGAGAAAGCCGACGAGCGTCATGCCGGCCTCCGCGGCCAGGTCACCGGCGAGCGTGCTGGGCGCCGACACGGCGGCGAGCACCGGCAGGCCGGCCATCCACGCCTTCTGGGTCAGCTCAAAGCTGGCCCGGCCGGAGACCAGCAGCACGTGGCCGCGCAGTGGCAGTCGCTGCTCGCGCACCGCCCAGCCGACGACCTTGTCGACCGCGTTGTGCCGGCCCACGTCTTCGCGCAGCACCACGAGCTCTCCCGACGGGGTGAAGAGGCCCGCCGCGTGCAGCCCGCCGGTTCGTTCGAAGACCCGCTGGGCCGCACGCAGCCGGCCCGGCAGGGCGGCCAGCACCTGCGCGTCCACACCGACCGGGTCGCCGGCCACGTCAAATTGCGACCGGGTGCGGATGGCGTCGATGCTGGCCTTGCCGCACACACCGCAGGAGCTGGTGGTGTAGAAGTTGCGGGCCGGGTCGGTCTCCGGCGGCGGCACATGGCCGGCGAGCACCACGTCCACGACGTTGTACGTGTTCGGCGTGTCGGTGCCCGCGCAGAGCTGCGCGGTCACCACGTCGTCTGCCTGGCGGATCACACCCTCGGTGAGCAGAAACCCGATGGCCAGGTCAAGGTCGTCGCCCGGCGTGCGCATGGTCACCGCCAGCGGGCGCCGCGGCGCCGGCCCGGCCGGTCCGACCCGGATCTCCAGTGGCTCTTCGGCGGCGAGGGTGTCCCGCCGCTCCACGGTGCCCCGCCCGCTCGTGTCGATCGTAAGGACCGTGCGCCGGTCCGTTGCCCTGCCCATCTCCCCAATCTCCCCTGACTCCCCAATTCGTGCCACCCGTTCGCGAGCGACCCATCAGCGGCGGGTGCCCCCTCCGAAGCCCTGACAGAAGCCGGCCGAAAGCCGGGGGTTCATGAGGGAGGAAACCCGATGGGTTCGAGGAAAGGAACGGTGCGGCGGGTCTCGGTCACCGCGACCGCGCTGACCGCTGGCCTCGCAGGTGCGGCGCTGGCCGCGGTCGCCACCGGCATGGTCTCGATCGGCACGTGGATGCCGGGCGGTGGTGGCGACGACGCCCCGGCCGAGCTGGCCGGTTCGCGGAGCCGGGCGGGCGACGGATACGGCGATCGGGGTGACCTCTTCGTCGTCACCCAGGAGGGCCGGCTCCACCGGTTCGACAAGCTCGGCACCGGCCGGCAGGAGCTGAGCCTGGCCATCACCGGCCTGGCAGAAGGGGAAAAGCTCGTGGGTATCGACACCCGGCCAGCCAATGGCCAGCTCTACGCCGTGGGCAGCACCAGCCGGCTGTACGTGATCGACCCGGCCACCGGCGCCGCGGCGCCGGTCGGCACCCCGTTCACCACCGCGCTCTCCGGCAAGCGGTTCGGCGTCGACTTCAACCCGACCGTCGACCGGCTGCGCATCATCAGCGACACCGGGCAAAACCTGCGGATCGACCCCACCACGGGCGCGGTCGCGGGCGTCGACACGGCGCTGGCCAGCAAGGGCGTGACCGCTGCTGGATACACCAACAGCGTGGCGGGCGCGACGTCGACCGCGCTTTACGACATCGACAGCAGCAAGGACATCCTGGTGCTCCAGGGCACCAAGCCGGGCGTGATGCCGCCCGTCTCACCCAACACCGGCCAGCTCTTCCCGGTCGGCCGCCTCGGCGTCGACGTGCTCGGGCTCGACGGGTTCGACATCGTGGGCGCGGCCAAGGGTGACACGTTCGACGAGGCCGACTACACCGCGATCGCCGCCGTGCGGGTCAAGGGCGACGGCGACACCACCCGCCTGGTCCGCGTCGACCTGCGCACCGGCAAGGCGAGCCCGCGCGGCAAGCTGCCGAAGGGCGTCGTCGGCATCACCGCCTCGGCGGGTGGGCCCACCACCGTGTACGCCACGACGGCCCGCAACGACCTGGTCCGCTTCGACCGCGACTCGCTGAAGATCCGCTCGCAGCAGCCGATCACCGGGCTCGCCGCCGGCGAGAAGGTGCTCGGCATCGACGTGCGCCCGGCCAACGGCCAGCTCTACGCGCTCGGCAGCACCAACCAGATCTACACGGTCAACCCGCGCACGGCCGCCGCTACCGCGGTGGGCACGCCGTTCAGCCCCGCCGTGTTCGGCAACGCGGTCGGCTTCGACGTCAACCCGGTCGTCGACCGGCTGCGCGTGGTCACCTCGTCCGGGCAAAACCTGCGCCTCGTCCCCGACACGGGCGCGGTGGCGGGCGTCGACAAACCGCTCGTCTACGCCGCCGACGACCGCAACGCCAAGGCCAAGCCCAAGGTGGCGCACGCCGCGTACACCAATGGCTTCGTGGGCACCACCGCCACGACGCTGTACGACATCGACACGGGCATCGACGTGCTGACCGTGCAGGCCCCGCCAAATGACGGCGTGCTGCGTACGACCGGCAAGCTCACGCTCAACGTCGACTCGGCCGGCGGCTTCGACATCGCCGCCGACGGTGAGGCCATCGCGGCCCTGTCCCGCTCCGGCGGCAGCCGCATCTACGCGATCGACCTGGGGTCCGGCAAGGCCCGCCTGATCGGCAAGCTCGGCCGCGGCAGCACGCTCACCACCCTCGCGGTCGCCCCGCGCGGCGTCTAGGCACTACTCGCACAGACCGCCCCGGTCCTATTCGTGGGAGGGCCGGGGCGGGTGCGCGCCCCGCGGCATGCCGAATCTCGGCGTGGCGGTCGCGGGGCGGCTACGGTCTGGGTGTGCGGGGTTTCGCGGCGATCGTGTTGGCCGGGGGCGCTGGGCGGCGCCTGGGCGGGGCCGCCAAGCCCACGCTGACGGTCGCCGGCCGCAGCATGCTCGACCGTGTGCTGCGTGCCGTCCCCGACGCCGCGCCGGTGGTCGTGGTCGGCGCGACGCCGGCGGAGCCGCCCACGGGAGTCATCACCACGGTCGAAGACCCGCCCGGCTCGGGGCCGGTCGCCGCGACGGCCGCCGGGATCGCACTCCTCCCCCGCGACGCCGGCGACGTGGCCCTCCTCGCCGCCGACCTCCCCTTCCTGACCCGAGCCGCGGTCACCCGCCTCCGGCAGCGGCTCGCGGCGTCCACAGTGGATGGTGCGCTCTACGTGGACGGTGATGGCCGCCGCCAGCTGCTGTGCGGTGTCTGGCGCGCGCCTTCCCTGCTTGCGCCGATCGATCGCCTGGCCGCCGGGCGCGGGCTGGCCGGCGCCTCGATGCGGGCCCTCTTCGCCGGGCTGGATGTGGCTGAGGTCGCCTGGACCGAGCCCGGCCCGCCACCGTGGTTCGACTGCGACACCGACGAAGACCTGCGTCAAGCGGAGGAATGGGCCCGATGAACCTGAACGAGTGGACCGAGGCGGCCTGCGCCGAGCTCGGCCTGGAAGTGGCTGACGCCAACGTCAAGCTTGTGCTCGATTTGGCCCGCGACGTCGCGCACAACGTGGTGCGTCCGGGCGCGCCGGTCTCCGCCTACCTGCTGGGTCTGGCCGTGGGGCGCGGCGCCGATCCGGCGGACGCCGCCGCTCGCCTGACCGCGCTGGCCGAGCGCGCGGGCGCCGAGGCGTAGCGCCTCAGCACGACCCCCGGTAGGCCACCACCGCCTCGCGCGCGGCCTTCACCTTCTCGGTCTGCAACGGCTCGACAGCTTCGCCGGCGGAAACCTTCGCCGCGAGCTTTGCCTTGGCCTCACCCGCCGCGGCGACGACCGTCCGCAGGTCGTCGGCCAGCTCGGCCGGCATCCGCGCCTGGAGGAGCGTGCCGTGCAGCACCATCGAGTCGACGAGGCCGCTCAGATCCTTTCGCTCGTTGGCCGACTCTCCGTCGATCAGCGCGAGGATGCCCAGGTCGAACGCGGGCCCAGCGGCCGTGGCGAAGCCGTTGAGGTCTGCGCAGAACTCGACCTGTGCCTCGGCGTCACTCGCCGACGGAGAGGGCGCCGGTGGCGAACCTGTCGCGGACGCCGGGGGCGGCGAGGTGGGTGCCGGGTCGGCCGGGTCGTCACCGCAGGCGGCGGCCGCGATCCCGATCGCCATCAGGACCGCGGTCGTACGAACCAGCGCGGCTCTCATCGCGGCCAATGCTAGTGATGCGCCGCTACACCGGTTCGAGACGGATGATGATCTGCTTCGACGTGGGGGTGTTTGAGCCTTCCGCCGTCGAGTCGAGCGGGACCAGCACGTTTGCCTCAGGGAAGTACGCGGCGGCGCAGCCGCGGGCCGACGGGTACGCGACCGCGCGGAAGCCCTTCGCCCGCCGCTCCACGCCGTCTGTCCACTCGGAAACCATGTCGACCATGTCGCCGTCGGCAACGCCCAGCGCCGCCAGGTCTTCCGGGTTGACGAAGACCACGCGCCGCCCGGCGTGCACGCCGCGATAGCGGTCGTCCAGCCCGTAGATCGTGGTGTTGTACTGGTCATGGCTGCGCACCGTCTGGAGCAGCAGCCGGCCCTCGGGCACCCGGATCACCGACAGCGGCCCGGCGGTGAAGATCGCCTTCCCGCTGGGTGTCGGAAACTCCAGGCGATCGCGGGGCGGATGCGGCAGTGTGAAGCCGGCCCGGTCGGCGACCTTCGCCTCGAAGTCAGCGAAGCCCGGCACCACCGCCGCGATCACCGAGCGGATGGTGCGGTAGTCGGCCTCGTACTCGGCCCACGGCACCGGTGACTCGGGCATCAGCGCGCGGGCCAAGCGGGTGACGATCGCGACCTCGGAGAGCAGGTCGGGCGAGGCCGGGGCGAGGCGGCCGCGGGAGGCGTGCACCGACGACATGGAGTCTTCGACGGTGACGAACTGCTCGCCCGACTCCTGCCGGTCGCGCTCGGTGCGGCCGAGGCAGGGCAGGATGAGGCTCGTCGCGCCGGGCACGACGTGCGAGCGGTTGAGCTTGGTCGACACGTGCACGGTCAGCGCGCACGAGCGGAGCGCCGCCTCGGTCACGGCCGTGTCGGGCGTGGCGGACGCGAAGTTGCCGCCCAGGGCCATGAAGACCCGCACCCGACCGTCGCGCATGGCGCGGAGAGCATCGACCGTGTCGTACCCGCGGCGGGTCGGCATGGAGACGCCGAGCAGGTCGCCGGCGGCGGCCGACCACGACGGCGGCTCGTGCCAGATGCCCATGGTGCGGTCGCCCTGCACGTTGGAGTGGCCGCGCACCGGGCACAGGCCGGCGCCCGGCTTGCCGAGCATGCCACGCAGCAGCTGCACGTCGACGATCTCGCGGATGGTCGCCACCGCCTCGCGCTGCTGGGTCAAGCCCATCGCCCAGCACACGATCGTGGCGCCCGACGACGCGAACATGCGGGCCGCGGCCTCGATCTCCTTCCGTGCGAGGCCGGTCGCCGCGGCCACGTCAGCCCAGTCGAGCGTGCGAAGGACGGAGGTGTACGCCTCGAACCCGCTCGTGTAGCGGTCTACAAAGGACTGGTCGACCGCACCCCACTCGACAAGCAGCGCGGCGATCGCGCGGAAGAGCGCCTGGTCGCCGCCCACCTTGATCTGGAGGAAGCGGTCGGCCAGCGGGGTGCCCTTGCCCACCAGGCCACGAACCTTTTGCGGGTTGCGGAAGTGGATCAGCCCCGCCTCGGGCATCGGGTTGACGGCCAGGATCTTCGCGCCGCGGCGCTTGGCCTCTTCGAGCGCGGAGAGCATGCGCGGGTGGTTGGTGCCCGGGTTTTGGCCCACGACCACGATCAGCTCGGCGCGGTGGATGTCGTCGAGCGTCACCGAGCCCTTGCCGATACCGATCGTGCCGGTGAGCGCGACGCCGGACGACTCGTGGCACATGTTGGAGCAGTCGGGCATGTTGTTCGTGCCGTACGACCGGGCGAGCAGTTGGTAGAGGAACGCCGCCTCGTTGGAGGTGCGCCCGGAGGTGTAGAAGACCGCCTCGTCCGGCTCGACCGCGCGCAGGTGCCCGGCGGTCAACGCGAACGCCTCGTCCCACGAAATTGGCACGTAGTGGTCGGACCCTGGGCGGCGCACCACCGGCGTGGTGAGCCGCCCCTGCTGTCCCAACCAGTGGTCGGAACGCTCGGCCAGCTCGGAGATCGGGTGGGCGGCGAAGAACTCGGGTGTGATCCGCCGCAGCGTGGCCTCTTCGGCCACCGCCTTGGCGCCGTTTTCACAGAACTCGGTGTGAGAACGCGCACCCGGCGCCGGCTCCGGCCAGGCGCAGCCAGGGCAGTCGAAGCCGCTCGGCTGGTTGATGCGCAGCAGCGTGAGCGCGGTGCGGCGGACCCCCATCTGGGCCAACCCCGCGCTCAGCGCGTGTGTGACGCCCGGCAACCCGGCCGCTGTGCGCTTCGGTGTCTCGATCCGCAGGTCACGGTCGCCTGGATCGTCGCGCGGCGCCCCTTTCGCCATAGCTGCACAATAGCCCCGTAGCCCTTGAATGACCGGTGGTCAGTTCGCGCCCCAACCGCTCGGTAGGGTGTGGCTGACGGACGGAGGCGATCATGACCGAGGACCAGGGCAAAGCCGACGTAGCTGGCGGGCAGGCCCCGGAAACCATCCTGCTCGACGAGCCGACGACGGCCGACCTGCGCTCCAAGGTGACCGAGGCATGGCGGGAGTTCGCCACAGCGCTGGCGGCCACACTCGCGAAGCTGCCTATCGGTGCACACGTGGAGCTGACCCTCGACCCGACCGCGTCCGGCACCGGCGACGCCGTGTACTCGGTGAGCCTCACCGTGGAGGACGACGGCCGGATCAACGCGCTGGCTGTGGGCAACGCGAGCCTCCCGCCCGGGTTCCGGATGGACCGCGCGGCGGTCGCCGACCTCGTGGCGCTCGGCTGGTCGCCGCCCGGGGTGGTCGAGGGCTCGGGCGATCAGTTCGGGCTCCGCTCGACCACCGCCGAGGCCGTGCGGCTGGCCGCCACGATCTCCCGGACGCTCCGCGACGTGTACGGCGCGCCGCACCCCGCGTTCCTGGTCTATGTCGTGCACGACGCCGAAGACGAGCCGCTGCCGGTCGACCCGCTCGGCACCGCCCGTCCCGAGATGCTCCTCGACGACGACGAGGTCGAGCTGGCCGAGCGCGTCGTGCGCGGCGGCGAGTCCGACGACGTGCTCGAGCTGGACGAGCAGGTGCGCATGGTCGTCGCCGCGATGATGAAGAGCGCGCCCGACCAGCTCCAGGTCGACTCCGACGGCGACATCGGCATCCGCGCCGGCTCGGCGATGGTGTTCGTGCGGGTCCGCGACAACCCGCCGCTCGTCGACGTCTTCTCGCCCGTGCTCACCGAGGTGGAGCCGACCGAGCAGCTCTACGTCAAGCTCTCCGAGCTGACCAACCGCATGCCGATCGGCCGGCTCTACTGCACCAACGACACGGTGTGGGCGTCCATCCCGGTGTTTGGCCGCAACTTCCAGCCCACCCACCTGATGCTCGCCGTCCAGGTGATGACGGGCCTGGCCGACGAGCTCGACGATCGGCTGCACGGCGAGTTCGGCGGCAAGCGCTTCTTCGGCGAGGGCGACAAACCCGCCCACCGCGACGCGGACGACCACCGCACCGGCATGTACTTGTAGCTACTTCTTCCGGCGGTCGCGTTCCTCGTCTTCGGGGTCGGGCGCACGATCGCGCGCCTCCCTTGCCGGGAGGTGCGCGATCGCCCATCCAAGGCGCTGGTTGGCGGGGTCGCTCCCCAGTGGTGCCGCCATCAGTCGCTCCAGCTGAGCCAGGCTCGGGTGTCCAACGTGGACAAGTTGGTGGCCTTCAGACCGCTGTCCGACACCGTCCAGAGGTCGTCGCCGATCACCAGGGAGCGGCGGATCATGCCGATGCCGGGCTGGTCGGTCTTGGTCTCGTGCGAGACGGTGCCCACCTCGGTGATCGCGGTGTCGCCGACACGAAGCACCAGCGCGCCGTTGCTCCCGCGGTCTCGCTCCCACACCGACAGCGGCATCACCAGCAGCTTGTCCTCGGGCCAGTAGAGGAACGCGTGCGGGTCGTACTCGGCCTCGGAGTGCGCCGACTTCACGTGGTGCTGCGCCAGCCGCGAGGGACTGTCCAGGTTGGACACGTCGAAGAGCGACACCTGCGTGCCCTGTGCCTGCCCCTGCTCGGAGGCCTCCTGCCCGACGCCGATGACGCGGCCCGGCTCGGCCGGGTGCAGGTACGCGGAGTAGCCCGTGATCTTCAGCTCGCCCGCGACCCGCGGCTTGGCCGGGTCAGTGAGATCCACTGTGTACAGCGGATCGGTCTGGCGGAACGTCACGACGTACCCGGTCGTGCCGGCGAAGCGTACGGCGTAGATGCGCTCGCCCTTGCCCAGCCCGGTAATCTTGCCGGCTTCCGGCATCGCACCGCCGGCCAGGCGCAGCACGTACACGGTCGAGCTGGACCTTGGCGCGTCGCCCCACGTGCGACCGCTGGTGGTGGCCACGCGCAGGTGACCGTCCCATTCGGACATCGCGTACTGGTTGATCAGCCAGCCGCGCACCGAGCCGGAGCCGACGTACGCCGGCCGGCCGGACTTGGAGATGTCGAAGCGGTAGATCTCGGTGATCTCGTCTTCCGGCTTGGGCTCGCCGTTGCTGCGCTGGAGCCAGCCCATCACCCGCCACCGCTGGTCGTTGGCGACGTAGAGGTTGACGCCGTTGCTGTAGACGGTGTCGCCGTCGGCCACCACGCCGACCGGGTCACCGTCGCCGAGGCCGCTCGCGCCGAGCTCGAAGCTGAGCAGAGTGACCAGCGAGGTGCCCGAGTACGTGGCCGGGCGGGAGTAGCGGTCGCAGCCCAGCACGCCCTTGTCGGTGGTGCCGCCGGTCTTGACGGTGTATCGGGGGAACCAGTCGTCGGCGGTGGCCTTGTCGATGATCCGCTTGTTGGCGGCCACCTGCTGCTTTTCCGAGAGGCCCTCCCGGTACGGGAAGTCCAGGCGGGGCGAGGAGCGCACCACGACGCGGGCGGTCGCGCCGACCTGGCGCGCGTCCACGAGGCTGCCGGCCACTTCGTACTCGCTGATCTTCTTCGGCGCGCCGGAGATGTCGAGGAGGATGACCCGCGTGCTGGCGATACCGGCCGGCCGGGCGGAGTCTTCGGCGGCGGTGTACCAGCCGCCGCGGATCAGCACCAGCGCGCGGTCGCCGTGCAGCAGCAGTGAGCCCTCGCCCCAGCGGACCGGGTCGTCGTCGCCGGTGGCGAGGTCGAGCTTGCCGGTGAGCTTGTGCGAGCCCGCGTCGACGACCCGCACCACGCCCTGCTGGATCGTCAGGATCCGCCGGCCGTCGGTCTTGACCAGGTCGGGCTCGTCGACGCCGGCCTCGTGCGTGTTGGTGCCCGAGTAGCTCGGCGCCTGCTTCGCGCTGGAGCCGGCGGCGGAGTCCTCCGCGGCACCGGCCGCCGAACGCGCGCCCCCCTCCGCGAACGGCATCCCGCCGCCGAGGCCCCACGGCCCGACGTACTCCTTGGCCGCCTTCTTCATCAAGGCGAGCCCTTCGGCGCAGGAGTCGAACGCGACGAGTTTGAACTGCCCGGCGGGCACGGCGGGATCGTGCCGTGCCGGCGGGCTGGGCGGCTCCGGCGAAGACGTACACCCGGCGAGGGCGACCAGCAGGGCGAGCGGCGCGCCCGCGGCGACCGCGAGTCTCGGTGTCATGCGGGCTTGGACGCCGCGTAGGCGGCAGTCGTTCCCGGTGGGATCAGGTCGGTGCCGCCACCACCGTCGGGGAGTCGACGAGCCGGGAAAGCACGATCGTGCTGCGCGTCGAGGTGACGAACGTCTGCGCGCGCAGCCGTTCCAGGGCGTTTTCGAGGTGCGCGATGTCCGCCGCCCGCAGGTGCACGAGGGCGTCCGCCTCGCCGGAGACGGTGTACGCGCCGATGACCTCGGGCAGGCGCCGCACGGCGACCGCGATCTGCGCCGGCGTGGTGCGCCCCGCGCAGAAGAGCTCGACGAACGCCTCGGTGGTCCAGCCGACCGCGGCCGGGTCGATGACGGCCGTGAATCCCCGGATCACCCCGGCTGCGCGCAGCCGGTCGACCCGTCGCTTCACGGCTGGGGCGGAGAGGGAAACGCGGGCGCCGATGTCCGCATACGAAGCGCGTGCGTCGGCGACCAGGGACGCAATGATTCGCTGGTCTACGTCGTCGATCTGCAATGCTTCGCCTCTCCGACGCAAGATTTCCGGCTGTCTTCGCACATGCAGCGTACCTACTCTTTGTGCGTGAGCCAGCAGCGCATGCCGCGAAACCGGACATATCTCATGTGCCCGCCAGAGCACTACGAGGTGGCGTACGCGATCAACCCGTGGATGGACACCACCACGCCCGTCGACACCGAGCTCGCGCTCAAGCAGTGGGAGCGGCTCCGGGAGACCCTGACCGGCCTCGGGCACGCGGTGCACGTGCTCGCGCCCGAGCCATACCTGCCCGACATGGTGTACGCGGCCAACGGTGCGTTCACCGTCGACGGTGTCGCCTACGGGGCCCGCTTCAAGTACGCCCAGCGCACCGCCGAGGCGTCCGCGCACCGGGCGTTCTACGAGGCTGGCGGCTGGGAGTTCCGTGCGCCCACGCGGACCAACGAGGGCGAGGGCGACTTCGCGTATCTGCCGGCGGCGTACGGCGGCCTGATCCTGGCCGGGTACGGCTTCCGCACCGAGCCGGACGCGCATGCCGAGGCGCAGGACGTCCTCGGCCGGCCGGTGGTCTCGCTGCGGCTCGTCGACCCGCGTTTCTACCACCTCGACACCGCGCTCGCGGCGCTCGACGACCGCCGGGTCACGTACTACCCGGGCGCGTTCTCGACGGCCTCCCAGCGCGTGCTGCGCCAGCTCTTCCCGGACGCCCTGCTGGCCGACGAGGCGGACGCGTACGCGTTCGGGCTCAACCTGGTCAGCGACGGCCGCAACGTCGTGCTCAACAGCGAGGCCACCGGGATGGCCCGCAAGGTCGAGGCGGCCGGTTACACGCCGGTGCTCGTCGAGCTCTCCGAGCTGAAGAAGGGCGGCGGCAGCGTCAAGTGCTGCGTCGCCGAGCTACGCCCCTGACGAAAGAGACGGATCAGCCCAGGGTCGCGAGCTCGCTCAGCAGCACATTGGACAGCACCTGGCCGTCCGGGCGCACCTCGCGCAGATACCACCTCTGCTGCGGCCTGCGCGGCTGGTTGAACTGCCAGGTGCCGCGCGGGCTGTCGATCTGGCCCACCCGGCCGAGCATCAGGTTGACCTGCTGCGCGGTCGGGCGCCCGCCACACAAGCGGATGGCCCGGTCGAGCACCTGTGCCGCGTCGTAGGACGCCATCGCCGACGCCGAGGGCAGCAGGTCGTGCTCGCGCTGGTACGCGGTGGCGAAGAGGCGGTTGGCCTCGTTGTTGAGGTCGGCCGAGTAGTTCATGGCGGTGAAGATGCCCTTGGCCTCGTCACCCATGTCTTCGAGCGCGCTGCCCTCGGTGAAGCCGCCGGGCGCGTAGATCGTCGCCTTGAGACCTTCGGAGTGGTACTGCTTCACGAACTCGACCGCGGCCGGACCGGAGTAGAAGGCGTACAGGACGTCGGCGCCGCTCGACTTCAACTGCCCCAGCGTGGGACGGAAGAAGTCTTTGTTGGGCGCGATCGTGGGCGCTGTCCAGAACGTCTCGATCGGCTGCTTGTCGGCCCCGAAGGCCTGGCGGAACTTGTCGACCGCGTCGCGGCCGGTGTCGTCGGTGGGCGCGACGACGGCGACCTTCTGGCTGCTCGACACGACGCCGGTCAGGTAGCTGCCGAGTGCCAGGCTGGGCTCGTTGTCGACGAACGAGGCGGACCAGATGTAGAGCACGCCCTCCAGGCTCCCGGGCACGCCGTTGGTGGCGATGAGGGGCACCTTGGCGTTTTCGATCGTGTCGCGCAGGCCGGAGAGCGAGGCCGAGTTGGCCACGCCGGTGAGCGCGAGCACGCCCTGCCCGAGGAGGGACTCGACGGCGCCCTTCGCGGACTTGGCGTCAGCGCCCTCGTCGGCCGTCACCAGCTGCACGGGATGTCCACCGAGTCGGTTCTGGTTGAGCTGGAGGTACAGCTGGAAGCCGTTGACGAGGTCGTCGCCGACCACCTTCAGCGGGCCGGTCTGCGGCGCCACGAGTCCGATCCGGACCGGGTCGTCGCTGAGCTGCGGCTCGTTGTCGGCAGCGTCGTCCGAGGCGCACGCGGCGGCGACTCCGGCGGCGCCGAGGGCCGCGAAGAGTTTCAGCGCCTGCCGGCGGTCTATCTGGGGCACGGTCAGCCTTTCCCATGGTCGGGGGCCGGATCGCGGCCCACCCGGCTGTCTACCTGGTTCGCGACGCTGCGTCAATGAAGCTTTATTAACTTGGCCCGCTGCCGCCTTATGGGTGCAGGGACATCAGCGCGTTCTTCACCACAGGCCAGGCGGTGGAATGCGGGTCGATAAGGGCGAAATGCTCCGCTTCGGGTAGCTCGATGAGCGTGACTTCGCCACCTTCGGCGCGTGCGGTCGCCGTGTACTTGCGGCTGATTTCCACCGGGACGTGCCGGTCCCGGGCGCCGTGAACGATCACACTCCGTACAGCCGGAGGTGTGCGAGCGGAGGGGTCGGCCTCCGCGTACCGGTCCGGGACGTCGCCCGGCCCACCGCCGAGGAGCGCGGCCACCGCCCCGCGGTCGAGGTCGAGCCGGTGCGCCTCGGCGAGGTCGGCGACCGGTGCGAGGGCCACGATCCCGAGCACGGGCGCGGGACCGGCCAGCGCGTACCAGATCGCGAGGTGGCCGCCAGCCGAGTGGCCGAGCAGCAGCGGGGGCGCCCAACCCAGGCCCATCAGCTGCGGGATCGCCGTGACTCCGGCCACAACATCGGCGAACGTGCCGGGCCAGCCGCCACCCGGCTGCCCGGTCCGGCGGTACTCGAGCTGTGCCACGGGGTAGCCGGAGGCGGCCAGGTCGGCGGCGAGCGGCGCGGTGTGTGATCGATCCCACTCCGCCCGCCAGAAGCCACCGTGCACCACGATCACCAGGGGCCGCGTCGGAGAGCCGGCCGGCGGCAGCCGCACATCGGCGATCTGGTCGGGGTGGTCGCCGTACCGCACGGTGGCGTCCGGCGGCGGGGTCGGGCGGTGGAGAACGCCACGGGGGTCGCTGGACATGGGCAGACGCTATCCCGACGCGGTATTGCTCAGTTGCCCCCACCGGTGCCCACCCGCACCCGCCTCTGCGCGAAGATGGACGGCATGCCCGAAGCACCCCGTACCCCGGAAGAGCCTGGCCCCGGGCCGGGCACCGTCGTGGTGGTCGGTCCGGACGGACGTCCGGTCGGCACCGTCGATACCGACGCGCAAGCCGACGGTGAGGATCCGTCGCGCCTGATCGAGCAGCCCGCCAAGGTCATGCGCATCGGCAGCATGATCAAGCAGCTCCTCGAAGAGGTGAGGTCGGCGCCGCTCGACGAGGCCAGCCGGAGCCGGCTTCGCGAGATTCACAGGCGCTCCATCACCGAGCTCGAAGACGGCCTCGCTCCCGAGCTGCGCGAGGAGCTGGAGCGGCTGTCGCTGCCCTTCGAAGAGGGCGCGACGCCCAGCGAGGGCGAGCTGCGGGTCGCCCAGGCCCAGCTGGTCGGCTGGCTGGAGGGCCTCTTCCACGGCATCCAGGCCGCGCTGGTGGCCCAGCAGATGGCCGCCCGCCTCCAGCTGGAGCAGATGCGCGGCGGCGGTCGTCCCGCGCTGCCGGCAGTGCCCGGCGGGCTCATGCCCGGCATGCCCGGCACCCAGCAGCCCCAGCAAGGCGAGGGCGGCGGCCGCACCGGCCAATACCTCTAGAGACCTTTCGAGATGTGAGCTACCGCGACGTCCGCCGTGGTCCAGACCGTTGCTCCCGCGGCCTCACCCTCCGCTGTTGGTCCCGGCCTGCCCCTGCCCCCAAGAGGGCAGCCCTCTTGGGGATGAACTGTGAAGAGGGCTCCCGTATACCCGTCTGGACGGTGACAGGGCTGCCCTCTTGGGGCGCGCGGAGGTGGGCTTGACCCGCGGACCCGGCAGCGGAGGTCGGGGAATTCGGCTCGCTCCAGCGAGCCGCCGGCCTCCGCGGTCTCCGGCGGGAGCAACGGTCCGCAGCTGACGCGGACCCGGGTAGATCAGTTTTCGATCTCGAAGAGCTTTTCCAGGTACACGGCTACGCCGTCTTCGTCGTTCGAGAGGGTCACGTCGTCGGCGATCTCGCGGACGGCCGGGTGGGCGTTGGCGACGGCGACCGCGCGGCCGGCCCAGGTCAGCATCGGCACGTCGTTGGGCATGTCGCCGAACGCCACGACCTCGGCCGCCTCGATGCCGCGCTGCTCGCAAAACCAGGCCAGCCCGGCCGCCTTGGTGACGCCCGCCGCGGAGATCTCGACCAGCCCGGAGTACGACGAGTGGGTCGCCTCGGCCAGCCCGCCGAGCGCCGCGGCGACGATCCGCACGAACGCGTCCGGGTCGCGCTTACCGGCCCGCACCAGCAGCTTCACCGCCGGCACCGAGGCCACCTCGTCGGGCGTGGCGAGCACCCGGATCGTAGGGTCTTCGGCGTCCCAGAAGACCGGCCACTCCGCGTCGTGCCGAAACTCGCGCCCGTCGGCCACCTCGACCGCGAAGGTCGCGCCCGGCACCTCCGCCCGCAGCCGCTGGGTCACGTCGGCGAGCAGGTCAGGTGCGAGCGGATTGGCGCGGACGATGCGGTCGCCGTCCGGGTCGTACACCACGGCACCGTTGGCACAGACGGCCGGAAGCGGCTCGTGCAGCTGGTCGTACACCTGGCTGAGCCACCGCACCGGACGGCCGGTGACCAGCACGACCACGGTGCCCCGTGCGGCGATCCGGGCCAGCACGTCAACCGTGCGTGGGCTGAGCGAGCGGTCCTGCCGCACCAGCGTCCCGTCGAGATCGGTGGCGACAAGGCGCGGCGCGTCTCCCATCAACGCGACAGTAGTCGATCGAGGTAGACCGCTACGCCGTCGTCGTCGTTGCGCAAGGTCACCTCGTCGGCCAGCAGCCGCACGGTCGGGTGGGCGTTGGAGACCGCGACCCGGCCCCAGCCGGCCCACTCGAACATCGGGATGTCGTTGGGCATGTCACCGAAGACCAGGACCTCGGCCGGGTCGACGCCGAGCACGTCGGCCACGACCGCGAGGCCGGTGGCCTTGTCGACGCCCGGCGGGCAGATCTCCACGAACCCGAGCCCGGCCTGGGTCACCGAGGCCAGCTCCGGCGGCACGATCTCGCGTGCCGTGGCGAGCAGCGTGTCGACGTCGTGGTCGGCGGTACGCGCGAACGCCTTGATCACGTCACCGTCAAGGCACTCGGCCCGGGCCCGCTCCTCGAAACCCTCGGGGTATGGCCACGCCGCGTCGAAGTCGCCCCAGAGCGGCGCACCCGGGCCATCCTGCGCCTCGACCATGACGATCAGCGGCCCGACCTTCGCCTCGAGATCGGTGAGCAGCTTGGCCAGCGTCACGCCGGAGAGCCGCTCGTCGCGCAGGACCACCGGGCCGGCCGGGTCGGTCTGGTCGATTACCCGCCCACCGCCGGCCATCACCAGGTAGTCGGCCGCCCGGATGTCGTTGCGGGTGAGCTCCGCCAGCCGCGGCCCACGCCCCGTGGCACCCACGATCGGGATGCCGGCCGCCCGGACCCGGTCGAGCACCTGATGGGTGAACTCCGACACGGTGTCATCGCTGCGCACCAGCGTGCCGTCGAGGTCAGTGGCGATGAGCTTTGGCAGTCCCGGGCGGGGCATGGTCCCTCCTCACCCGGCCGAGACCGGCGCGGCGACTCCGCTCCGGCACCGGCGGGGGAGCAACCGTACCTCACCGAACGCTACTCATCCATGACTTTCGTGCGACGCCAAGGTCACGCGGGCTCTAACACGTCGCGGCCACCCAGATAGGGCTGGAGTGCCTTGGGCACCCGCACCGACCCGTCCGGCTGCTGGTGGTTTTCCAGGATCGGGATCAGCCAACGGGTGGTGGCGAGCGTGCCGTTGAGCGTCGCCGCGGTCTGCGTCTTGCCGTCCGCGTCGCGGTAGCGGATGCCGAGGCGGCGGGCCTGGAACGTCGTGCAGTTGGACGTGGAGGTCACCTCGCGGTAGCGGCTCTGCGACGGCACCCACGCCTCGCAGTCGTACTTGCGGGCCGCGCTCGATCCCAGGTCGCCGGCCGCCACGTCGATCACGCGGTAGGGCACCTCGACCTTGGCGAGCATCTCCTCCTGCCAGGCCAGCAGCCGCAGGTGCTCGTCGCGTGCCTCCTCCGGGCGGCAGAAGGTGAACATCTCCACCTTGTCGAACTGGTGCACCCGCAGGATCCCGCGCACGTCTTTGCCGTGCGAGCCGGCCTCGCGGCGGAAGCACGTCGACCAGCCCGCGTATCGGATGGGGCGCTCCAGGTCGAGGATCTCGCCCGAGTGGTACGCGGCCAGCGGTGCCTCGCTCGTGCCGACCAGGAAGAGGTCGTCGGCCTCCAACCGGTAGACCTCGCTCGCGTGCGAACCGAGGAAGCCGGTGCCCTCCATCGACTCCGGCTTGAGCAGCACGGGCGGGATGACCGTCGTGAGGCCGTACTCCACGGCCTGGGCGATGGCCATCTGGAGCAGGCCGAGCTCCAGCAGCGCGCCGACGCCGGTGAGGAAGTAGAAGCGGCTGCCGGAGACCTTCGCGCCGCGTTCCATGTCGATCGCGCGCAGGGCCTCGCCCAGCTCCAGGTGGTCGCGCGGGCTGTCGAGGTCGGGCTTGTGACCAACCTCGCGCAACACCACGAAGTCGTCCTCACCGCCGGCCGGTGCGCCCTCTTCCACGACGTTGGGCACGGCCAACTGAGCCTGGCGCAGCGCCTGCTCAGCCTGGGTGGCGGCGGTCTCGGCCGCCTTCACGTCAGCCGACAACTCCTTGGTACGGGCCAGGAGTGCGGTCTTTTCGTCGCCCTTGGCCTGGGAGACCTGCTTGCCCAGCGACTTTTGCTCGGCGCGCAGTGCCTCGAAGGCCTGCACCGCCGCACGGCGCCCCTCGTCGGCGCGCAGCAGCTCGTCGACGGCGGACTCGGACTCGCCACGGGTGCGCTGGCTGGCACGGATGGCGTCGGGGTCGTCGCGAAGCAGGCGGAGGTCAATCACGACATACCAGCCTACGGGGTCGGCAAGTCGTTTCTGCCGTCGGCCGGCGGCTTGCCATCGTGCATGGGAACGAACGGCGCCGTTGGCCCGACCGTGAGATCGGCCGGCGGCGGAAGGTCACTGTCGAGGTCGTCCGGCTCCTGCGCCGCCCGCGGCCGCCGCCATGGCCAGTCGACCTGCGTGGCCGCGTCCCGCGGCTCGGCGTCGGCGCCCGCCCCGGCCGCGGCCGGCTCCACGGCTGGCGCCGGCATGAGCCGACCGGCCAGGTAGAAGGCGATCGCGAAGCCGGCGATGCCGAGGAATGCCATGGGCAGGCCGCGCCCGTACGCCAGCTCGTAGGTCGGACCCTGCGGACCGAAGAAGAGGCGGGACAGCTGGTACGACGCGCTGTGGTCGTCGAGCCACACCGTGGCGCCGGCCAGGATCGCGGCGGACAAGCCGGCCGCTGTCAGCCCGAGGACCCGCAGCTGGGCGCGCATCGCGGGGCGGCCGAAGAGGAGCAGGCTCATGCAGCCCACGAGCACGAAGATCCCGATGAGGTATCCGGTGGCGTAGCCGCCCAGGTCGGCGACGCCGGCGGTGCCGGGCGGGGGCACCTGCTCCGGCGGAAGCACGATGGACTGCGGCGTGAAGGTGGTGGTCTGCCACTCTCCGACCAGCGAGGCGAAGATGGCGACCGCACTCAGGCCGGCGACGATCGGCACGAGCCGCCAGTCTTTGCGCACGGCGGTGAGGATCTGCGACGCGCGTGGGCGCTGCCGGACCGGCGCGTCGGCGCCGAACTCCACGACCGCCGGCTCGTCCAGCCGCGCGCCGATGTCCGCCTGTGGCTCCTGTGGCTCCTGCGACATGGCTAGAGACTCTCTTTTTCCAGCGTGCTCAGCATGACCACCCGCGTCTCGACGTAGCGCTCAGCTCCCGCCTCACGAACGAGCTTGTGCTGGTGAACGACCGTGTCGCCGTCGTCCGTTTCCTCCACTCGCCAGTACTCCGGTATGCCGCAGGCGGCGTACTTGGCCGGCTTGACGATGCGATCCGCGGTGCGCGAGTCCGGCGACACGACCTCGACTACCAGCTCGAACTCACGTGCCGGGTGATAGGCCACTTCCTTCGCCGGTAAGTCTCGGAAGACTGCGACGTCGGGCGTGACAAGTTCGCGTGGGCCTAGAACTACACCTTGCTCCAGGTATGCCAGCCTGCCGGCGTGGATGAGGAGGCGGTAAGTGCGCCCCACGCCGTCCGCGTGCCGCGGACGCATCGCTGCGGCTGCCACAACCAGGTTCCCTTCCCACAGCTCATAGCGGTAGTCGGGCGGGAGGTCCTGAAGGATCTCCGGTGTCCAGTCGATGCCTACCGGCAGCTTGATCGTCGCCATGCCATCCTCCGCCCCTGCCTCCCCGACCAGGATAGGCATCAGTTTTGCTGGGTGCGGACTGACAACAGAGCGCCACCGAGCGCCAACACCAGGGGTGCGGCCACCCCGTAGCCGACGCCGGGGCCACGGGTCGCCCGGACGTCGACCATCGCGAGCCCGCTCACGAGCGTGTCCATCGAGGCGCCGGCGGCCCGCGCGCCGACCAGGCTGGCGAGGAGCATGCCGAGCACGCCCATCGCGAGCGCGGCTACCCCAGCGCCCCGGGCCGCGCCGCCGGTGGCCGCCGCCGCGCCCGCGACAAGGCCGAGCACCACGAAGAGGGCGATCACGTACCACCAGCCGAGGTCGAGCTGGAACACCGCGATGCCACCGGAGTGGTCCAGGTCCGCGCCCTCCACCGGAACGTCGACCGCGAGCCGGTAGTGGGCCCAGGGCACCGCGAGCGCCAGAAGCGCGAGCACGAATCCGGCCACCACCAGCGCGCCGCCGCCGCCCACCAGCGCCACCTTCCGGGTCATAGCGGGATCGTCGCATCGGAGTGCCGATTGGGCTAGCGTCGGGCTCATGCCTATCCGCACCGCATCTGCCCGCTGGCAGGGCAATCTCACCGAGGGTTCCGGCACCATCCGCACTGGTAAGGGCGGATACGAGGGGAACTATTCGTTCAAGTCCCGCTTCGAGGAGGGTGAGGGGACCAACCCCGAGGAGTTGATCGGCGCCGCCCACGCCGGCTGTTTCTCGATGGCCTTCTCGAAGGGCCTCGCCGACGCCGGTTTCACGCCGGACTCGGTCGAGACGACCGCGAAGGTGCACCTGGACAAGACCGACGCCGGCATGACCGTCACGCGCATCGACCTGGAGACGGTCGGCCAGGTGCCGGGCATCGACGAGGCCGAGTTCCTGAAGATCGCCGAAGGCGCCAAGGCAAACTGCCCCATCTCCCGGCTGCTCTCGCCCGGCGCCGAGATCACACTCAACGCCCAGCTGGCCTGACCCTCCGTCTTCCCGGCGGCGCCGGCTCTCCGGCGCCGTCGGTCATCCCTGCCGTCGGGCAGAATGAGTCGTGTGCCCGTCGAGATGAGCCGCGAGCGGTTCGAGGAGCTGGTCAGCGAGGCCCTCGACGAGGTGCCGGAAGAGTTGCTCGGCCTGATGAGCAATGTGGTGATCCTTGTCGAAGACGACTCACCGCCGGGCGAGCCGGAGCTGCTCGGTGTGTACGAGGGGTATGCGCTCACCCGCCGGGGCTGGGATTACGGCGGTGTGCTGCCCGACCGGATCACCATCTACCGCAACCCGACACTGCGCATCTGCGACAACGAGGACGACGTGGTCGAAGAGGTCGCTGTCACGGTTGTCCATGAGATAGCGCACCATTTCGGCATCGACGACGAGCGCCTGCACGAGCTCGGTTGGGGCTGAACGGCCCAGGTCGACTATTGCCACCGCGGCCTACTCTCCGAGGCATGCGTAGCGCGTTGTTCTCGGCGGAGAACCTCGAGAAGGAGTCGGCGCAGCCCGGCATGCGGCTGCAAAACTCCAAGATGTTGAAAATAGAGCTCAATGGCGAGTGCATGGCCCGCACCGGCGCCATGGTCGCCTACCAGGGCCAGGTCCAGTTCCAGGCGCTCGGCTCCGGCGGGATCGGCAAGTTTCTGAAGCAGAAGCTGACCGGTGAGGGTGTCCCGCTGATGAAGATGAGCGGTCACGGTGACGTCTTCCTCGCCGACCTCGCGTCGGACGTGCACCTCATCGACCTGGAGCCCGGCGACGCCCTGTCGATCAACGGTTCCAGCGTGCTGGCCTTCGACTCGACGCTCCAGTACGACATCAAGATGGTGCAGGGCATGGGCATGCTCTCCTCGGCCGGCCTGTTCAACTGCGTGTTCACCGGGCACGGGCGGATCGCGGTGACCACCAAGGGCACCCCCGTGGTGCTCAACGTCGACCAGCCCACGTTCGTCGACCCGCAGGCGGCGGTGTGCTGGTCGGCCAGCCTTCAGACCGGCTACCACCGGGCCGAGCAGCTGGGCCTTGGCACGCTGCTGGGGCGGCGCACGGGTGAGGCCTTCACGATGAGCTTCGCCGGGCAGGGCTTCGTCGTGGTGCAGCCGTCCGAGGAGCCGCCGGTGCAGGGCAGCGGCCAGCAGCAGAGCAGTGGCGGTCTAGGCGGCCTGCTCGGCAACTAGGGCTAGCTCACGTCGCCCGCGCGGATGCGTGCCAGCCACGCGGCCGCGTCGGCATAGTCCACATCGGAGAGTCCGGCCGGCGCGGGGACCGGCCGGTCGTCACCGACCGCGCGCTGCCGCGGGTACGACCCGAGGAAGCGGACGTCGGCGCACACCCGGCGCAGCCCCTGGAGGGCCTCGCCGAGGCGGTCGTCGGAGACGTGCCCGGTGCAGTCGAGGAAGAACGCGTACCGCCCGAGCCGCTCGCCCGTCGGCCGCGACTCGATGCGGGTGAGGTTGATACCGCGCACCGCGAGCTCCATGAGTACGCCCAGCAGCGCGCCCACCCGGTCGTGCGAGATGAAGACGGCCAGCGAGGTGACGTCGTCGCCGGTCGGCTCCGGCGGCGCTGACGGCCGGGACACCAGCACGAAGCGGGTCACCGCGTCCGGGTGATCGGAGATCTTCTCCGCGAGCAGGGCCAGCCGGTACCGGTCGGCGCCGATCGGCGCGCAGATCGCGGCGTCGTACTCGCCCGCGGCGGCGGCGATCGCGGCGGCCGCGTTGGAGAGCACGTCGACGACCGTGGCCTCGGGCAGGTGGGTGCGCAGCCAGCCCCGGCACTGCGCGGAGGCCTGCGGGTGCGCCGCGACCGTGCGGATCCGCTCGAACGCCACCGGCTGGCGCGCGCCGAACACGAACTCGACCGGGATCACCACCTCGCGCGTGATCACCAGCGGCGCCCCGTCGATCAGCTCGTCGAGCGTGATGCCCACCGCGCCGCCGATCGAGTTTTCCACCGGTACGAGCGCCGCGTCCGCCTCACCGGCCCGGATCGCGTCCAGCGCCTCCGGAACGCTGCGCGCCGGCGTACGGGTGCCGCGCGCGGCCGCGGGCAGCGTCAGCAGCGCCTGCTCGGCGAAGGTGGCTTCGGGGCCGAGGTACATGAAATGGGTGGGTGGCACGCCTGGCATGCCATCAGCCTAGACATTGCCGGGGGCTTGACCGCCCTCGCAGGCCACGACACGGATGCCGGCCGGCGCGCTCGTGCGCACCGGGATGTTGCACACGTTGGTGCCGGCGGTGACGAGCGTCAGCGAGCTCGGCGCGCCGCGGGTCACCACCAGCAGCGGGTCGCGGTTGGAGACGACGATCACGCTGTACTGCCAGGTGCCGGCGCAGAGCGGCGTGTCCGAGCGCACCGTGGCCGACCCGCCGCCCGGCAACATGCCCGACGTCCTGCGCAACAGGGCCATCACCTGCGCCGCACTGGGCTGCCCCTGGCACGGCACAGCGGTGGCCTCGCCGAACGTGGGCGTAGCGCTGGGCACGGCGGTCGGTGGCAGGTCGGAGGCGACCGGCGGAGGGGAGGCCGTCGGCGGAGCCGTCTTGGGCGAGGGGACCACGCTGCCCGGCGGATCGCGCAGCTCCGGCGGCACGCCGCAGCCGGTGACCAGCGCGGCGATGGCGATCGCCGCGGCACCGGCACGTGTGGCGATGGCGGTCACGGCGGCACCACGACGGGCGGCGCGGGCGTGGGCAGGCACGGGCTCCTCGAACATCAACGGGCGTCGCTGGACGGCCGGACATGGCCGAGGTCCATATTAGGCGGATACGAGGAGTGCCTCACACCTCACAGAAGAATGTGAGCGAGCCGGTAACCTCGCCGTCGTCGTGCAGCGGCGTCGCGATGGCGTCGACCGTGGCCGCGCCGCCCTCGGTGCCGGACTGGACCCGCAGGAGCCCACGCGCCAGCCGGCCGGACGAGATGGCGAGCACGGGCGGGATCTTGTCGATCTCGGTGTCGGGCAGCTCGGTGCGCGCCTGCGTGAAGTCGACGAGGCGCAGCACGCCCTCGACGAGGCTTTCGCCGGTGGCGTCGGCGGGGCTGCCCAGCCCCAGCAGCTGGCACGCCGACTCGGAGATGGCCACGATCACCATCTCGGAGTTGATCAGCATGCACGGCTCGCCGGCGGCGGCGACGGTGGGCTCCCACAGCTCGAGGCTGCCGAGCCGCTCCGGCTGTAAGGTCGCGCGAGCTTCCGGCACGAACGCTTCCGAAATGGAGAGTTCGACGTGCGCCACCCCGCGCCTCCAATACACTCCGCCGGTAAACCGCTACGCTAACCGGTTTCGACGCGGAACGCCGACCCCGATCCTTCCGGCGGGTTTGTCCGGTACGGCTGGCTGGGACGCTACCGGCGGGCACCCCTCTTGTCAGCGGCCGTTCGGCCGTCCTCGTACCACCGGTAGTTGGCCGCCGACCGGTACGGAGCGTTGAGCCAAGTGGACGGGTGGCGTGCAACCTGGGAGAGCTTTTCCGCCGTCGCGGGGGTGATCTTCTGACCACCGGCCACGAGCAGCCGGTCGAGCTCGCGGTGGGTCGCCACGAGGCAGTCCTTCGGCAGCCCGTACACGCTGATCTGGCCCGATCCGACGAAGGTCAGCACGGGGGTGACCGGCACGTTGAGCCCGACCGCGGCGGAGAGCGCCTTGGCGGCGCGCTTGGCGTCGCGGCGCGCCTCGGCGAAGTAGGCCGGGCGCTTGCCGTTGATCTGCACGACGTCGCCGGCGATCATCACGCGAGCGCGGCCGTGGTCGGCGACCGTGACGGCGAAGATGCCGCTCGGCCCGATCGCCAGGAACCCGGCCCGCTCGTCGCGCGCGCGGCCCTCGATGTCGATCAGGGCGGCGGGCACGTCGGTGCGCGGCCAGTCGACCACGTGCCACGCGGGGCCGAGGTGGTCTAGGCGGGTGAGTGCGCGGGCGCCAGCGGCCTCTACGCGCCGCGCATCGCGCTCGGCACGCCGCCTACGGGCCCACTCGAGTGGGGTGGGTCGAACCGCTTCGAGGATCGCTGGCTGACCGTCGCCCGTCGGGGACTGGCCAGCGGGGGGTAGCGCCCGCTGCGGGGGGACAGCACGACGCGCAGGGAAGACGGTCATCGCGGACCTCCGGCAAAAGGTCTCTCTAGTTGTGGTTTCACTACGGTACGTGGTTGAGCGGGTACTCAAGAAGGAGTGACGGCGGAGTGACTGGGGATGAATGCCGCATTCACGACCCGCCTCTTTTGTCAGATGGTGCTACCCGAGTGGCTACGCTGACCATTGTGGCCCATTACGTGGACAGCGAGGTTGGAAGACTCGTCACAGTGCTCCTCCACCGCCCGGGTCCTGAGCTGGCGCGTCTGACCCCGCGAAACAGCGACTCGCTGCTCTTCGACGCGATCCCTTGGGTGGGCCGGGCGCAGGAAGAACACGACGCCTTCGCGGGCGCCCTGCGCGACCGTGGCGTGGAGGTCCTCTACCTGAGCGCGCTGCTCGCCGAGACCCTCGCGACCGACGAGGCGCGGGCCGAGCTGACCGGCCAGGTGCTCGCCGACCCGCGGCTGGGCGAGACGCTGCGCCGGCGGGTGGCCGACCACCTGGCCTACCTCGACCCGGCCGGACTGTCCGATGTGCTCATCGCCGGGCTGGCACACGAGGAGCTGCGCGGCCGACCGGGCGGCCTCGTCTACGCCCTCATGGACCAGCACGACTTCATCATCGACCCGCTGCCCAACCTGCTCTTCACCCGCGACTCGTCGGTCTGGGTGCGCGACCAGGCGGCGGTCAGCAGCCTCGCGATGCCGGCCCGGCGGCGGGAGACCACGCTGCTGCACACGATCTATCGGCACCATCCACGCTTCGCCGGCACAGAGCTGGCCTACCAGCCCGCGCTCGAGCCCGTGGAGGGCGGCGATGTCCTGCTCCTCGCGCCCGGCGTCCTCGCCGTGGGAGTGGGGGAGCGGACCACCCCGGCCGGCGCCGAGCGGCTGGCCCGCCGGGTGTTCATGGCCGGGCTGGCGCACACGATCCTTGTGGTGCCGATCGCGCAGGAGCGCGCCACCATGCACCTCGACACGATCGTGACCATGGTCGACGTCGACGCCGTGCTGATGTACCCGAACGTCGCCGACGCCCTCGTGGCGTACACGGTGGTGGCCGGCGAGGACGGCGAGCCGCAGGTGGACGGTCCGGCGCCGTTTCTGCGGGCCGCCGCCGACGCGATGGACCTCGACGCGCTCCGGGTCATCGACACCGGGCTCGACCCGGTGACCGCCGAGCGGGAGCAATGGGACGACGGCAACAACACGCTCGCCATCGAGCCGCGGCTGTGCGTGGCGTACGAGCGCAACGTCGAAACCAACGCCCAGCTCGAACGCGCCGGCATCGAGGTGATCCCGATCCCCGGGTCCGAGCTGGGCTCCGGTCGTGGCGGCCCGCGGTGCATGTCCTGCCCGATGGTCCGCGACCCGCTGAAGCCTCTCAGCGCAGCGTGAGCTGGCGGCCCAGCAGCCCTTGCTTGGCACGGCGGGCGGTCGCGTCGAGCGGGCTCTCGTCGCCGAGCGCGTCGGTGTAGCGCTTGGCGAAGTCGGCCACGGGCGCCTCCCAGTCGGCCGCCTCCGGCTCACGCGGGATGTCCCACACCGGCACCAGGCGGCCGTGCGCGCGGAACATGCCGGCGAACTTGGTGCCGTCGCCCAGCAGCAGCTCGCCCGCACCGGCGAGCCTCGCCAGGGCGTTGAGGGCGGCGTCTTCGTCGTCTGGCAGCACCCAGCGCACGTGCCCCTTCTCGGGGACCCGGCACCAGTACGCCGCCTTGGCCGCCGCGAGCCGCACGGTCGGGTAGATCGACGCGTTGGCCCGCTCCAGCGACGCCTTCACGTTGGGGTCGTCGGCCGCGTCGGCATCCAGCCAGAACTCGAACGTGTCGTGCATCGTCACGTCGAGCGCCCCGTCGACGAGGACATCTTGGAGGCGGGGACCTTCGCCGGGCAGGGCCGGCACGGCCACGGTGCCGCCCGGCTCGGTCTCCAGTGCGGAGAGCAGGGCGACGGCGAGGTCGCGCGAGATGTCGCCGGATTGCACGTGGCGCTGGAGACCGACGAAGACCCGGCCGTCCGGCTTGGTCATCGCCGGCCACGCCATCGGCAGCACGGTGGCCAGCGTGACGGACCGCTCGCCGTACTTGGCGACGAGGTCGGGGGCGAGGCGCAGCGGCGCCGACGCGGCCGGCACCAGCTCGCGCAGCGCGATCCACTCCGCCTCGTCCGCCAGACCCTCGAACGGGCGGGGGACGAATACGTCGCGCAGCTTTTGACGCTTGGGAGCCGCCTCAGCGGACCGGGAGTTCTTTCGACGCTTGCTCACTCTGTCTCCGGGTTCGTTCGCTCACGCGGCGCTGAAGGCGACGTCTTCCTCCGCTGCCCCGAAACCCCGACTTCGTCGGCGGGGCAGCTCCGTCCAGACGCCACCGCGCCAGCTCGCTCTCTCACAGCCGTTCAGCCTAGGCTCTACGCGCGCGGCGCGGGGCCAAAGGCGCGGCCGATCACGGACTTTCCCGCCGTTGGTGGTCGAAAGTGCCCGACAGCTCCGCCCAGACGCTCTGCCCGAGGCCGTCTCGGTCGACGCCCCAGCAGTCGGAGAGGGCGGCCACGATGCTCAACCCGCGCCCGTCGACGGCGTCGGTGGCGATCGCCCGGATGCGTGGCGGCTCGGCCGCGCCGCCGTCGGTAACCCGCACCTCGACGGTGTCGTGGTCGACCTCGGCCTCGGAGCCGGCCGGCCGCAGCCGCCAGGCCACCCGCACCACCCCGCCGGGCAGCGGGTTGGCGTGGCGCACCGCATTGCCGACGAGCTCGGCCAGCACGGCGACGGCGTCGGCGAGGAGAGCGGGATGCACCGCGTCACGAAGCTCGTTGGTGAGGCGTTGCCGGGCTATGCGCGCGCCGCGGGGGTGATGTGGGATGACTACGCACCAGGCTCGCTCGGCCAGTGCCATCGACACCATCGTGCCTCCTGCCCTCACCTATCCGCGCGGGAGTCGCACCTCTGCGACGGTACCGCCCCCCTGACGGGGTCGGAGGGATACCCACCCGTTTTGCCGCTCGACAATTCTTCTAACGAGATAGAGGCCCAAACCGGTGCCTGGATACCTCCTCCGGTCTCCCTGCTCTCCCTGCCAGAAGCGATCGAACGCCCGCTCGACGTGCTCCGGTCGTACCCCGATGCCGCGGTCGCTAACCCGGAATACCACGGTGCGTTCCTCCGCCTGGGCGGTGACCTCCACGAGGGTGCCGGGATTCGAGTACTTCTCCGCGTTGGTGGCCAGCTCGGTGAGGACCGTCGTCATGCTGGCCCGGTCGCCGAACGCCTTGGGCAGGTCGTCGGGAAGCGCGAGGGTGAGGCGCCGACGCAGGTCGGCGGGGAGGGCGCTCGCCGCCGTGCGCAGGGCATCGACGAGGTCGAACGGCGTGGGCGGCGCCGCGCCCACCTGACCACCGTCGTTGGCGGCGGAGAGCAGCCGGTCGACGAGGCGGGCCAGCTCGCCCGCCCGCAGCCCGATCACGCGGGCCGCCTCCAGCCGGTCGAGCTCCGAAAGCGACTCCCAGTGATTACTGAGCGTGTCGGCGTATCCCTTGATGACGGTGACCGGTGTGCGCAGCTCGTGACTGGTCACCGCCACGAAGAGGTCGCGGTCGTGATCACGCTGATATTGGTCCGTGGTGTCACGGAAGGTGACCACACGCGACTCGGGCGCCCCCGGCAGCTCGCCCGCGGCCACCTTGAGTCGGCGGCCGTCGTCGAGCCGGTGGTCGATCACCTGGCCGGGCGCGGGCAGCGGAAACGGCAGCCGCTCGCCGAGCATCTTCTCCGCGGGAAAGCCGGTGACCTGCTCGGCCGACGGGTTCCACAGGCGGATGCGCAGGTCGCGGTCGACCACCGCGAGGCCGTCGGCGAGCGCGGCCACCACCGGCCCGTTGCCGTGCACGGGAAGGCCGGCCTGGTCGCCGTAGAGGTGGGCGATGCAGCTCGCCAGGTAGACCATCAGCGAGTGGTCGTCGGCCGTCGCGGTGCCGTCGGGATCGGCGAAGAAGGCGTGCAGGCTGCCGATCGTCGTGCCGCTGATGTCGGTGCGCGCGTGGATGACGCGGTGGAGCCCGCGGGAGCGCAGCTGGAGGGTGAAGCCGGCCTCGAACGCGTCGGCCGGCAGCTCGCTGGTCTGCGGCCCGGCCAGCAGCCGCGCGTTTGCCGGGGCGGTGGGGTCGACCGGGCGGCCCAGCGTCCAGCCGGTGGCACCGCTGGCGGCGATGACCCGCCCGCCGGAAGGGCCGTACTCCACGAAGGTCATGCCGTCGGCGTGCAGTGCCCGCTGGCCGAGGCCCAGCAGGTGGCCGACCACCGGCAGCCCGGACACGCCGGAATTGGCCGTCTCGATGACGTCGGCCTGGCCGGCGATCAGAGCGGCGTAGTCAGGGCGCTCCGGCATGCCCCGAGTCTGCCCTGTGGGACTCCCATTTCGCTATCACCGCGCTTTCTGGATCCCACACCGTGTCCGTCCCGGTCTCGACACGGTGGGTGCTCAGAGCACGCGGGCCGGCTGCCCGACCTCGCTCACGAGCTCACGCCCGCTGGCGGCCCAGTCCTGCATGCCGCCGTCGAGGTTGCTCACGTTTTCCCAGCCGTTGCCCAGTAGGTAGGCCACCACCTGCCCGGAACGCCCACCGGAGCGGCACACCACGACGATGTCGCCCTCGGTGGGCAGCTCGGAGAGGCGGGCAGGGATGTCCATCATCGGCATGTGGTGGGCGCCGGGCGCGTGGCCGGCCTCCCACTCGTCAGGCTCACGCACGTCGAGCAGATACGCACCGGCGGGGATCTCCGCCGTGGAAACCGTGGGAATGTGAGGTCCGAACACGTCGCCACTCTATCTAGAGTTTGTTGATCCACTTCGGGTTGGCAGTGGCCCATCCGGCGACTTCCGCGCGTGACAACGCCGCGAAGAGGCCCGGCGCGGGGTCGTCCAGCAGCGCGTAGGAGACGCCGCCGATCATCTCCGGGTGGGCCGGCACCTGGAGTCCCACCAGGTCACCCGCTCCCAACCCGCGCAGCGCGAAGACAAGATCCTCCACGGGTACACCGTTGGTGTCCACGGTCAGCGAGGCACCGACCGCCCGCACCAGCTGGTCGATCTTGAGCGGGTTGGTGACAAGGCCACGGTCGGACACCTTCACCATGATCGCCTTGAGCAGCTGCTGGTGGTGCCGCTGCCGGTCGAAGTCACCGGCCGGCAGGTCGTACCGTTGGCGGGCGTAGTCGAGCGCCACCGCGCCGCTCATCTGCTGGCAGCCAACGGTGAAGAGGCGGCCGGTGTGTATCGAGCGGGTGCGCGTGTCGACGCACATCGTCACCCCGCCGAGCAGGTCGACCACCCGCCGAAAGCCGGAGAAGTCGATGATCGCGGCTCCGTCGAAGTTGACGCCGGTCAGCTGGGTCACCGTGGCGGAGAGCAGCGGCACCCGCCCGTACGAGAAGGCCGCATTGATCTTGTCAGTCCCATGGCCGGCGATCGGCACGCGCAGGTCACGCGGGATCGAGATCAGGTAGGCCTGATCCAGCCCGGCCGGGATGTGCGCGATCACGATCGTGTCTGCCCGCTGGCCCTCGGACGGATTGTTCGCCCGGAGGTCGGAGCCGACGAGCAGGTAGTTGAGCGGCCCCTGCACGGCCGTCCGCCGCTGCCGCGCCGCCTCGTCGAGCAGCCGCTCCTGTGCGATCGAACGCTCGTACCGCGACACGAGCACCCGCAGCCCCACGATGCCCACCGCGGACACCAGCAGCAGGGCCAGCCCGATGCCGAGGACCACCTTCGCCCAGCGCGGAGCGGGCGGCCGACCGGGCGACTCCGGGGCCGTAGCTTCCCGCTCGATGGTGGACGTGGCTCCTCCCAGACCCGGCGGTGGTCTCTTGACTCAGCCTAAGGTCGGATTTGCCAGGAGGGCCCCAATTACCCCGATCTAGTGCCGCCCGCGACCGTCTTCCGGATCAGGACCGACGGTCAGGCGCGCTGTCGCCTGCCTCGACTTCATTGATCGGCGCACAGGTCGGCCACACGCCAATAGATCGCGGGCCCTCGCTGCCCCTCTGGGGGCAGTTACATACCACGATCGCTCGCCTGCCTAGGTCTTGGCGATGAACTGGGGGTTGCTGATCACGAAGTCGGCCAGGCGGCCGTCGCGGACGGCGGCGAGCATCTGCATCGACTGCTCGCTGAGCTGCTCGAAGTCCTGGCCGTTGACCTTCTGCGTGTTGAACTTGCCGGCGTTGGTCTTGATCAGCACCAGGTCGTTGGCGGCCACGCCGCGCAGGGTGAAGATGAAGTCTTCGACCGGGATGCCCTGGGTGTCCAGCACGAAGGCCTTGCCCGCGGCCTTGATGACGTTGTTGAGCTTGAGCGGGTTGGTGATCACGCCCTTGCTCGTCGCCTCCTTGGCGATGGCCTTGATGAGCTGCTGCTGGTGGCGCTGCCGCCCGTAGTCGCCGTCGGAGAGGCTCTTGCGGATGCGGGCGTAGTCGAGGGCCAGCTCGGCGGACATCCGGCGGCAGCCCTTCTCGTGTACGACCGGCTTGGCGCCTGGCGGCAGGTCCTGGATGCCGACGCCCTCCTTGTACCAGAGCTTGTAGATCTTGCCCTTCTTGTCGATGCCCAGGTGGATCGACTCGGCGCGCTCGTCGACGCACATGTTGACGCCGCCCAGCGTCTTGACCACCGACTCGAAGCCGGCGAAGTCGATGATCGCCGCGCCGTTGAACTTGATGCCGGTGAGCGAGTGGACGGTCTGTGCCAGCGAGTCGACGCCGCGGGCGCGCTTTTCCAGCTCGGTGCCGGGGCCCTGGTAGCCGTACGAGAAGGCGGAGTTGATCTTTTCGGTCGAGCCGCCGAAGCCGGTCTTCGGGTACGCGGGGATCTGTACGCGCCAGTCACGCGGGATGGAGACCAGGTAAGCCTGGTCGTGCGATTCCGGGATGTGCAGCACGACGATGGTGTCGGCCAGCACGCTGGTCTCGGAGCTGCCCCTCGCGCGGGCGTCGATGCCCACCAGCAGGAGGTTGACCGCGCCCTTGATGTTGTTGCCACCGGGGCCGGCGGCCGCGGCGGCGCCGCCGAGGAGGTTGGTGGTCTCGATGTTGGAGGTGGCGTTGCCGATGACGACGCGGGCGCCGACGATAGCGGTGCCGCTCACCATCATGAGCACCGCGCCGAAGATGACGGTCAGGCGTGCCCACAGTGGATCCCGCCGGCGTTTGCGCGGGGTGGTGACGTCCGTTACGGGGCGCCTCTGGCCGCGCTCCACCTGCATCCTTGGGTCCGATCGCCGGGGGTCAGGTCCAGCGGGCAAGATACAGCCACTGGAGATATGGAAGGTTAACAGCAGATGGCGTAGCCGGAAACATCCGGCTACGCCACCAACGGTTGTCGATCAACTACCCTGCTTGGGGGCTGGTGAGGCGTTGGCCGCGGCCCACTCCTCCATCTTGTCGTTGGCCATCGCCTGGTACATGGCCAGGGCCTTTTCCTTGTCGGAGACCACTACCGACTCGCCGTTGATCGTGTCGCTGCCCTTGTGCGGGCTGGTGAAGAACTTGAGGTTGTCACCCCGGAGGCTGCGGAACTGAAGCGCCATGTCCACAAGCGAGAAACCCTCGTCGACCGTCACCGCGTCGGTCGTCGCCTTGAGGAACGAGTTGAGCTTCTTCGGGTTGGTCAGCGTGCCCGTGCTCGCCGCCTTGTCCATCAGCGCCTTCAGGAACTCCTGCTGGTGACGCACCCTGGCGAAGTCGCCGTCCGGGAACTGCTTGCGCTGGCGAACCCAGTCGAGCGCCTGGTCGCCGTTCATGTGCTGCACGCCCTTGTGGAACGTGCGGTACGGCTTGTGGATCGAGGTGATCGTGCGCTCCACCTTGAGGTCGACCCCGCCGAGCGCGTCGGTGACCTCCTTGAAGCCGCCGAAGTCGATCGCCATCACGTGGTCGATGTGGACATCGCTGAAGCACTCGACCGTGCGTACCGCCAACGGGAGGCCGCCGAACGCGAAGGCTGCGTTGATCTTCGCGCGCTGGCCGCTGCCGCAGTCGGCGCCCGCGCTCTCCGGGATGGGCACGTAGAGGTCGCGGGGGATGGAGACCAGGTAGGCCTCTTTGTGGCTGGCCGGGATGTGCATGAGGATGATCGTGTCGGCGCGCCACTCGCTGCTCTGGTCGACCTTGGCGTCGGGGTCGCGGGAGTCGCTGCCCACCATCAGGATGTTGAGCGTGCCGTCGACCGTCTTGGCCGGCCGGCCGCCGGTGATCTCCGAAAACGGGTCGGTGCGGGCCAGGTCGTCATCGAGGTTGTTGACGTACGCCCAGAGGCCGAGCCCGCCCAGCAGACCGAGCACCAGGACCGCGATGCCGGCCAGGAGCGCGATGCGGCCCCAGCGGGGACGCAGGCGGGGCCGCCGGCCGCCCGGGTAGACCGGGCCGCCCGGCCCACCGGGACCGCCCGGGCCGCCAGGCCCCCGGCCGCCGTATCCCGACGAGCGCGCCGGTGGCTGCCCCGGGGCAGCCGAGCCAGGCACGTGGGCCCGGCCGGAGATTCGTCCCGAATCGGGCTGGTTCATGCCCGGTACGGACGCCCGGCCGGAGCTGCCGCCGTAGGAAGACCTGGTCGCTGTCATGTAAGCCAGGGTAGGTCGGGAAGGCGAGTCTGCCTTTCAGCCAACGCCGACGGCGGCACAAAGACGGGAGTCAGCCCACCCGCTTCGCGCTGGGCTAGCCCACCCGCTGCGCACTGAGCTTGCCGACTCGCTGCGCGAAGTGCTCGATCGTGCGGCGCAGCCCCTCCTCGACCCCCACACGCGGGGTGAAGCCGAGCCGGGTGCGGGCGAGGGTCAGGTCGGGCCGGCGCATCTCCGGGTCGTCGGCGGTGCGCGGCACGTACGAGATCACGGACTCGCTGCCGGTGAGCCGGATGATCAGCTCGGCGAGCTCGCGCATCGAGAACTCGTCTTCGGTGCCGCAGTTGATCGGCCCGGTCTCGGTCGAGTCGAGGAGCAGCAGGATGCCGCGGACCAGGTCGTCGACGTAGCAGATCGAGCGGGTCTGCGTGCCGGTGCCGTGCAGCGTGATCGGCTCGCCGCGCAGCGCCTGGGTGATGAACGTCGGCACCGCCCGCCCGTCGTCCGGCCGCATCCGTGGCCCGTACGTATTGAAGATCCGCACGATGCCCACGTCGAGCCCGTGGTGGCGCTGGTAGGCCATCGTCGCGGCCTCGGCGAAGCGCTTGGACTCGTCGTACACGCTGCGCACACCGACTGGGTTGACGTTGCCCCAGTACGACTCGGGCTGGGGGTGCACCTTCGGGTCGCCATACGCCTCGGACGTGGAGGCCAGGATGAAGCGGGCGCCGTCCTTGAACGCGCGGTCGAGCAGCAGGAGCGTGGCCTGGGAGCCGACCCGGAGGATCTCGATCGGCAGCGTGGTGAAGTCGGTCGGGCTAGCCGGCGAGGCCATGTGCAGGATCGCGTCGAAGCGCTGGGCGATCGCCGGATGGTGGTCGGGGAGCCCGTCGGCCACGTCTGCCTCGACGAGCGTGAAGTCTGGATGCTCGGCCAGGTGGGCCACGTTGTCCTTGGTCCCGGTCACGAAGTTGTCGACCGCCACCACCGCGCAGCCGCGCGCCAGCAGCGCGTCGACCAGGTGCGACGGGACAAACCCCGCACCCCCGGTGACGAGGACGCGGTGACCTGCTCCGAATCGCGGGACTACGACCATGAGCGCAAGCCTACCGATTGATACCCACCGCCTTGTCCCTACGTACCCCACGATGGCAGCGGGAACCTCGGACGGGACGGACCCGCGCGGCTGTGGGCAGGCCGCGCGGGTCCGTCAGGAACGCCGGTGGATCAGTGCGCGCCCGCACCGGTGAGGGAGCGCACCTCCAGCTCGGCGTATTTCTGCTCGTCGGTCTCCTTCGAGATGAGCGTGCCGATCCAGCCGCAGAGGAAGCCGACCGGGATCGAGATGATGCCGGGGTTGTTCAACGGGAACCACTGCCAGTCGGAGTTCTTGAACATCGAGGTCGGAGCCCCCGACACGACCGGCGAGAAGAACACGAGCACCACGGCGGCGATCAAACCGCCGTAGATCGCCCACGTCGCCCCGGAGGTGTTGAACCGCTTCCAGAAGAGGCTGTACAGGATGGCCGGCAGGTTGCCGGAGGCCGCCACCGCGAACGCGAGCGCGACCAGGAAGGCCACGTTCAGGCTCTGTGCGAAGAGGGCCAGCACGATCGAGATCGCGCCGATGCCGAACGCGGAGATCCGGGCCACGTTCACTTCCTGCTTTTCCGAGGTCTGGCCCCTCTTGATCACGTTGGCGTAGAAGTCGTGCGCGAGGCTCGACGACGACGCCAGCGTCAGGCCGGCCACCACCGCCAGGATCGTGGCGAAGGCGACCGCGGCGATGACCGCGAGGAGCACCGCACCACCCGTGTCGCCACCGAAGAAGTCGACGCCCAGGGCCTCGGCGAGCTGGGGTGCGGCCGTGTTGCCGGCCGCGTCCTGCTCACGGATCGCCGCGCCACCGACCAGGGCCGCCGCGCCGAAGCCGAGCGCGAGGGTGAAGAGGTAGAAGGTGCCGATGATGCCGATCGCCCACAGCACGCTCTTACGGGCCGCGCGCGCCGTCGGCACGGTGTAGAAGCGGATCAGGATGTGCGGCAGGCCGGCTGTGCCGAGCACCAGCGCGATGCCCAGCGAGAAGAGGTCGACCTTGTTGTAGAAGGTCTGCTTCGCGTTGTCGGCGACCTCCACGCCGTACCGCAGGCCCGGCTCGAGGAAGGCCTCGCCCTTGCCGGACTGGTCCGCGGCGGCGCCGAGCAGCGAGGAGAGGTTGAAGTTGAACTTCGCCATCACCAGGACCGTCATCAGCGCCGCGCCGCTCATCAGCAGGAACGCCTTGACGATCTGGACGTACGTGGTGCCCTTCATCCCGCCGACCGTGACGTAGACGATCATGAGGGCGCCGACCAGGATGATCGTGGCGATCTTGGCGGCGTCGGCGTCCATGCCGAGGAAGGTCGTGCCGGGGCGGATGCCGAGCAGCAGCGCGACGAGCGCGCCCGCGCCGACCATCTGGGCGATCAGGTAGAAGATCGACACCGTGATCGTGGAGACCGCGGCCGCCGTGCGCACCGGGCGCTGGCGCATCCGGAACGCGAGCACGTCGGCCATCGTGTACTTGCCCGAGTTGCGCAGGAGCTCGGCGACCAGCAGCAGCGCGACCAGCCACGCCACGAGGAAGCCGATCGAGTACAGGAAGCCGTCGTACCCGTACAGCGCGATGAGGCCGGCGATGCCGAGGAACGACGCGGCCGACATGTAGTCGCCGCCGATCGCCATGCCGTTCTGGAAGCCGGAGAAGGACCGGCCGCCGGCGTAGAAGTCGGTCGCCGTCTTGGTCTGGCGGCTCGCCCACACGGTGATCGCGAGGGTGATGGCCACGAAGACCAGGAACAGCGTGATCGTCAGCGTGCGGGCGGTGTTGTCACCGGCCTCGGCCGCGAGGAAGGCGGAGGGACTCATGCGGCGTCTCCCTTCTCCCTGAGCTCGTGGGCGATCTTGTCGGCGATCGGGTCGACCTGGCGGCTCGCGAAGCGCGAGTACAGCCAGGCGATCACGAACGTGGACACGAACTGGAGGAGGCCGAAGACGAGCGCCACGTTGATGTGGCCGACGACCTTGGTGTCCATGAAGCCGCGTGCGTAGGCGGACAGGATCACGTAAAGCGCGTACCAGAGAAAGAAGGCCACGGTCATCGGGAAGATGAAGCCGCGCAGAGTCTTGCGCAACCTCGTGAAGTCCTCCGACCGCTGGACCTCGACGTACCGCTCGGCGTCCGAGGTGGCGGGAGCGGGGATATCCGTCGTCATGCGAAGTTCACCACCTTCACAGGCGTAGGCGGGTGTCGGCAGGACCGTAAGAACGGCGGTACGACGAAGGAAGTCGTGATCGCGATCACGGTCGTCGATTGCGCCGAACGGTTGTCTGCCTGCGCCGAGTGACGTGGATCACGCCGGTAACCGGTTAGCCCAGCTCCCGGTAGCGCCCGCGGAAGTGGATCAAGGGGGAGTCGTCCGGCCCGACCTCGATCGCCTCGATCGTCGCCTCCACCAGCAGCCCCCAGCCGAACTCGCGCGCGCTGTCCAGCCGGCAGCCCACCCAGGTGCCCACGTCGGCGGGCACCGGCCCGTACGGCGTTTCGATCCAGCCGTCATCCCGGAAGAGGCCACCGGGTGCGGGCAGGATGCCGGCGAAGCGGTCGGCGAGCTGCTTGTGCCCCGCGGCCAGCGGTGCGACCGCGAACCGCCCGGCCGCGCTGGCCGCGGCCCAGAGGTCCGACTCGTCGTCGACGACGCCGAGCAGGCGGCCCGGCTCGCCGCCGGCCACCAGCGTGGACGAGACGGTGAGGCCCGCGGGGCCGGGCGCGGTCCAGAGCGTCACCGTCGAGGCGATGCGCCCACGCAGCCGCCGCACGGGTGAGCGGGCCTCGCCGGGCGTCGCGAAGGGGTCGGTGCCGTGGATCCGCGCGCCGGGCTCGGGAAGGCTCACTGTGCCTCCTGGTTCGCTCGCTCGTGCGGCGCTGAAGGCGACGTCTTCCTCCGCCGCCCCGAAACCCCGACTTCGTCGGCGGGGCGGCTCCGTCCAGACGCCGCCGCGCCAACTCGCTCCCTCACCTGCTCATCTTCGTTCATTCGCCGTTACGCCTCTCGTTAACCCCGTCCTCCTACCTTGCCGGCCATGAAGGCAAGGATCGGGGCGTCAGCGCTGGTGGTGGCGTTCCTCGCGGGTTGTGGATCGGGGCCGGCGGCCGTGCCGGTCGAGGAGCGACTGCCCCCGCCGCGCCCGGTCGGCGTCCAGGATCCCGCGCCGGAGACGAGCGGCTCGCCGGAAGAGGGCGGGTGTGACCCACGAGCCAGCTACCGGCCGCGCGGCGGCCTACCCGCCCCGGGCGCCATGCCCGCCGGCTCCGCGATGGCGAAGATCGCCGAGCGCGGCCACCTCGTCATCGGCGTCAGCCAGACCACCTACCTCTTCGGCTACCGCGATCCCGACTCGGGGCAGCTCGTGGGCGTCGACATCGACATCGCCAGGGAGATCTCCAAGGCGCTCTTCGGCGACCCCAACAAGATCCGCTTCCGCTCGATGGCCGCCGCCGAGCGCATCCCGGCGATCAAGGCCGGCGAGGTCGACATGATCATCCGGACCACGTCGATGAACTGCGAGCGGTGGCGCGAGGTCGCCTTCTCCACCTCTTACTACGAGGCACAGCAGCGGGTGCTCGTGCGCGGCGACTCGAAGGTACGCGGCATCCAGGACCTGGGCGGCAAGAAGGTCTGCGCCGCGGCCGGCAGCTCCGACATTGCCAACATCGCCGGCGCGCCATCCAAGCCGATCCCGGTCGCCGCCGTCGAGGTGCTCGACTGCCTGGTGCTGCTCCAGCAGGGCCAGGTCGACGCCATCTCCAACGACGACGCCCAGCTGGCCGGCTTCGTCGCGCAGGACCCCACGACCCGCGTGGTCGGTCCGGCGATCCGGGTCGAGCCGTACGGCATCATGATGTCCCAGTCCACAGTGGATCTCATCCGCTTCGTCAACGGGGTGCTCGACCGCATGCGCTCCGACGGCAGGCTGACCGCGATCTACCAGAGGTGGCTCACCTCACTCGGCGACGTGCCGACTCCGCCGCGGGCTGTTTACCGCGATTGATTTGAGCTACCGCGGCTTACCGCGATTGATTTGAGCTACCGCGGCGTCCGTCGTGGTCGCGGTCCGTTGCTCCCGCGGCCTCACCCGTTCGCTGTGTGTTGCGCTTACCCCTTTGACCGCCTCTGGCAGGAGCGCTCCGACCATCAGGATGGCAGGCGAGTGGTGCTGGTCGGTCGCTTGAGCTTTCGTTGCGCCGAGTAACCGGTGCGGCGGTGTGAGCCGCCCTCGGGTCGAGATAGCTTGTCCGCTTGCTCTGCGGGTTCGGCTTCGCTTGTGGTTGCGGTTAGTGCGGGGCCTCGGGCTCCGGCCGGGCCGTCCCGGCTTGTTCACCCTTCTTGCTGGGTGGCACGGCTCGGGCTTCGCCCGCTGGCTGCGGCAAGAGGCGGGGCCGGCCGAAGGGGCCATGACCGGTTTCAGCCGACTACTTGCAGGCAGATCTCTCCAGGTCCGCGTCAGCGGTGAACCGTAAGTTCCCGGCGGGCAAGGGTCCGGTCTGGCCATCGGGCTATCAGTTACACGGCGTCACCGGCCGGGATCGGGGGCTTTGAGATCTAGGACAGTTAGGGTTGAAATGGCGCCCTAACTCTCCAAAGATCTCGAATCTTGTGCCGCTCGCGCCGTTGCGGCGGTTACTCGCGGCGACGAAGCCCCGGTTGTTGGCGGGATCGTCGATCCGAGAGCAGACATTGTGGACAGGGACGACCGCGGCCCAGCGGCGGATGGGGTGAAGCCGCGGCTGCGGCGGTCCGGCTACGTTTACGGGCCCACGGTGGCAGCGGCATTCTGCCCCTTTGACCTTCGCGGTCCTTGGGGTTGGTTGTGTGACGCGGAGGGTTAGGCCGCGGGAGCAGCGGTCCGGACCAGCGCGGACGTCGCGGTAGCTCGGATCTGTCTCAGCGGTTTGGGGTGATCGTCTGGAGGAGTTCGGGCATCTGGCGGTCGAGCATGTCGCCGACCATGTAGGTGCCCAGCCAGGCCGCGCCCGCGCCGTACGCGAGGCCGATCGGTGCGGCCAGCCACAGCCAGGCCGGCGCGTCGCCGGCGAGGGCGGTGACCACCACGATCGGGATCGACACGGCCGCGGCGCCGATCAGCCCGAGGATGCTGAGCAGGCTCTTCGCCACGCCGGAGCCGGTGTTGATCGCGAACGGGTTGGACGTCTCGGGTAGTGCGTACGCGCCGTGCAGTGACACGAAGAGGTTGACCGCCAGCCCCGAGCCGTACGCGGCGGCGAGCGAGCCGATCATCACGCCGATCCAGGACGGCTCGCGCAGGAACACGGCCACGATCGCGGCGATCACGAGCAGCAGCGGCCCGAGGTACGTGGTGAACGCGGTCAGCCGTGCGCGCAGCTCGACCGCGCCTGGTACGCCGGCCACCACGTTCGCCGCGTAGGCGCTGCCGTCGTAGCCGAACTGGTTGGCCAGCGTGGCGGCGCCCAGAACGCCGACGAAGACCATGATCAAGCTGATGACGACCGGGTGGGCGCTGCCGGAGCTCAGGCCGCCGGAGCCGATGTTGACCATCACGGGCATGATCACGCCGATCACCGCGAACGTGATGAGGCCGGCCCGCCGGCGCGCGTCTCGCCACCAGTAGCGGGCCTCGCGGGCGACCAGCGCGCCGTATCGGGTGCGCGGCAGCCACGGCATGCTCCGCGGGAAGAGCTGCGCCACCGCGGAGGCTCCCGCGGGGACGGCGGTGCGGGCCGGGCCGGCGTTTTCGGCGCCGACCATCGCCGACTCCAGCGTCCGCGACCACCACCACAGCAGCAGGGCGATGGTCGCGGCCGTGATGAGGAGCTTCAGTGGGGCGGCCCACGCGCGCCCCTCCGCGATGTCGACGCCTACCGTGTACGGCGCAGCGAGCGGGGTCCAGCCCAGCACGCGGGCCGGGCCGCGCAGCCGCTCCCAGTCCGCGTTTTCGGCCAGGGCCATCGCGCCGATCTGCACCGGGCCGAGCAGTGCGGCCAGGCAGGCGAGCAGGATCGCGGCGAGGTCGCGTACCTTGCGGGAGCGCAGCATCGTGGCGAACGCGCTGGTCACCGCCCGGCTTGCCGCGACGCAGAGGAGCAGGCCGGCGGCGACGCCCAAGGCCTGCACCAGGGCCGCGCTCCACCCGCCGAGCAGGGCGGCCGTGATGACGAGCCCGGTCGTCGCCACGGCCGCGGCGAACGCGGGGATGCCGACCAGCGCCGCGGCGAGCAAGCCGGTGACGAGCGTGCGGCGGCGCACCGGCAGCAGCGCGAACCGCGCCGGGTCGAGCGTCTCGTCGACGCCGAAGAGGATCAGCGGCAGGAGCACCCAGCTGACCACGAGCACCGCGCCGCCCAGTGCCGAGGCAAGCACCGCCGCGTCGAGGTCGCCGGCGAGGCCGGGCGCGGCGAGCAGGAGCAGGGCGGTCACCGACCACCACAGCCCGACGACCAGGCCGATCATGAAGAGCGCGATGCGCCACCCCTTGCCGCGCATGTTGTTGGCCATCACGCGCAGCTTGAGCCGGATGAAGAGGGTCACCGGCGGCTGGTGCTGGTCTAGAGCCACGCCAGCTCCTCACCCGTCGACGTACGTCCGCCGACCACCTCGACGAACACGTCCTCCAGCGACCTGTCGCCGCGTACCTCGCTGAGCGTGCCGACCCGCTTGATCGCGCCCTCGGCCATGATCGCGACGTGCGTGCAGAGGCGCTCGACGACCTCCATCACGTGGCTGGAGAAGATGACCGTGCCGCCACCCGCCACGTACCGCTGGAGGATGTCGCGGATCAGCGCCGCCGACACCGGGTCGACCGCCTCGAACGGCTCGTCGAGCACGAGCAGCCTGGGCGCGTGCAGCAGCGCGCAGGCGAGGCCGATCTTCTTCTTCATGCCGGCCGAGTAGTCGACCACCAGCGTGCGGCCGGCGTCCGCCAGCGCGAGCACGTCGAGCAGCTCCCGCGCCCGCTGGTCGACCACCGCGGGGTCCATCCCGCGGAGCAGCCCGTGGTAGGCGAGCAGCTCGGCGCCGCTCAGCCGGTCGAAGAGCCGCACCCCGTCGGGCAGCACACCGAGCAGCGCCTTGGCCCGCACCGGATCGGACCACACGTCGTGCCCCTGCACCCAGGCCGTACCGGCGTCCGGCCGCAGCAGGCCAACCGCCATGGAGAGCGTGGTGGTCTTGCCGGCGCCGTTGGGGCCGAGCAGCCCGTAGAAGGAGCCGGCCGGCACGTCGAGGTCGACGCCGGCCACGGCCACCTTCGCGTCGAACCGCTTGACCAGCCCCCGGACCGCCAGCGCGGCATGCTCAACAGTCGTCACTTACCCGACGGTAGTCCTACCAGTAAACGCGGATCGGGCCGCAAGACTCAGTCCACTGGTACGACGTGGTGGGCTCGTCGCCGAGGGCGTGGCGGGCCCGGTCGGCGCCGATGTTCCAGCCGCGCCAGTCGTGCTTTGCCGCCAGGTCGCGGGCCACGTCGCCGAGCGCGCAGGAGCGCAGGGTGGCGGGTAGCCGGTCCAGCGCCGGCACCGCGTCGGCGGAGAGCCCGGACAGGTACGCCACGTCGATCTTGCCGGTGTCCTCGTAGCGGGTGACGTTGCGGTCGGCGATGAAGTGGTCCGGGTTGAGCATCGCCAGGCCGATCAACGCCGCCACGCCACTGCCGATCGCGGCCTGCGGGAGCCAGCCCGCGCGCAGCCGCACACCCGCCGCCAGCACCATCACCAGCACCGAGCCGAGCCACAGCTCGCAGGCGCTGACCAGCACGCGCAGGCGGGTGAAGCCGTACGCCTCCTCGTACGTGTGCATCCGGAAGAGCGCGGACGCGACGATCACCAGGCACAGCGCGGCCAGCCCGCCGAGCAGGACGCGGATCATCAGCCGGTCGCGGGGGTTGTCGCGCGGTGCCCACCGGGCGGCCAGCGCGAGTATGCCGAGCGTCAGCGCGGTCACCACGAGGAGCTGCCAGAAGCCGCGCCGCGCGTACTCGGCGTAGGTCAGGCCGGCGGTGCTCAACACGTGCTCCGCGCCACCGAAGAGCACGGTGAGCTGCACCGCCACGAACGCGATGAACACCGCGTTGAGCGCGATCAGCGGGACTGTCCACTCCAGACGGCGCAGGCGCGCCTTGGCCGGGCGCTCCAACCCGTCGAGGCGCGGCGGGGCGGCGAGCAGGTAGGCCCCGCCGAGCAGCGCCAGGGTGGCGAAGACGAACACGAACACCCAGCGGACCACCGTGTCCACGCTGAGCTCCGGCGTCACGCGGCCGGCCAGCTCGGCGAAGGCCGCGTCCGCGGAGGCGAAGAGCCCGCCGAAGACGAGCAGGAGCAGCAGTGATACGCCGATGGTCGCGGCGGTCCGGGCGGACGGGCCGCCGCGGTGCCGGCTGGCGACCACCTTGGCGCCGTGGGTGATCCAGGGCATGCTGCGCAGTGCCGCGACCGGCACGGCCACCGAGGTGACGACCAGCGCGGGCAGGCTACGGCCGGCGGTGACCGCGAGCGAGGCGGTCACGGCGGCGGTGAGCAGGCAGAGGACGAATAGCCAGCCGGCCGCGCGAACCGTGCCGACGCTGAGCAGTGCGAGCGTCGCGACCGTCCACAGTGGCCGGATGGTGCCGGGGACGGTCGCCGGCCGCACCGCCGGACCCCGGCCGACCGGGCCGCCATCCGCCCAGCCGCGCATCGACAGCGTGGTCAGCGCCGCCGCGCCGGCCATCCCGGCGACCGCCCACCCGACGCCCGGCCGGTCCAGTGGCACGCTCGCGGCTGCCACCAGACCGGCCATCCCCGTGGCGCCAAGTGCGATCGCGTCGGCCGGTCTGGACGGACCCGGCCAGCGGCGTTCGAGTGATGTGGGCGGGCGCGGGCCATACACCGGCACAAATGGGCGCGCCGCGGGTGGGCTCTGTATCGCCATCGTTCCTCCTCGTTTTCGGGCAGGGTCCATCCGCCCGGCGCGGTGCGCAAGGGCTTGTGCGTGCCGGAAAAATCAGGCGGGCGTCGGGATCGTGACCCGGATGCGGCAGCCGCTCTTCGCCTCCACGGGCGGGTCGAGCGCCGCGATAGTGCCACCGTGCAGCTCGACCACCCATCGGGCGATGGCAAGCCCGAGGCCGGTGCCCCCGTCGGTGCCCGCCCGCTCGCCGCGGGTGAACCGCTCGAACACCCGGGCCCGCTGGTCGCGTGGGATGCCGTCGCCCTCGTCGAGCACGTCGAAGCGGCAGTGGTCGGCAGAGGGGCGGGCGGTCACGAGCACGGTGCCGCCGGGCGGGCTGTGGCGGGCCGCGTTGTCGAGCAGGTTGGCGAAGACCTGCCGTAGCCGGTCGGGATCCGCCCGGACGCTGCCGGCCGCTTCGGGTACGAGCACCCGGAAGTCGACCTGGCGCCCCGCGCCGGCGGCGGTCACCGCGGCCTCGCGCACCACCTCGTCCAGGAAGTCGGCGATGTCGAGGTCGACCCGGTCGAGCGGCACCACGCCGGCGTCCAGCCGGGAGAGGTCGAGCAGCTCGGTGACCAACCGGCCGAGCCGCTCGGACTGGGCCAGCGCGGTGCGCAGCGCGGCCGGGTTGGGCTGCGCGACGCCGTCGACGAGGTTTTCCAGCAGGCTCTGGAGGGCGGTGATGGGTGTGCGCAGCTCGTGCGAGACGTTCGCGATGAGCTCGCGGCGCTGCCGGTCGGCGGCGGCGAGGTCGGCGGCCATCTGGTTGAACGCCCGCGCCAGCTCGCCCACCTCGTCGCGCGAGGTGGCGCGCACCCGCCGCGTGTAGTCACCGCGCGCCATCGACCGCGCCGCGGCGGTCATCTCGCGCAGCGGCGAGGTCATGCCGTGGGCAAGGATCTGCGAGGTCACCAGCGCGACGACGATGGCGGTGATGGACGTCCGGTACGCGATCCACCCGATGCCCAGCCGAAACACCACAAGCCCGGCAAACCCCGAGGCCACCAGCAGGATGCCCAGCTTGAGCTTGATCGACCGCACCGGGTCGAGCGGCCGGGGGAGCAGGTCCAGCAATGTGGTCATGGTGCAACCTCCAGCGCGTATCCGACCCCGTGCACCGTGCGGATGAGGTCGCCGCCCAGCTTGCGGCGCAACGCTTTGACGTGGCTGTCGACGGTACGGGTGCCGCCCGCCGCCGCCCACCCCCACACGTCGGCGAGCAGCTGCGCGCGGGGGAGCACCGTGCGCGGCCGCCCGGCCAGGTGCACCAGCAGGTCGAACTCGGTCGGCGTCAAATGCGCCTCGACCCCACCCCGCCGCACCCGCCGCTCCGCCTGGTTGATCTCCAGGTCACCCAGCCGGATCATCGGTGCGTCCTCCCGTGCCGCGGTGGCCGCCCGCTCGAAGCGCCGCAGCAGGGCGTGCACGCGCGCGGACAGCTCGCGCATGGAGAACGGCTTGGTCAGGTAGTCGTCGGCACCCACCGCGAGCCCGACGAGCAGGTCGGTCTCGTCGTCGCGCGCGGTGAGCATCAGCACGGGCACCGGCCGCTCCGCCTGGATCCGCCGGCACACCTCCAGCCCGTCGAAGCCGGGCAGCATCACGTCGAGCACGACGAGGTCGGGCCGCATCTGAGCGGCCGCCTCCACAGCACCGGGCCCGTCGCCCGCGATCCGCACGGTGAAACCTTCGGCCCGCAGCCGTGCGGCGACGGAGTCGGCGATCGTCCGCTCGTCCTCCACCACCAAGACCCGACGCTCGCTCATGTCCGGCACTCTATGCACCGACGATGGAGACCTCCCGCGCGAGTTGTGAACAACCTGTGGAGAACCCCGTCAGAGGCGTAGCGATTCGGGCGCGTGCAGGCGGAGCATCGTCGTGCCCACGTCGGGTGGCGTGCGGCGGCGGGTGGCCAGGGAAACCGCCACCATCACCGCGAACGCCAACGGCACCGTCCACGCCGCCGGCTGGGCGATCAGCGCGGCCGCCCACCCGTGGAGCGGCGGACCGAGGATGGTGACCAGCACCGCGCCCACCGCCGCCCCGCCGCCGACCAGGATGCCGGCGGCCGCGCCCAGGTCGGTGAGGCGCCGCCACCAGATGCCGAGCACGAGCAGCGGGCAGAAGCTTGACGCGGCCACCGCGAAGGCCAGGCCCACCACCTGCGAGACGTCGAGGCTGGCGACGTTGAGCGCAAGCACCACCGGGACCAGGCCGGCCACCAGGGCCGCCACCCGGAAGTCGCGCACGGAGCCGCGCTGGCCGGGACCGCGGTCGCTGGCGTGCGCCAGCACGTCGGTCGAGATGACACCGGCGACGCTGGTCAGCAGGCCCGAGCTCGACGACAGAAACGCGGCGAACGCGCCCGCCGCCACGAGCGCGGCAAGCATCTGTCCGAGTACGCCGTCGCCGACGACCGCGGACGGAAGCAGCAGCACGACCGCGTCGGTGTCACCGGTCATCATCAGCTGCGGGGTATAGACGCGGCCGAGTACGCCGTACAGCGTGGGTAAGAAATAGAAGAGCCCGACCAGCGCGAGCACCACAAGCGTCGTGCGCCGTGCGGCGGCGCCGTTGGGGTTGGTGTAGAAGCGCACGAGCACGTGCGGCAGCCCCATCGTGCCGAGAAACGTCGCGAGGATCAGGCTGTAGGTGCCGAAGAGCCCGCCCGCGTCGTTTCCGGGCAGCAGCCAGTCCATGTCCCGGGCTATGTCCACACCGGACACATGCGGCACCCGTTCACCGGCCTGAAATGTCAGCTCCTCACCGGGCTGTACCTCCCTTGTGGAGCCGTCGGGAAGGCTGAGGGTCGCGGGGTGGTCGACCACGACGGTGGTCGCGGTGGGGAAGGTGAGGCCGTCCGGCGGCGTCACCGGCGGACGGCCGTCCGCCTGCCAGTGCAAAACCAGGAACATCGCGGGTACAGCCAGCGCGGTGAGCTTCAGCCAATACTGGAACGCCTGCACGAACGTGATCGCGCGCATGCCGCCGAGCGCCACGTTGGCGGTGACGACGGCGCCGACGAGGAGCGCGCCGAGCTCGTAGGGGCCACCGGTGACGGTGGTGAGCGTCAGCCCGGCGCCCTGGAGCTGCGGCACGAGGTAGAGCCACCCGATGAAGACCACGAACGCGGTGGCGAGCTTGCGCAGGCCGCGCGAGTGCAGCCGCAGCTCGCAGAAGTCCGGCAGCGTGAACGCGCCCGACCGGCGCAGCGGCGCGGCGACGAAGAGCAGCAGCGCGAGATAGCCGGCGGCGAAGCCAACGGGATACCAGAGGACGTCGACGCCGTACTTGAGGATCAGGCCCGCCACGCCCAGAAACGACGCGGCCGACAGGTACTCGCCGCCGATCGCCGCCGCGTTCCAGGTGGGGCTGACCACGCGCGAGGCGACCAGGAAATCGGACGTGGTGCGGGCCAGCTTGAGGCCGTAGAAGCCGATCGCCAGCGTGACGAGCGTGACCGCGACGATCGCGGGAACGGTGTAGGGGTTGCCCATCAGCGTTCCGGCCGGCGGACCACGGCGGTGAAGTCCTGCTCGTTGCGCTCGGCGAGGTAGACGTACGTCCAGCCCACCGCGACGAGGAACGGAAACGCGCCGACGCCGAGCAGCAGCCACGGCAGGCTGATGCCGAGGACCTTCACGGTGCTGATGGTCGGCGCGACCGCGAAGAGCAGCGGCAGCGCGCCGAGCCCGATCGCCACCACCACCGACAGCCGCAGCGCGAGGGCGAGCTGGGCCCGCACGAGCCCACGCACCAGGGCGTCGCCGACCTGGGTCTGCTCGGTGAGCTCGGCCCGGGCGCGGTCGTGGGCGTGGCGGCGCACCACGTCGGCCAGCACGATCCTGGTCCGCTGTGGCGCGCCGGCGCCGGTGGTGGGCTCCTCCATGTCCGGCAGTCTCACCCACCACCGGCCGATGTCAAGCTCCGGCTACCCGATCGCCGCCAGATCGAGTACGCGGACAGACCCGTCGGCCGCCCGCCACTGGAAGATCGAGTCTTCGTATCCGTAGGAGATCCCCTCCGACCCCGATGGGGCGGTGACGCCGGCCGCCTTGCCGTCGACAAGGTCCCAGACGTACCAGAGGATCCCGCGGGCGGTTTGTACCGTGCCGACGCTGAATCTGCCGGCCATCGCGGGGCTGGCGTTGAAGCCGTCTTTCGGGTAGGGCAGCTCGCGGAGGCCGGTCCCGTCCAGGCGCTGCACGAAGTACTTGCCACCCTGGGTGGTGCCGGTGCAGATCTCCGGGGCGCAGATGACCTTCCGGGCGTTCTCGTGCGCGACCCACGGCCGCCGCTCGCCGGTCTCCACGTCCCACAGCACGCCCCTGCTCGGCGTGGACTCGTCCTCGGCGACGAAGTGCCTGGTCGTGTCCGCCCACGGCGACAGGCCGAACAGCCGGTATCCGTCGCTGTCCGGCACGCGCTGCGGCGTGCCGCCGGTGACCGGCAGGCGGTAGATCGCGGCACTTTCCTCGCCGACGAGGCCGGCCTCGTCCCAGTAGAGCGAGTCGCCGAGGACGCCGATGAGTGGAGGACTGGAGCCGTGGTCGGGTACCGTCGCGATCTTCTTGGGGTCGCCTGTGCCATCCAGCCGCGCGGTCCAGATCTCCGCGTGCCATCGCTTGCCGTTGTCGACCCCGGCCGTCCCGAACCACACGGCGTAGTCGCCGACGGCCGCGGTCCAGTCGGTCGACGACGAGTCCGGACGGGTCCGCATCTGCTCGGTGCCGAGAAAGATGACTTCGCCGGTCTCGGCGTTGAAGACGGATGGTGCGCTCGCGTTGGGCTTCCCCGTCCGCACCAGGTAGCGGTCGCCACCGAGGACGGCGAACACCTGGTAGTCGGACCCGTTCGGCAGCGTGGCCGGCAGCCGGTGCACCGCCTCCGACCAGACCTTGTCGGGCGCCTCAGCCGCTGCGAAGTCCGGCACTGTCCCCGACCAGTTCGAGCTGGCGAACGGGGGCGGCTCGTCGGTGGATCCCGCGCTCAGGTTGGCGACGGCGACCCCGCCCACCACCACGAGTACCGCGGCGCAGCCGGCCATCCCGGCGGTCCGGCGGTGCCTGCGGGCCCGCTGCCGGCGGCGTACACCGTCGAGGAAGCCCTCGTCCGGCTCAGGCGCGTGGTTGGCCGCGTCCGACAACGTGTAAGTCAGGTCCTCTTCCAGTTGGTGCGTCATCGTCCACTTCCTGCCTTCGTGTGCGCCGGTGCCCAGCTGGCGCGGAGCTTGTCCAGCGCACGGGCGGCCTGGCTGCGTACTGTGCCGCGCGCTATCCCCAGAAGCGCGGCGATCTCCTCGTCGGTGCGGTGCTCGTAGTAGCGGAGCACCAGCACGGCCCGCTGCCGGCGGGGCAGCGCGTCGAGCGCCCGCCACAGCCCAGCGTCACCCTCCGCGCGGTCCAGGCCCGGGTCGGCGTACCCACGATCCGGTGGCTCACCGACCAGCCGCTCCCGGCGCAGGCGGCGCCAGCGACTGATGTGCAGCCGGGCCATCGTCGTGCGGGCGTACCCCTCGGGGTCGTCCTTGCGCAGCACCCGCGACCAGGCCGAGCCGAGGCGCGCGAGCGCCTCCTGGGCCAGGTCGGCCGCGTCGTGCGGGTTGCCGGTCAGCACGTACCCGTAGCGGACGAGTGCGGCCGACCGCGCTCGGACGAAGTCTTCGAAAGCCTTGTCGGCGTCCTTCATGCCCACCTCCCTCGCCACCAGGGACGTGGCAGGACGAACCACTGTTGCACGGGACCTGTGGAAAACCTGACCTGTGGATAATGCTGTTTGGCCTGTGGATGACGCTTGGGGACAGAATGACCACCAGCCCTTTGATGAGGCACGAACCCGGAACGCCGTGGTCCATCGTCGATCTCAAGGCGTTACCCGACGACGACACCAACCGGTACGAGATCTATTGCGGCAGCCTTTTGGTAACGCCGCGCGGATACATGCCTCATGGCCTTGTCGTCAGCCGCCTTCATCGGCTTCTGCTTCGGCAGGCGCCCGGCGGCCTCATGGTCGGTGCCGGGTTGGGCGTCAGTGACAATGTCGCGTCCTACTTCATCCCTGCCCTGCTGGTGGTCCCGGAGACGGCACTGGCGGAAGACGGCGACGCCTTGCATCCCGCCGAGGTGCTTGTTGTGGTGGAGGTGCTATCACCTAGCAACGCTCGCTATGACCTGGTGGTAAAGCGCGACGAGTACGCGATCGCCGGCATTCCCCTCTACTGGATCGTCGATCCGAAGAAGCAGACCCTGACCGTGCTCGAGCTGGCCGACGACGGCACCTACCGGGATGCCGCTGTCGTCGAGCCGGGGCAGGTGTGGCGCACCGACACGCCGTTTCCGCTCGCCTTCGACCTGGCGGAGATCTTCTAGCGGTTCCAGTCCTGCTTGGCGGCGCGTACCAGCTTGTCCTTCAGCTCGCGGGTGTGGCGGCGAGAGACCGGCAGCTCGGTCTCGTCGACGACCACGACGTAGCCGGAGCCGGTCAGCCGGAGCTCGGCGATGAGCCGTAGCTGCACCAGATACGAGCGGTGGATCCGGACAAACCCGGCGTCTGCCCAGCGCTCGGCCAGCGTGGCCAGCGGCACGCGCACGAGGTGTGATCCGTCGGCCGTGTGCAGGCGGGCGTAGTCGCCCTGTGCCTCGACCCACCGCACCGCCGAGCGGGGCAGCATGCGGGTGGTGCCGGCGAGCTCGACCGGGATCGTCGGGTCTTCATCGGCGCGTGGCGCGGCGGTCGGGCCGGCCGGCACCACGCGTGAGCTGACCACCCGGCGCAGCGACTCGCCGATCCGTTCCGGCTGCACCGGCTTGCGTACGTAGTCGGTTACGCCCAGGTCGAAGGCGTCGACGGCCGCGTCGTCGTAGGCGGTCACGAACACGATCGCCGGCGGCCGGGCAAAGCGGCGCAGCACGCGGGCCAGCTCCATGCCGTCGAGGCCGGGCATGCGGATGTCGAGGAAGACGACGTCGACGTCGGTGTCGCGCAGGACGCGCAGCGCCTCGGTCGCGTCGGAGGCGGTGTGGAGGCGGCCGACGCGCGGGTCGGTGCGCAGCAGGTAGGCCAGCTCGTCGAGGGCCGGCGGCTCGTCGTCGACGGCCAGCACGCGCAGGAAGGCGTTCACGGGCTCGTCCGGACCGCGGGATGAAACTTCGGCACTCGCATGCTCACTTTCGTACCCGCCCCGAGCCCGGTTTCCACCACCAGACCGAACTGGTCGCCGAAGACGGAGCGGAGTCGCTCGTCCACGTTGGACAGTCCAACGTGGCCCGATTCGTGACTGTCGGCGGCCTCGGCGACGCCGGCGACCAGCACTGCCGGGTCCATGCCCACGCCGTCGTCTTCGACGGTGATGTGGCACTCGGCCCCGGCGTCGCGGGCCTCGATGCTCACCATACCCACGCCCGGCTTACGGGACAGGCCGTGCCGCACGGCGTTCTCCACCAGCGGCTGTAGGCAGAGGAACGGCAGGCCGACCGGCAGCACCTCGGGCGCGATCTGCAACCGCACCTGGAGGCGGTCGCCAAAGCGGGCCCGCTCGATCGTGAGGTACCGGTCGATGGAGCGCAGCTCCTCGGCGAGCGTGGTGAAGTCGCCGTGCGAGCGGAAGGAGTACCGGGTGAACTCGGCGAACTCCAGGATCAGCTCGCGCGCCCGCTCCGGGTCGGTACGGACAAAGGAGGCGATGGCGGACAGCGCGTTGTAGACGAAGTGCGGGCTGATCTGGGCGCGGAGGGCGCGTACCTCGGCGCGGGCGAGCATTTCCCGCGAGGAATCCAGCTCGGCGAGCGCGAGCTGAGCACCGGCCCAGCGGGCGGTCTCGAGCGTCGCCTGCACGAGCCCGGGCGCCGGCTGGTCGTCGGCGACCGCCACGAGCGCGCCCGGTGCCGAGCCGTCGGGGCCGGACATCGGCGCCACCACCGCGCCGCGCACCGGGCAGTCGACCCGGTCACAGGGCAGCTCGCCGAGCCCGAGCACGGTGGAGCGGCCGGCGGCGAGTGCCTTCCGGGACGCGGCGACGAGCTGAGCGGAGTGGTGGGTGCCGCGGCCGTCGAGCGCCAAAACGGCCTCGTCGTCGACGATCGCGAGCCCGGGCGCGCCGACCAGCGCGCGCAGGTGCCGGATCGCCTTCGCCGCGCTCGCCTGGCTGAGCCCGGTGCGCAGCGGATCGGCGGCCAGGCCGGCGGTGTGCAGCACGTCGTACGTGGCTCGCTGCGTCGCGGTCGCGATGCCGCGGCGGGCGCGCAGCCGGGCAACGGCCCAGACCGCCGCCACCAGCGCGCTGACCAGCGCGAGAACGGCGAGCGCCGCGGAGACGTTCGCACCCATGGGCAGATCATGGCACCTCGCGGTAACCCAAGAAGATTCGAGCTACCGCGATGGCCGTCGTGGTCGAGACCGTGGCACGGGGTGCTTCCCGCGGGCCTCCCCCCGTCCGCTGTTGGTCACGCGGTATGGGCTTGCACCGCGGACATGGCAGCGGAGGCCGGGGATCTCGGCTCGCTCCGCGAGCCGCCGGCCTCCGCGGTCTCCGGCGGGAGCAGCGGTCCGCGACTGACGCGGACCCGGGAAATCTGCCTTTAGTAAGCGCCCTTTCGGGCGAGGACGACCCCTACGGTGCGCCAGAGGATGCTCAGGTCATATGCGAGCGACCAGTTGTCCACGTAGTAGAGGTCGAGGCGCACGGCCTCGTCCCACGACAGGTCGGAGCGGCCGGACACCTGCCACAGGCCGGTGATGCCGGGGCGGACCAGCAGCCGCCGCCGCACGTCGCCGAGGAAGTCGCCGTCGTCGGCGGGGAGCGGTCGGGGACCGACGAGGGACATCTCGCCCCAGAGCACGTTGATCAGCTGGGGCAGCTCGTCGAGAGAGCTGGCCCGCAGGAAGCGCCCGACCGGGAAGACGCGCGGGTCATCCTTGATCTTGAAGAGCATGCCGTCGGTCTCGTTCTGGTCGACCAGCGAGGCGAGGCGATCTTCGGCGTCGACGTACATGGTCCGGAACTTCCAGACCCGGAACGTCCGGCCCTCGTGACCCACGCGCGGCTGCCGGAAGAACACCGGGCCGCGGTCGGACAGCTTGATGGCGAGCGCGATCGCCAGGAACACCGGGATCAGCACCAGCAACCCCAGGCCGGCCGCGACGCGGTCGAGCAGGTTTTTGGCCAGCCAGCCGATGCCGGAGAGCGTGGGCTCTTCCACGTGCAGCAGCGGCAGGCCCTCGATCGGCCGGATGTGTACCCGCGGGCCGGCGATGTCGGTGAGCTGTGGCGCCACAACGAGGTCGATGCCGGTGCCCTCGAGCTGCCAGGCCAGGCGGCGCAGCTCGCCCGGCTCGGCGCTGGCCGAGCCGCACACGGCGATCGTGTCGGCGCCGACCTCGCGGACCAGCGTCAGCACGTCGCGCCCGGAGTGCACCGGCACCGGCGTCTCGATGCCGCGCGCGGCCGCGTATCCGTCGGTGATGTGGATGGCGACCGGCACCAGGCCGGCGGACGGGCTGCGGGTGACCGCGGTGTAGACCTCCAGCGTCTCCGGCAGTGTGCCGATGAGCAGCATGCGGTGGCCGGCCTGGCCGGCGCGCTTGCGCACCTGGTGGAGGACGAACCGGGCGAAGTAACGAGCGATCAGGATGAGCAGCGTCGCGCCGACGAGCGCGGTGGCCACGGTGAGTCGGGAGAGGTCGGTCTTGGTGGCGAACGCGAGGAAGGACACGCTCGCCATGACCGTCACCGACGCGCGCACCACTCGTTTGAACTCATCGGTGCCGAGGCCGAGGTAGCGGCGGTCGTAGGCGCCGTTGGCCCAGAGCATGATGAGCCAACCGAGTGGCAGCAGCACGTACGCCACGGTCTTGAACCACGCCTCGTCGGCATCCTGGAAGCCGGAGACGGCCTGGTCGTACGCGCTGATGGAGATAAGGCTGGCCAGTGCGGCCGCCCCATAGTCGAGCAAAAGCAGCACCGCCGTGTACGGGCGGTGCCAGCGGGACGCGCGCCTGCGGGCGCGGGCCCACGCCGAGCGCGGCACACCGTTGTGCGATGGCGGCGTCGGCGCCTGAATCTCGAAGCTGTCGACGTGGCGCACAGTCCTGCTCCGGCCTGTGTTGGCTACCGGGCGTTGGAGGCTTGTCGTCACCTCACCTACGTCCTCCCGCTTTGCACGTGCCGCCCATGTGCCGTCAGGCTCGGGACTGACCACCGCATCAGTCTCCCATGGTCACCGCGGCGGATCGGTGACCGCAGAGACAATACGCCCCACCGTGATCGAATGGGACCATGGACCGGGCCACTATACCGAGCGTTGCCCACCGGGCATGTGCCCGTTGGCTCCGGTTTGCAAAACGGTAGGTCACGGCCATATCGCCTAGCGCACGAGCCGTGACAGTCTGCGATCGGCGAGTGGCTTTCCGCCGGTCTGGCACGTCGGGCAGTACTGGAGGCTGGAGTCGGCGAACGACACCTCCCGGACCGTGTCGCCGCACACCGGGCAGGGCAGCCCCGTGCGGGCGTGCACCCGGAGCCCCGAGCGCTTTTCGCCCTTGAGCTCGGCGGCGCGCTGCCCGACCGAGCGGGTCACCGCGTCGGTCAGGATCTCGTGTACCGCCGCGTGCAGCTGGGCCATCTGCTCGTCGGTGAGCCGGGTGGTGATCGCGAACGGGGAGAGCTTGGCGGCGTGCAGGATCTCGTCGGAGTACGCGTTGCCCACGCCGGCGAGCACCTCCTGCGAGGTCAGCACGCCCTTGATCTGCCCCTTGCGGCTGCGGATGCGCGCGGCGAACGTCTCCAGGTCGGCGGCGAGCGCGTCCGGCCCGAGGCGCGCCACGCCGGGCACCAGCGCCAGGTCTTTCACCAGGTACGCGGCGAGGCTCTTCTTGGTGCCCGCCTCGGTGAGGTCGAACCCGGAGCCGTCGTCGAGCCGCATCCGGAGCGCGATCGGCCCCTTGCCGGGCTTGAGTGGCGCGGGGCTGTTGAACGACTCGCGATAGTGCAACCAGCCGGCCCGCGCCAGGTGCACGACGAGGTGCAGGTCGCCGCCGATGTGTACGTCGAGGAACTTGCCGTGCCGGCCGGCGCCGGTGATCTCTTGGCCGGCGGCGGCGGACGGCGGCGGGTCGTACGTCTTCAGGGCGCTCAACGCGGCGACCTCGAGCCGGTCTACACGCCGTCCGGCGGCCCGCTCGCGAAGGTACGCGGCGAGCGCCTCCACCTCGGGCAGCTCAGGCATGCGACAAACGGTAGCCGGAATCGTCGGTCGATCAGAGGCCGAGCAGGTGCAGTGCGGCGAAACCGTCGTCGGCGATACGCCGGATGAGCCCGTCGTTGACGTCGCGGTGCTCGTCGAGCACCGTCACCTCACTCTCCGTGATCCATCGCCACTCCGTGTGCTTGCCTTCCTCCAACCGCGGGCGGCGCAGGTCGCCGTCGACCCGCACGAGGAAGTCGGTCTCCACTCGGTTGATGCCGTCATCGCCCGTGTACGCGTATTCACCGACGGTGCCGAGGACGACCGAGACGGTCCAGCCGGTCTCCTCCTCGACCTCTCGCCGCAGCGCGTCCTCCAGGCTCTCGCCCTGCTCCAGATGGCCGCCGACGATGTCCCAGGTATTGGGAAACAGGCGCCGATCGGGTGACCGGCGCTGGATGAAAATGCGCCCGTCGTCGTCGACGATCAAGGCGCCGGCGCAGCGTAGGGGCTCTGTGGACACAATCTGAATCTATCCACCTGACTCCCGTCCCGATAGAACGCAAGTCTTGTAGTTCTGTCTCCGTTCGGGCGACCATGTCCGTACGGTGCCTTGAGGGGTGATGTGCGATGCGCGTTCGCGATGCCATGTCCAGCCAGGTTCTCGTCGTCGGCCCCGAGCACACGCTGCGACAGGCCGCCCAGATGATGGCCACCCGCCGTATCGGCTCGGCCATCGTGATCGACCCCGACTCCGAAGGGGTCGGCATCATGACCGAGCGTGACGTTCTCAACGCCATCGGCCGGGGCCTCGACCCGGACGTGGAGCACACGTCCGCCCACCTCACCTGGGACGTGGTCTACGCCAGCCCTGACTGGACCCTCGAGGACGCGGCCGTGGCGATGGCCCGCGGCGGCTTCCGCCACCTCGTCGTCATGGAAGAGAGTGACGTGCTGGGCATCATTTCGGTGCGCGACATCATGCGGGTCTGGGCCCAGCAGCATACGAGCGCCAAGGTCTGACCCCGCACACTTCCGTGTATCTGGGTCGTGATGATCAACTTCGGTACGTACGCTGTGCAACCATGACCGCCGAGCAGCTGATCTCCTTCGCCCGTGGCGCGCCATCGCTGGACATCGTCGATGTCGAGGGCCTCAAGGCCGCCGCCGTCCGCGCGTTCGACGCCGATCCCGGCGGGATCACGGCGTACGGCACGTCCGTCGGCTACCCGCCCCTTCGCAAGTGGATCGCCGACAAGCACGGCGTCTCCGTCAACCAGGTGCTGGTCACCAACGGCTCGCTCCAGGCCGACGCGTTCCTGTTCGACTACCTCGTCGGTCCCGGCGACGCCGTGGTGGTGGAGCGCCCGACCTACGACCGCACGCTGCTCAACCTGCGCAACAGGGGCGGCGAGATCCACGCGGTCACCCTCCAGCCCGACGGCATCGACACCGACGAGCTGCGCAAGCTGCTGGAGTCCGGGGTACGCCCCAAGCTGGCGCACATCATCCCGAACTACCAGAACCCGGCTGGCGTCACGCTCTCGATGGCCAAGCGCGAGGCGCTGCTCGACCTCGCCGCCGAGTACGGCTTCACGATCTTCGAGGACGACCCGTACGTCGACATCCGCTTCCGCGGCGAGGCGCAGCCCTCGATGCTCTCGCTCGACGAGACCGGCGTCGTCGTGCACGCCTCCAGCTTCACCAAGACCGTCTGCCCGGGCGTGCGGGTCGGCTACCTCGTAGGGCCGGCGCCGCTGATCGGCGACATCGCCAAGCGGGCCACCAACCTCTACATCTCGCCCGGCATGGTGGCGCAGGCGATCGTCCACCAGTTCTGCGCGTCCGGCGACATCGACCGCTCGATCGAGACGGTCAAGGCCGCGCTGGGCGAGCGGGCCACGGTCCTGGCGGCCGCGCTGCGCGAGCACATCCCGGGCGTGCGCTTCACCGAGCCGGACGGCGGCTACTTCCTCTGGATCGAGCTTCCCGACGACGTGCTCGCCGACGACGTCTTCACGGCGGCCGCCGAGCGGGGCGTCGCTGTGGTCAAGGGCAGCGACTTCCTGCTGGAGGGCGGGGAGCACGCGCTGCGCCTCGCGTTCTCCGCGGTGACCGTCGACCAGATCGAGGAAGGCGTGCGCCGCCTGGCCGCCGCCGTCCAAACCGTCCGTCGATAGACGCACCCCACGAAAACGCGAGGCGAAGCGGGGCGTTTCTACGGGGGCCCCGCGATCTTCTGTCGGATTTCCGACAATGTGTCATCGCTGCCAGCTCAGGGTTCCCCTCGGGCCGGCTAACGGATCACAATGCTGCGAGCAAGCTGGGTCTTCCAGCGCTGTTGGTCGCGTCACGACCCCGCGACGCGGCCAACGGCGCCCAGGGAAAGCTGTTATGCGGTTGACCCCATAAGCAAAACCCCCCGCCCCCCATCGGCGCCGGGTGGGCCGCTCGCCACCCCCACCCCCCGACGCGGCCGGTCCGCCCGGCGCCTCAGCCACAGAGCCGCACGCGCTCTTCCCGTGATCAGGAACGCCCTGATCTGAGACGGGCGGGATTCGTGATGCATAGGAAGATGGGTCCATGGCGGATGAGGGTGCCCAGCGTGCGGACGGGTTGGGGCGGCCGCTGGCCCGCACCTGGGCCGCACCCGTCCGGCGGGCGATGACCCGGATGCTGAGCCCCACCGACGGCGCCGCCCGTCGGGACCACTCGCCCCCCTCCACGCGCAGCGCGGTCGTCGACTGCGCGCTCTACGTCGATGGCGAGCGCCAGCCTGGCGAGTGGCACTACGCCGAGGCGCTGGCCGCGGCCCGCCGGGAGCGGCAGCGGCACGCCTTCGTCTGGCTCGGCCTGCACGAGCCGGGCGCCGCCGAGATGGCCGACATCGCCGAGACGTACGGGCTGCACGAGCTCGCCGTCGAAGACGCGGTCAAGGCGGAGCAGCGGCCCAAACTGGAGCAGTTCGGCGAGGTGAGCTCGCTGGTGCTGCGCACCGCCCGCTACGTCGGCAAGGGCGAGGTCACCGAGACGGCCGAGGTCGTGGAGACCGGCCAGGTGATGCTGTTCATCGGGCCGGCCTTCGTGATCACGGTGCGCCACGGCGACGCCTGCCGGCTCTCGCCCGTCCGCGTCGACCTGGAGGGCAAGCAGGACCTGCTGCTGCAAGGGCCGTGGTCGGTGGCGTACGCGGTGACCGACCGGGTGGTCGACCTGTACGTGGAGGTGGCCGACCAGGTCGAGGTCGAGCTCGACGCGCTGGAGGCGCAGGTCTTCGACCGCAACTCGCACGGCCGGATCCAGAGCATTTACCAGATGAAGCGGGAGCTGGTGGAGTTCAAGCGCGCGGTGGTGCCGCTACAGCGCCCCTTGATCACGCTGACCGCGCAGGTCAACCGGGAAGTACCGAAGGAGATCCGGCGCTACTTCCGGGACGTGCAGGACCACCTCACCCGCACCGTCGAGCAGATCAACTCCTACGACGACCTGCTCAACTCGGTGCTCCAGGCGCGGTTGGCGCAGGTGACGGTGGATCAAAACAACGACATGCGCAAGATCGCCGCATGGGCCGCCATCGCCGCGGTGTGGACCGCGTTCGCCGGCATCTACGGCATGAACTTCACGCACATGCCGGAACTCGGCTGGACGTACGGCTATCCGGTGGTGCTCGCCGTGATGCTGACCATCTCGCTCGGGCTCTACCGCTTCTTCCGCAAGAACGGCTGGCTGTAGGCCCGCCGGCGAACCGGCGGGCCCACAGTCGTCAGTGACGGCCCTTGGTCGAGTCGACCACGCCGTCCAGCGTGGCGGAGTCGACCGACCCGTTCATCGTGGGGTCGGTGGTGCCGTCCATCTTCTCGTCGGCGTTCGCCGCGACCGGCTCCATCGCGTGGCTGGGGTCGTACTCCTGCCACTGCTGCTGCTTGCGACGGCGCATGACCAGGGCACCCGCGGCGCCGACTGCGGCGCCGGCGGCCAGCAGCCCGGCCAGCATCGGCCAGCGGTTGCGGGACATCCGCGACTCCTTCTTGGGCGAGACCGCCCGCATCTTCGTAGCGCCGGCCCGGCGCGCCTTGCGCCCGGCCCGCTTGGTAGTGCGGCCGGCCTCACGGGCGCCCTCCGCGGCCGCGGCGGCCAGCGGCGCGAACGCCGCCATGGTGGACTCCCACCCGTGGGACGCGCCTTCCTTGACCCGATGTACGCCGTCAGCAGCCTTCGGACCCATCGTCGCTCCAACTCCGCCAGCGGCATGTGTGGCGGCTTGCATGAAGTGATCGAAACTCTCGCCCAGCTCAGCCTTTACCAGCTGGCTTCGCGTCTTGCGCCGCGCCATTCCGAGCACCGATACCCACCTCCTCGCTCCGTTTACGTCCTGTTCCCCGTATCGCGGCGCGCGACACGTGTAACAGCACGACGGGGAGACCCGCTACTCCGTCATCCTGCCTCTTCGGATGCCTTCGCAGTGCCGGAACGGGCACATGGGAGGATCCGCATGGAACTGACCAACAACTGAGGAGTACCCGTGGCTGACGCTCTCTACGCCACCCTGCACACCAACCACGGCCCTATCCGGTTGGAGCTTTTCCCCAACCACGCGCCGAAGACGGTCGAGAACTTCGTGGGGCTTGCCAAGGGCACCAAGGCCTACACCGACCCGCGGACGGGACAGCCGGGCTCCGGGCCGTACTACGACGGCACGCTCTCGCACCGCGTGATCAGCGGCTTCATGATCCAGCTGGGCGACCCGACCGCCACCGGCCGCGGCGGTCCGGGCTACACGTTCGCGGACGAGATCCACCCCGAGCTCAGCTTCGACCGCCCGTACCTGCTGGCCATGGCGAACGCCGGGCCGGGCTACAACAACCAGGGCACGAACGGCTCGCAGTTCTTCATCACGGTGAGCGCGACCCCGCACCTCAACCGCAAGCACACGATCTTCGGCCAGGTCGCCGACGAGGCTTCGGCCAAGGTCGTCGACTCGATCGCGACCACCCCGACCGCGCCCGGCGACCGCCCGATCAGCGACGTGGTGATCGAGCGCGTCGAGATCGAGGGCTGACAGGTACCTTAGCGTGCATGAGTGAGTCGCCCGTGACCGTGCCGGTCTGTTACCGCCACCCGTCACGAGAGACTTATGTCCGGTGTGTCCGGTGTGATCGGCCGATCTGTCCGGACTGCATGCGAGCGGCCTCCGTCGGGCACCAGTGCCCGGAGTGTGTGGCCGAGGGTCGACGCACCCAGCGGCCGGCGCGCACCGCCTTCGGTGGCAGTGCCGCCGGCCGCGAGGGTTACGTCACCAAGGTGCTGCTTGGCCTCAACATCCTCGCGACCCTGCTCGGGGTCGCGCTGGGTGGCCTGAGCTCGCTCTTCGAGGGCGGCCTCTTCTCCAACGCCGGGCCGATCCAGGGCATCGGTGGCGTGATCGCGCACGCGGTGACCGTCACCGAGCAGGGCCGGGTGGTTCCGGGCGACTTCCCCAACTTCGGCGACGTGTACCCGGGTGTCGCGGACGGCGCCTACTACCGGCTGATCACCGCCATGTTCATCCACTACGGCCTGCTGCACCTGGGGCTGAACATGTGGGCGCTGTGGGTGCTGGGCCGAAACCTCGAGGCGGTGCTCGGGCCGCTCCGCTTCCTCGGGCTCTACCTGCTCGCGGGGCTGGGCGGCAACGTCGCCAGCTACCTGATCAGCCCGAACAGCCTCGCCGCCGGCGCGTCTACCGCGATCTTCGGGCTCTTCGCCGCGTTCTTCATCATCCTGCGCAAGCTCGGCCGTGACACCTCCGCGATCATCGGCATCCTGGTGGTCAACCTCGTGCTGACCTTCAGCGTGTCCGGCATCTCGATCGCCGGTCACTTGGGCGGCATGATCGTCGGAGCCATCGTCGGCGCCATCCTGGCGTACGCGCCGCGGGCCCACCGCACCCTCGTGCAGGCAGGTGGCAGCGCGGCGGTGCTCGTTGTGCTCGTCGCCCTGACGCTGCTACAGACGGTCGCCCTCACGTAAATTCCGGTCCGCGCTCCGCGCGGGCGGCTCACGCGTCTTTTGTGCCGCCCTGTAGACCCCAGTCGCTTTGGTCGCTTCGCTCCCGCCGCTTTGTGGGGTCTGCGGGCGGCGACCCGCTCGCAAGCGGCGCGAGTGCCGCGGCGACCTCCGACGGCGCCGCACCCAGGTCGTACTCGCTGAACAGGTGCAGCGAGTCGCCCGCGTCGATCTCCAGCGTCTCCGTGCGGATGCCGAGCCGGGGTCGGGTGTCCACCCGTACCCGCTCGATCTGCGACCAGGCCAGGTGGCGGCGGCCGGCGTAGCCCGCGACCAGCGTGATTCCCGAGGGATCGGCGGCGAGCCGCACCGGCGCGAGCAGGTCGCGCGCCGCCCACAGGGCGAGCCCGGCGGCCACGATGGCGGCGAGCACGAGGCGGACCTCGTCGCCGTCCGCGAAGAGCAGGCCGAGCGCCACGAGCGCGGCGACGGCGGTGAATTTCACGGCGGGCACCTTGCGGGGCACCCGCCAGGTAAGGGCGTCCATGCGCCAATTCTGGTCCGTGCCGCCCGGGGCCACTCGGAGCCGGGGCTACTGAAGGGTAATCTCGGTGAGCATGAGGGACGCGGTCATCGTCGGCGCGGTACGCACACCGGTCGGGCGGCGCAAGGGCGGCCTTTCCGAGGTCCATCCGGTCGACCTGTCAGCGCACGTGCTGCGCGCCCTGGCCGAGCGCACCGGCCTCGACCCGGCGTACGTCGACGACGTGGTCTGGGGCTGTGTCTCGCAGGTCGGCGAGCAGTCGTGGAACACCGGCCGCAACGCGGTCCTCGGCGCCGGCTGGCCTGAGTCGGTGCCCGGCACCACGCTCGACCGCCAGTGCGGCTCCAGCCAGCAGGCCGTGCACTTCGCGGCCGCGACGGTGCTCTCCGGGCAGGCCGACCTCGTCGTGGCCGGTGGTGTCGAGTCGATGACGCGGGTGCCGATGGGCTCCAGCGCGGCCGGGCAGTGGCCGTTCGGCGACGGCGTGCGCGAGCGGTACGGCGACGCGGGCTTCAGCCAGGGCGTCGGCGCCGAGATGATGGCCGAGCGGTGGGGCTTCACGCGGGCGCGGCTCGACGAGTACTCGCTGGCCAGCCACCAGAAGGCGGCCGCGGCTCAGGACGCGGGCGCGTTCAAGGAGGAGATCGCGCCGGTCGGGCCGATCGACGCCGACGAAGGCATCCGCCGCGACACCTCCCTGGCGAAGCTGGGCGAGCTGGCCACCCCGTTCAAGCCGGACGGCGTGGTCACCGCCGGCTCCGCGTCACAGATCTCCGACGGCGCCGCCGCGCTCGCCGTCACGAGCAGCGACTGGGCGCGCGAGCACGGCCTGCGGGCGCTCGCACGCATCCACACCGCCGTGGTCGCCGCCGACGATCCGGTCATCATGCTCACCGCGCCGATCCCGGCCACCGCGAAGGCGCTGCGCCGCGCGGGGCTGGGCATCGAGGAGATCGGCGTGTACGAGGTGAACGAGGCGTTCGCCCCGGTGCCGCTGGCCTGGCTGGCGGAGACGGAGGCGGACCCCGAGCGGCTCAACCCGCGCGGCGGCGCGATCGCGCTCGGCCACCCGCTCGGCGGGTCCGGCGCCCGCATCATGACCACGATGCTCCAGCACATGCGGCACAACGGCATCCGGTACGGGCTACAGACGATGTGCGAGGGCGGCGGCATGGCCAACGCCACGATCCTGGAACTTCTATAGCGTCTGACCCGCGACACATCCCGTTAGCACCTCGTTAAACGCGGCATGGACGTGTTCTCCCGAACGTTCTTGCCCGCCGCCGCCGAGGCCGGCGTGGCCATCTCCACCGTGAGCCGCCACATGCCCGTCTTTCGGCGGTGCGTGGAAGCCGACGACGCGACGGTCCTGGTCACCCGCTGCCTCCGCCCGGATCGGCCGATGCAAGGCGAGTTCCTGCTCCTGCTGACGTACCGCCGCCTGGTGGTGACCCAGGAGACCCGCGTGCTGCACCGCCTCCGCCTGCACCTCAACACCGAGCTTCGGCACCTCAGCAACGTCACCTGGAACCCGGACCCGCGCCTCGCCGCGGTCGAGCTCGCCGCGACGGCCGTGGACGGCATCCGCGAGCGGTTCTGGATCAAGACCGGTCATCCAAAGCAGGTCTGGCACCTGGACGCGCTACTCAGCCACGCCTTCCGTCCCCGTCTGGTGGCCGAGCGCGCCCAGCAGGCACCTCGTGTAACAGCGCCAGAAGCGCTGCACGTGCCGGCTGCCGCCTGACGAACCTTTTCAACCTGGACCGCGCGGCGCTCGCGCTCCGGTCTTACCGCAAGGGGAGGTTGAAAAAGGTTCGCTGGTTGGGGCGTCCCGCTCCCCGTGCGGGGCGCCCCAAACCCAAACGTTCCTCGAACAATCCCGTGCTGCCCAGGCGCGCGGCGTTCGGACATGATGAGTGCCGTGGAGTCGAAGGGCCTGGTGCTCGTCGTGGAAGACGAGCGGGCCATCGCGGACCTGGTCAGGATGTACCTGGCCCGGGACGGCTTCGGTGTGCACGTCGAGCACGAGGGCACGGCCGGGCTCGCGGCCGCGCGGCGGATGCGGCCGGTGGTCTGCGTGCTCGACATCGCGCTGCCCGGCCTCTCCGGCACCGAGGTGTGCCGCCAGCTGCGTGCGGGCGGCGACTGGACGCCGGTCATCTTCCTCACCGCCCGCGACGACGAGGTCGACCGGATCGTGGGGCTGGAGCTCGGCGCCGACGACTACGTGACCAAGCCGTTCAGCCCGCGCGAGCTCGTCGCCCGGGTGCGGGCGGTGCTGCGCCGCACGGCCGGCGCGCCGGAGGGACGGCCACACACCGTGGGACCGGTCACGCTCGACCCGGGCCGCCGGTCGGTCAGCGTGGACGGCGCGCCGGTGCAGCTGACCTCCACCGAGTTCGACCTGCTGGCACACCTGATGGGCCGGCCCGGCCGGGTGTTCACCCGCGAGGAGTTGCTGGCCAGCGTCTGGGGATACGCGGCGCACACGGGCACCCGCACGGTCGACGTGCACGTGGCGCAGGTACGGGCCAAGCTCGGCGCCGGCGCGGCCGTGCTGCGCACCCACCGCGGCGTCGGGTACGCGGTCGATGCCTGACCGCCCCGAGCTGACTCAGCTGTTGCCGATCGTGCGGCGCCGCCCCCTCGGGCGTACCCTCACCGCCCGCGCGGTGCTGGCCGCGTGCGCGGTGGCCGTGGTGTCGGTGCTGGTTACCGCCCTGATCGCGGTGCCCATCGCGGTACGGGGCGTCGAGCGGCAGGCGCGCGACTCGCTCGACCAGCAGGCGCAGGTCGCTGCCAAGCTCCTGCGTCCACGCCTCAACAGCGGCCGCACCGGCGACGAGGAACGGCTGATCCGGCAGCTGCGCACCGAGGAGATCGACGCCTACCTGATCCGGGCCGGCCAGCCGGACCGGCCGGGGCTGCCGCCGCAGGTGGTGGCGCAGATCGCCGCCGGACAGGACGTCAGCCGCCTCCGTCCGTCCATTGTGGTCGGCCGAGCACTGCCCGGTGGCAACGGCGTCGTGCTGACCTCGCCCCGGCCCAGAGGGCTGTGGCGGCAGGTGCTGGGCGTCATCTGGCTGCCCCTGCTCGCGGGCCTTGCCGCCGGCGTCGGCGCCGGTGTGCTGATCGCCCGCCGCATGGTGCGCCCGATCCGCAACGCGGCCACGGCCGCCGCCCGCCTGCGTGCCGGCGACCGGCGGGTGCGGGTGCCGGTGGAGCCGCCGCAGGAGGCCGCCGACCTGGCGTACGCCCTCAACGACCTGGCCGCCGCCCTCGCAACGAGCGAGGGGCGGCAGCGCGAGTTCCTGCTGTCCGTCTCGCACGAGCTGCGCACACCGCTGACCGCGATCCGCGGGTACGCCGAGGCGCTCGCCGACGGTGTCGTCGCCGAAGAGGGCGCCCAGCGGGCCGGCCAGACCATGCTCGCCGAGGCCGAGCACCTCGACCGGCTGGTCAGCGACCTGCTCGCGCTGGCCCGGCTGGAGGCGGCCGACTTTCCCCTCGCGCCGATGCGGATCGACCTGGCGGCGCTGGTCCGGGACGCCGCCGAGGCCTGGGGCGGTCGCTGCGCCGCCGCCGGCGTGGTGCTGTGGGTGGAGCTGCCCGCGCCCGAGGTGCCCGTCTTCACCGATCCGGGGCGGATCCGGCAGGTGGTCGACGGACTGCTGGAAAACGCGCTGCGCGTCCTGCCCGCGGGCGCGCCACTCGTGCTCGCGGCCGGGCCCACCCCGCGCGGCGTGGTGCTGGAGGTGCGCGACGGCGGCCCGGGGCTCACCGACGACGACCTCGCCGTGGCCTTCGAGCGCGGCGCGCTGCGGCAGCGTTACGAGGGCGTGCGCAAGGTCGGCAGCGGCCTCGGCCTGGCGCTCGCCGCCGGTCTCGTACGTCGGCTGGGCGGCACGATCGAGGCCGGTCACGCACCCGAGGGCGGTGCCCGCTTCACCGTGCTGCTGCCTCCTTACGAACCCCGAACACAGCCTTGACGGTGCCCTCGCCAGCCCGGCGGACGCTGTTCCACATGAAACGTCTCGGACTTGTGGTGGCCAGCGGAGTGCTGGCGATGGGGCTGGTGGGATGCGGTGGCGGCCCGGTGGGGCCGGCCGGCGGAGCCGCGGTCGAGGTCGCCGCGGCGATGGGCGCGGAGGGCCAGGCGCTGGCGGCGATGGGGCTCGACCCGTCGCCTTCCGCGTCTCCGTCCGCCGCGCCGGATCGAAAGGAGCGTCGCAAGGCGCGGGTCCTGCTCCGGAAGAACGTCCTGCACGGCGAGGTGGTCGTGCAGACCAAGGACGGGACCAAGACGGTCGCCGTGCAGCGCGGCGAGGTGACCGAGATCGGCGACTCCTCGATCACCGTGAAGTCCACCGACGGGTACACGGCGAGTTGGAGCTTCGCCGCCGACCTGCACGTGGTGCGGCACTCGTCGACCGTCAAGCCCGAGGAGATCGCGACCGGGACACAGGTCGGTGTCGCCGGGGCCAAGGACGGAGAAAAGTTCGTCGCCCGGCTGATCGTGGTGCCACGCTCGTGACCTGCGCCGCGAGCGCTCCGGACGGACTCCCCCGCGGGCGGGCGGGGGAGTCCGTTTCGTACCCATCCACACGCGGCGAAGCGGGTCAAGCTAGGCTGGTCGGGTTCTAGCCAGCGGCCCGTGGAGACCCCGTGAAGCTCTCGATCCTCATGCCGGTCTACAACGAGGAAGAACGCGTCGCGGACGCGCTCAAGCAGGCGCTCGCGGTCGACTACCCGTGCGAGATCGAGCTCGTGGTCGTCGACGACGGCAGCCGCGACGGCACGGCCGAGGTGCTCGGGCGGGCCGACGACGCCCGGCTGCGGGTGATCACCCACCAGCGCAACGCCGGCAAGGGTGCCGCGATCAAGACCGCGGTGCAGCATGCCGAGGGCGAGTACATGGTGATCCTCGACGCCGACCTCGAGTACGACCCGCAGGACATCCCCAAGCTTCTCGCCCCCGTGCTCGACGGCCGGGCCACCGTGGTCTACGGCAACCGCACATTCGGCAGTCACAGCGCATACAGCTTCTGGTACGTGATGGGCAACAAGGCCGTCACCACCGCCGCCAACGTGCTGTTCAACTCCTACATCGGCGACCTCGAGACCTGCTTCAAGCTGATGCCGGTCGCGCTCTACCGGTCCTTGGACGTCCACTCCCGCGGGTTCGGGATGGAGGCCGAGGTCACCGGCAAGCTGCTGCGCCGCCGCATCCGGCCCTACGAGGTGCCGATCAGCTACCGGGCCCGCGGCCGTGAGGAAGGCAAGAAGATCACCTGGAAGGACGGCGTCGAGGCGCTGTTCATCCTCGGCCGCGAGCGGGCCCGGCGCACTAGCCCACGAAAGCGCTGATCGACTGCCGCACACCGGCCGGGTCGAGCCCGTGCCACCGCGCGTGGTCCTTCGGGCTGCCGTAGCGGTGCAGGTCGGTGCGCACCACGCCAAGGCTGAGCAGGCGGTGCGGCACGTCGCGCAGCGCGTCCGAGACCACGGCGCTCGACGTACCGGCCAGGTACGGCTCCACCAGGACGACGTCGCTGTGCCCCAGCGCCCGCAGGCCCTTGACGTCGAACGGGCGGGGCGTGTTCGTGTACGCCACGGTCACGTCCAGCCCGTCCACCGCCGCGAGCACGGTGTCGAGCATCGGCCCGACCGCCACCACCGCCGCTTGCCCACCCCGGCGGAGTGTCTGGAGCCCGGTCGCCGGCCGTGCCTCCGCATTGTGCTGAGTGGACAGTCGCACATAGACCGGCTCGTCGTGCGCGGCCGCCGCGGTCAGCAGCGGTCCGATTTCGTCCGCGTGACCGGGTACATGCACGGTCCAGCCGCCCAGCGTGTCGAAGAGCGCCACGTCGCCGGGGGACTGGTGGGTGCGCCCTTCGGCCGAGGCGTCGTAGGAAGCGCCGATGCTCACCAGCACCGCGCCCACGCCCTGGTGGTTCAGGTCCAGCTTGATCTGCTCGTACGCCCGGTCCACCACGAACGGCGCGTACGAGTGCACGATCGGCCGCAGCCCGGTCAGCGCCAGGCCGCCGGCGACGCCGAGCATGAGCTGCTCGCGGATGCCCACGTTGATGACCCGGTCCGGGTGCTGGCGGGCGGCCGGCTCGAACGCGGCGGCCGAGATGTCGGCGAGCACCACGGCGGTACGCGGGTTGTCGTCCAGCAGCGCGGTGGCGGCGTCCACAAAGGTCTCTCGCATCGGTCTAACCCTTCTGCTCGACAACGGCCACGACCACGTGCGGCGCGGTGCCGGTGTGCGCCCGCAACCCCGCCTCGATCGCGTCGTGGTCGCCACCGTCGACAGTGGACGAGCTCCAGCCGTGGAAGCGGCTCGCCAGCCCACCCGGCCACCCGTGCGTGGACGACTGGTTGTCGACGACGACCGCGGTGAGGTTGGCGAGGCCGGTCGCGCCCGCGTACGCGATCGCCTCGTGGTTGGAACCTTCGTCGAGCTCGGCGTCGCCGGTCATCACGTACACGCGGGGCTCGGTGAGGCCCTGGGCCCGCAGCCCCAACGCGGTGCCCACGCCCAGACCGAGGCCGTGGCCCAGCGAGCCCGAGCCGATCTCGACGCCGGGCACGAGCAGGCGATCCGGGTGGTGCCCGAGCCGGCTGTCCGGTCCGGCGAGGTCGTCGAGCCACTCCTCGGGGATGAAGCCCTTGGCCGCGAGCACGGCGTAGTAGGCAGCCGGCCCATGCCCCTTGGAGAGCAGGAAGCGGTCGCGGTCCGGGTCGTCCGGCCGGTCGGGTGAGACGCGCAGCACCCGGTCGTAGAGGACCCACAGCACGTCGAGGGTGGAGTGCGCGCTGGGTCCGTGTTTCTCGTCGCCGGTGAGCCTGCTGAGCAGCTCGTCCAGCTTGGCCGTGGTCGTCGGTGCGGTCATATGGCTAGGGTGCAAGTTAAAGCGCACTTCAACTCAAGGGACCTATGACCGACGCCTCGTTGACCATCGGAGAACTCTCGCGACGCTCCGGCGTGGCAGCCTCCGCGCTGCGGTACTACGAGCGGCTGGGCCTGATCCGCGCGGTGCGTACGGGCGGCAACCAGCGCCGGTACGAACGCGCCGAGCTCCGCCGCGTGGCCTTCATCCGGATCTCCCAGCAGGTCGGTGTGTCGCTGGAGGAAATCCGCGAGGCGCTGGCCTCTTTGCCCGAGTCGCGTACCCCCACGACGGCCGACTGGGCCGCGCTGTCCGCGAGCTGGCGGGGCCGGCTCAACGAGCGGATCGCCTTCCTGGAACGCCTCCGCGACGACCTGACCGGCTGCATCGGCTGCGGCTGCCTGTCACTGCAACGGTGCCGCCTCTACAACCCCGACGACCAGCTGTCGGCGGAAGGCGCAGGCCCACGCCTGCTGCTGCCGCCTAGCTGACCGTGAGCAGGACTTTGCCGAGGTGGTCGCTGGCCTCCACGATCCGGTGCGCCTCCGCGGCCTGCGACATCGGCACCCGGCGGTAGATCACCGGCTTGATCGCCCCCGACTCGACAAGCGGCCAGACGTGCTCCCGCACCCCACGCACGATGGCGGCCTTTTCGTCGTGGCCACGGGCCCGCAGCAAGGTCATCGAAATCGACCCTTGCTTCGTGCCCAACGCCCGCAGGTCCAACTCCGCCTTGGCCCCGCCCTGCATCCCGATGATCGCCAGCCGCCCGCCGGTGGCGAGCGCCTCGACGTTTCGCGCGAGGTAACGCGCCCCGATGATGTCGAGGATGATGTCGGCCCTTACGTCGGCGGCCCAGTCCTCGTCGGTGTAGTCGATCGTGCGGTGCGCGCCAAGCTCCGTGAGCCGGTCATGCTTGCTCTTCCGCGCCGTCGTGACCACCGTCGCACCAAGCGCCACACCGTACTGGATCGCGAACGTGCCGATGCCACTCCCACCACCATGGATCAGGAGCGTCTTACCCCGCAGGTCGTGGCCGAGGTTGGACCAAACGGTGCAGGCCACCTCAGGCAGCGCGGCCGCCTCTTCGACCGACAACCCTTTTGGTACCGGCAACGTGTGCGCTGCCGGCACCGCGACGAGCTCGGCGTAGCCCCCACCACCGAGGAGCGCGCATACGGGCTCGCCGGTGGCCGCGTCGACGCCGCTGGCCTCCAGCCCCGGGTAGGGCGACGCCCCGGCCGGCGGGCTGTAAAGCCCTTGGCGCTGGAGCAGATCCGCCCGATTGACCGCCGACGCCGCGGTGCGGATCAGGACCTCGCCAGCCCCCGGCACGGGGTCCGGCACCTCGTTCCAGGCAAGCACATCCGGCCCACCGGGCTCGGTGATGGTGATCGCGCGCACGGCGACAGTGTCCCACCCACGGAGGTTGGGCCCCATGGCACACTAGGCACGGCTGCGGCAGTCGACTGCCGCACGTCGCGGTCCAGGAGGGTTCGCCTAGTGGCCGATGGCGGCGGTCTTGAAAACCGCTATGGGTGGTGACACTCATCGTGGGTTCGAATCCCACACCCTCCGCTTTCACCCCCCTTCCGCCCGGCGTTCCGTTTTAACTTGATCTATGGCCGGCGTCAGGATCGCCGGCGTGGACGCCAGGACCTCGTTTTCGGCGCCGCCGAGTGCCCGCGGTCTCGGCTTCGAACCACACCCCGACTTCCGGCAAGCCGCCGCGCACCTCGGCACCTGGCAACCACCCGGCCGGATCACCTTCGGCTATCACGGCGAGCCCAATTTTCAGCAAGGCCCCTACGACAACCCCACCCGCATCCTGCGGACCCTGGACCGCGCCGTCGGCCCAGGCAACTACCACCACACCACCGTGTTTGCCGCTAACTGAGGTATTCCAACGATTGCTGTATTGGTGCACATGTCCCAAGGCTGCTTTACGTGAGACACTTCTTGATGTCGGGTCGGGCCTGAATTTGTGTCCCGACAGGACATAAAGAAAGACCCCCGCCCTGTGCACACCAAGCTCACCGGGCGGAGGTCCTCCGCTCGGGCCCGCCGATCAGGCGGGCCCGCAGCCGGTCAAGGAGCACAGTGCCCCAATCACGGCTATTGCCGCTGCGAGGATCCTGAGGATCAGGAGACTCGCCTCGCCCACCTTCCGCCACCTGTTGGTGTCGGACGTTCGGGCAGTGGCCGAGCCCTTCGGCTCGCGGCGTTGCACCACCACGGGTGCCTACCTCCTCCCGGGAGGGCGTTCGCCTCCCGTACGGAGAGGCGACACGGCTAAACTCCGAAATTTGAGGCTAGCCACGCGCGATAGTGACGCCTTGGACGATAAAACGGGCGGGCGCTTGGAAGTAGGTTGCCATGGATAATTGCGGGGGCACCCAATGTGATTTCGCGGCTGCACCAAAGATTTGAAAAATGTGCCGACATGCCATGTCAGTGCCGTGACACGTGTGAAGTTGTGTGTCATTTTATGCCCATGGCTTCGTACGGCCGGGCGCTGAGCGCGCTCCACCCCACCTTCGCGACGATCTTCCGGAGCTTGGAAGAGGGTCTCGAAGAGGCGCAGCGATACCACACCGAGCGGATGTACAAGCGCTCCGACGACCCGCACCTCTTCCTCCACCTGGCCCGCCGGCGGGCGTGCGCGGTCCTGGAGGAGGCTGGCCTCTCCGCCAGGCTGGTCGACGACAGCGCCGCCCTCAACATGTCCGGGATCCAGATCCACCACCAAGGGTTCGCGGTCCGGGTCCTCCACACGCAGCGCGGCGGTGCGGGCGACGTGGAGGTGCCCGTGCCCGGCCTCTCCAAGCCACGGCAGGACTTCTGGCGACAGGCGTCCGCCATCCCCGGGCTGGATACCGACAACCTCCTGCTGCTCTGGCTCGACGACGGTGGCCTGCTCGCGGATCCGATGATCCTGATTCGTCCGCTCGGCGGGGACAGCTCGCGGGCCAATCTCCAGTTGGAGTGGCGCGGAAAGATCTTCCGGGAGATGGCTAAGCTGCGGGCGGAAGACCTGGTTGACCTTGAGCCCGATTGGCAGGCGGAGCGGCTGGCCTAGCGCGTCGGCTAGATCCACAAGATGCTGGCGGGCGAGGAGACGAGATGATCTACGGCGAGCGCATCCGGCAGGTGCGGGAGATGCACCGGCTGACGCAAGCCGACCTCGTCAAAGAGGTGCCGTCGCTTACGCAGTCGCGGCTGTCGCGGATCGAAAAGGACCTCGCGCCGATCGACGAGGAGTCTCTTGCGCTCGTCGCCGCGGTTACCGGTGTCGCCACGGCTTTTTTCTCGCGGCCGCCGACACCCGGTTTTTCGGTCCTGTCTCCCCAGCTCAGGTCGCGGAGTCGGCTGACGCAGGGTGAAAAGGCGGCCGCCTTGCAGTGGGCGCGCCTTGTCGACGAGGAGTACCAAAACCTCCGCAGTGGCGCGCGGGCCCTGCCGGTGCGGCTGCGGCCGACGCCGGGCGCGACTCCGGAGGCGGCGGCGGCGGCGGCGAGAAAGACACTTGGGTTCTCCGCCCACCAGCCGCTTCCCTACCTCATCTTGGCGGCGGAGCGGGCGGGGGTGACCGTCCTCGGGCTGCCCTACGCGATCGAGACGCTCGACGCCTTCTGCGCGTGGCGTCGGGGCGAGCCGGTCATCGCGCTGCTCGGCGGCGTGCCGGCCGACCGGGTCCGGTTTAGCGTCGCGCACGAGATCGGCCACCTGCTGCTGCACCAGCCCGGCCAGACGGGGCCCGAGGTCGAAGCCGAGGCCGACAGGTTCGCCGCGGAGTTGCTCACGCCCCTCGCGGCCTTGCGTGGCGTCATGCCGCACAATCCCACCTTGAGCGCGCTGGTGATGCTCAAAACGATCTGGGGCGTGTCGGTGAAGAGCCTCGTCCGCCGGGCCAAGGAGTTGGGCGCGGTGGACGGCGATCGGGCGCTGAGCCTGTACAAGCAGATGAGCTCCCGCGGTTGGAATAGGCGCGAGCCCGGTTACGTGCCGCCGGAAAAGCCGCGTGCCCTTCGCAAGATGGCGGAGATCGTGCACGGCCGGGGAGTGCGTACGGAGCGGTTCGCCGCGTTGGCCGCCTGGTCCGAGGAGCTCGCCCTCAACGTCCTGGCCCAGCACGCCACCGCCGAAGAGCTTCCCCACGAGCCCACGCCCACGCCCACGCCCGAAAAGCCGGAGGCGAACGTGATCCCCTTCCGGCCCCGTGCCGTCAAGACCGGGCGCTAGCCATGCGCGTTCTCGTTACCGGCGGGCAGGGGTTCCTCGGTCAGGCGGTCTGCCGTGCTCTCGATGCCGCCGGCCACGATGTCACCGTGCTGGGGCGCCGTGCTGGTGTCGACATCCGCGACCGGGAAAATGTGGCCGCCTTCGTCAAAGCCACCCGGCCAGAGGCCGTCTGCCACCTCGCCGCGCTCACCCGCGCCCGCGACTCGTTCGCCGATCCGCTCACCTACTTCGACGTGAACGCCGGCGGCACGCTCAACCTGCTCCTCGCACTGGACCGGCCCATTCCGTTCGTCCTCGCGTCCAGCAGCATCGTCTACGGCGGGCAGCGCACCGGCGCACTCACCGAAGACCTTGACCCGCACCCTGAGAGCCCATACGCCGCTTCCAAGGTCGCGGCCGAGCAGGTGGTCCTCGCCGCCGGGGGAGTCGTGCTCCGTTGCTTCAACGTCGCGGGCCCAGGCGACACGGACACCACGCGGATCATCCCGAACGTCCTCCGGGCGATCACCGGCGAGCTGCCCCATGTGACGCTCAACGGGGACGGCTCGGCGACCCGAGACTTCGTACACGTGGCGGACGCGGCGTGGGCCGTGGTCGAAGCGCTCAACGGGGCCGGGACGTACAACATCGGCAGCGGCGTCGGCACGAGCATGGCCGCGATCATCCAGGCGGCCGAGCGGATCACCGGCAAGCGGGTGCCGGTGAAGCACAACTCACCCAAGCCGGAGCCGCGCCACCTCATCGCCGACATCACGCGCGCGAAAACGGGACTCGGCTGGGAGCCGCGCCAGTCCAGCCTGGACCAGATACTCACGGACGCTTGGACAACGGCTGGTACAGATCCAGCGAGTGCGAGGATGACGGCATGAGTCTTGACCGTCCAATCGCACCGGACCCGTACGAGCTGCTCCCAGCCGTGCCCTCGTTCACGCTGACCAGCAGTGACCTCGACGACGGCCAGCCGTTCGACGCGACCTTCGCTCACGACAGCGTGGGTGGACAGAATCTCTCACCGCAGCTGGCCTGGTCCGGCTTTCCGACCGAGACCCGCTCGTTCGTGGTCAACTGCTTCGACCCGGACGCGCCTACGCCGAGCGGCTTCTGGCACTGGAACCTCGTCAACCTGCCCGCCTCGGTCACCGAGCTGGCCCGCGGCGCCGGCGCCGGCGATGTACACGGTGGCTTCCACGTGCGCAACGACTACGGGCAGCGGGCGTACGGCGGCGCCGCGCCGCCCGGGGGTGATCGGCCGCACCGCTACTACTTCGCCGTCCATGCGGTCGACGTCGACGCGCTCGACGTGACGCCGGAGGTCTCGAACGCGGTGGTCGGCTTCAACCTTGCCTTCCACACGTTGGCCCGCGCGATCCTGGTGGCGACCTACCAGGTCAAGGCTTGATGCAGCAGCCTGTGCAGATCTTGGGCTGAGGGAGCGTAAACGCGAGGCAGCAGGTCTTGCGCTGCACGGTCAGCTCGCCGCTCGGCCCGGGCACAAGCTCGATCAGGTCTTCCACGCCCAGCGTCGTGAGCAGCGTGCCGATGTGCTCCACGGTCGACCCGGGGAGTACATCGGCCGCGCGCAGGATGCCGTGCGCGATACCGGAGCTGACCGATCCGAGCAGCGTACGGGCGCCGACCCGCACCTCGGCGTGTATCGCGTCGAGCATCGGGGCGAGGTGGGCGTCGAGGAGCGAGGCCCGCAGCGCGCCGAGCAGGGCCGCCTCGTCGCGCATCACCCGCACCTGGGGCAGGCCGGAGAGCGCCAGCGGGTCGGAGGGGAGCACGGCGACGGCCACCGAGCGGCGGAAGCCGAGCGTGAGCAGCGGCCGCTGGTCTTCGAAGTGCATCAGCACGTCGTCGGGGTAGAGCAGCGGGACGCGCCGCGCCGAAGCCCAGCCGAGCACGACGGGCAGCGCGAGCCAGTAGGTGTACGCCTTCCAGGCGAGCGCCGCGGCGGCGTGCGGGGACGCCTGCCAGCGGCGCTTGGCCGAGCCGAGCAGGTCGGGCAGGCGGTCGCCGTCGATGAGGCGGGACGTGGAGATCCACTCGGCGTCGGAGAGCTCGGGCACCAGGAGGCCGGGTGTGAGGCCGGGCAGGTCGTCGGTGCCGAACATCGCCCGGAGCGTGGACGTGATCGGCGCGAGGAGGTCGGCGCCGGCGATGCGGTGAGGAACGACGGTGGTCACTTAGCGCCGCCTTCCTCACGGAGTGCGACGTACACGGTCAGGTCGGGGAAATGCCCCGTGCCGCCCCGCGTAAACGTGCTCACCTCGCCACTTCCCTTTGATCTCAAGCTGACGGATCACCCTAGCGTACTAAGGCTAGGCTAACCAGAGGTCCTGCCCCGCGTCTCCTTTTGTGCTCAGAAGTTGTCTTCAGTCACACTGCGTGTCAGGTTACGCAACGTAGTTGTCCAATACGCCTGAGTAGCCAAACCGCCCGTTTGTCAAGGCTTTTGTCGGTAACGCGCCAGTTCATGTTGGGCCGAGCGGCTAGGAAAGCAGACTGAAAGTCCCGGCCCGAGGTACTCAAGAGATGACGACATCGCCCATCGAGCGGGCTGCGGACACGTTCGCGGCTGAGCTGGCCCGATGGCGGGTCGAGCGCAGCATGAGTAAAAAGCAGCTCGCGGCCCGCATGGGCTTCGACCCGTCCTACGTCAGCCATGTCGAAGGACGCCGCCACCGTCCCACCGAAGACTTCGCCCGCCGTGCCGAGGCGGTCCTCGGGGCGGGCGGCGCCATCTGGCAGCGCTACCAGGAGTACGACGAGCTGCGCCACGCGCGGTCCTCGGCGAGCCACCGCGACCCACCCGTGCCCGAGCAGTGGCTGCCACCCGGCACCGGCCTGATCGTGGAGCAGGAGGTCGCCACGCTCGCCTACCGCGAGGGGTCCTACCGCTGCGTCATCCGCCGCGCTCTCTACAACGCGGGCACCGAGCCGGTCACCCGCTACCTGATCCGGGTGGCGGTCGACCGCTACCCCCATGATCCGGAAAAGTCCAACCGCCACCACCGCGAGCACCCGCTCAGCTTCGCCGAGCTCGACCTCCAGGCCTGGTGCGGCGAGGAGCCGGCTCGAGAGGCGATGGAATACCGCAAGAAGCACGATCGCGACGCGTTCAAGGAGGTCTGGCTCCTCTTCGAAAACTCCGAGGGCCGCTTCCCGCTCTATCCGGGGCAGCGCACGGTCATCGAGTACGCGTACACGGTCAGTCACGAAAAGTGGGGCCAGTGGTTTCAGCGCGCGGTGCGCCTGCCCACCCGCCGCCTTACCGTGCGGCTCGACTTTCCCAACTGGCTCGACGCACAGGTGTGGGGAGTGGAGACCTCGCTGTCGGCCGAGGAGGCGCCGCTGCGTACCCCCGTGATCAGGCGGGCCGAGGGCGAGCGGACGATCTTCGAGTGGACGACGGAGTCGCCGCCGCTCAACGCCCGCTTCCGGCTGGAGTGGCGCTTCCGCGGCCACAACGGCCCGCCACCGTCCGGCCTCGCGATCGCCGTGCGGGCCAGCGACCGCATGCGCGCGGTCGGCATCGTGCAGCGCGGCGCCGACACGCTCCGCCAGGCGGCCCGCCAGTTCGACCTGCCGCGCGACGAGGCGGACGCCCGCGACATCGTCGACCGGCTGGTGGGTGCGCTCGACCGGGTGGAAGAGCTGCACACGTTCACGAAGGGTGTTGGTCTTGCCGCCCCGCAGATCGGGCTGCCCTGGGCGGCCGCGGTGGTGCGGCCCGCCGACCGTACGGCCGAGCCGGTCGTGCTGCTCAACCCGCGGGTGGTCGAGGCGTCGCCGGAGACCGACGAGCAGTACGAAGGCTGCATGTCCTTCTTCGACGTGCGCGGGCTCGTGTCCCGGCCGCTCACGCTCCAGGTCGAGCACGCGAAGTGGGACGGCGGTCGGGTGATCACGGCGTTCGAGCAGGGCATGGCCCGGCTCGTGGCGCACGAGATCGACCACCTGGAGGGGCGGCTCTACGTCGACCGCATGGTGCCCGGCGTCCCGCTGGTGCCGGTCGAGGAGTACCGCGAGGCCGGAAACCCGTGGCGTTACTAAAGCTCGGAGAGCGCGTCGTACCTGATCCGCAACGGTGGGACCTGTAGCTCGGCCAGCGTGCGCAAGGTCGACTTCACCATGGTGGGCGAGCCCGAGACGTAGAAGTCGTGGTCGATCCACGGGCCATAGCGGGCGACCACCTCGCTCACGTTGCCCTGCTCGCCCGCGTAGCTCGCGTCCTCACTGCACGCGGGCACCACCGAGAGCCACGGGTGGCGGGCGGCGAGCTTCTCCAGGTCGGCAAGGTCGTACAGGTCCTCGCGGTCCTTCGCGCCGTAGAAGACGTGTACCCAGCGGTTGCGGTTGAAGCGGGCCAGCTCCTCGACGAGCGCCTTGATCGGCGCGAGCCCGGTACCGCCGGCCACACACACGATGTCGCGGTTGGACTTGCGGTCGAGCGTCATCGTGCCCATCGGCGCGGCGATGCGCAGCAGGTCGCCCGGCCGCACCCGGCGGACCAGCGCGCTGGAGACCCAGCCCGCGCCCAGCGCCCGCACGTGGAAGTCGAGCGTGCCGTCCTTGCGCGGCGCGTTCGCGATCGAATAGGTGCGCCACAGTCGCGGCCGGTAGCGGGGCGCCTCCACGCTCACGTACTGGCCGGCGCGATAGTCAACGGGGTGCTGTAGCGGTCGGAGCGTGAATACCGCGATATCGCGCGAACGCCGTTCGTGTGCGGTTACCTCGGCGTGCCAGAACGGTGGGTTCGTATCCGCGTCGGCGCCGGCCATCATCTTCTTGGAGATCACCGCGTACGCGTCGCTCCACGCCTGGTCGTACTCGACGCTCCACTGCTCACCGGCGAACGTGCGCAGCGCCTCCAGCAGCGCGCCGCCCACCACCTGGTAGTGCTCGGGGCTCACGTGGAACTTGCGGTGGTCGCGCCCCAGCGCCCGTAGGTATTCGTCGAATCGTTCCGGATCGTCGAGTGTCTGCACTGCCGTCACGATCGCGCCGAGTAGTCTGGCTCGCTGTACGTCCATATGAACCGGAAAGAGGGACCGCAGCTCGGGGTTCGAGATAAACATGCGCGCGTAGAAGTAGCCGGCGACCTTGTCCTGGTGCTCCTCGACGATGGTCCAGCTCTCCTTAAGCAGCCGCGAAAGATTTCCCATGGACGCTCTTTCCGTTGTGCGACGCGGGTAACGGTCACGCGTCTGTGGGATGCCGTGGAAGTTGCGCGAGAGTTTCAGCCTGCGCACCGAGCGTCGCAAAAGGTCGCACATCTTGTGCGATTCGGTTGATCTTGGGGTGGTAGGCGGCGCCGCCGACGGCGTGTCGGGCACAGTTATCGGGTGACGGTTGAGCTAGCCCCGCCGACCACCGGCCGCGACAACACCATGCGCCGCAACGAGGCGCTCCTCGTCCTCGGCGTCTCACTTGGACAGTCAGCCATCTATGCGATGGTCTCCATCACCGCGCGGCTGACGGCCGACCGTCCGCTCTCCCAGCAGACCGCGACGCTCAACGCGTCCCAGTCGCCGCGGCCCTACCTCGACCTCACATACCAGCTGCTCGGGATCTTCTTTGCGCTGGTCCCGGTGCTGTTGGCGATACACCTGCTCAACCGCGACCGCGACGCACGCGCCAGCCTCGGCCTGGACCGCCGGCGTCCGGCCTTCGACCTGGTGTGGGGCGCGCTGTTGGCGGTCGTGATCGGCGGTCCCGGGATCCTCGTCTATCTCGGTGCGCACCGGCTCGGCATCAACGCCACGGTAGTGGCGGCCGACCTCCCCGACCTGTGGTGGGCGGTGCCCGTGCTGATCTTGGCCGCCGCGCAGAACGCGATCCTCGAAGAAGTGGTCGTTGTCGGATATCTGATGACCCGCCTCGAGGAGATGGGATGGCGGGTACGCACCATCATCGCCACGAGTGCCCTCCTGCGTGGCTCATACCACCTCTACCAAGGCTTTGGCGGCTTCATCGGCAACGCGCTGATGGGAGTTGTCTTCAGCTACTTCTACCTGCGCACCAGGCGCGTTCTCCCGTTGGTGATCGCGCACACGCTGCTCGATGTGGTCGCATTTATCGGATATACCCTGATAAAGGGCCGCTACGACTGGCTGCCGTAGCCCTCGCGGTAGTGAGCCCGAGCCCGGTAAGCGAGCCGCTCCACCGCCGCGGCCGCGCCCACCGCGGCCGTCACCGGCACCACGCCAGGCAGCAGCCGCCGCGCGACCATCCGCACGGCCAGCCATCCCCGCGACTGGGCCGACAGGGGCATCGCGAGCCGCCAAGCCGCCTCCGCAGCCCGCAGGGCCGGCGCCCCCTCGACCACCACATCAGCCTCGGTGGCCTCGGCCAGCGCGGCCCTGGCCACCTCCGGCGACGAATGCACCCCGACCAGCACCAGCAGGTCGACCGCCCGCTCGGCGTCGAGCGGATCCCGCCCGTAGGCCGCCGCGAGGTGCAACACCAGCGCGGCCTGCGCCCAAGCGGTCGCGGTGAGCTCGGCCACCGGCGTCAACAGCCCCAACGCCGTCGACACCGCCCCACCTGCCCCCGCCATCCGCACGAAGCGCTGCGTCGCGAGCCGCGCGAGGCCGTCGTCCGTCGCCGCCGGGTAGGTCGCCCGCGTCTGCGCGGCCCAATCGCGCGCCCGCGGCCCGATCGCCCGCACGGCCGCCAGAGCCAACAGCTCCGGGGCGTGTCCAGGCCGGTCGAGCAGCCGCGGCGTGGTCGCCGGTCCATCTCCTGCCTTGGTACGGGCGACGACCGACCCACTGACCAACGCCACCGCCGCTCGGGGCGACGTGCTTGTCGTGACCGCCGCCCGGTCGGCTGTGGTCGCGGCCGTCTTGCGTGCTGGTGCCTTGGCGGCCTTCTTGGTCGCCTTCTTCGCGGCGGCCTTCCGGGGGCTCTTCGACGCAGGGGCCTCTTCTGCCGTCGAGGCGGCGGCTTTCCTCGGCTCCTCCGCGCTCACAGCCTTGGCTGGCGGCCGCGCCTCTGCCGGCGCGTCCGCGCTGGTCGGTGTGGTTTCGGGTTTCTCAGAGCCGGTGCGCGTGGTGGCGGGTTTCTCAGAGCTCGTGCGCTTGGTGGGGGGTTTGCCGGTGCTGGTGCGCGTGGTGGCGGGTTTGCCGGTGCTGGTGCGCTTGGCCGGCCGACCACGGGCCGGCGCTTCGGCCGCGGGCGCCTCCCGGGTGGCCCGCTTGTCCGGCTCCCGCGACGGTGGTGGTGGGGCGGGCGCCGTCTCCGGTGTCGCCCGCTCGGCGGGCGGGGCGTCGGCCGCCGCCACGTCGCGGGCCACCCGCTTGGCCGGCCGGTCGCGGGCTGGCGTCTCGGTTGCTGGTGCGTCGCCGGGGCTGCTCCGTTTGGCCGGCCGCGCGTCAGCCGGTGGTGTAGTGGTGGCTGGGTCTGGGGCCGCCGTCCGCTTGGCCGGCCGAGCCTTTCGGGGCGGCTCGTCGGGCGGCTCGTCCGGCACGGCAGGCGGCTGGAAGAGCACCGAAGGCGCAGGCCCGCTGGCCGGTGGCCGGCGCGGCGGCGGCGCCGGTGCCGGATCTTCCTCAGGCGGGGTGAAGGCAGCCTTGGACGGGCGGGACCGCTCCCGCCGGCCGCCCGGGCGACGCTCCTCCTCCATGTCGACGGAGCCTAGTCCTGATGAGCCCGCTTCACCTCCCGGAAACCCGGCGGCCGAGAGCCCGCGCCGCTTTGCCGCCACCGAGGCCCGCACGGTATCCTCGGCGGGCGGTGGTCTGCGACGGCCACCTGGGAGACTTCGCCTAGTCTGGTCTATGGCGCCGCACTGCTAATGCGGTTGGGGTCTTAACGCCCCTCCCGGGTTCGAATCCCGGAGTCTCCGCGCGAAGACCGGTGTGTATGCTGGTCGAGCACCTGCGCCCGTAGCTCAATGGATAGAGCATCTGACTACGGATCAGAAGGTTAGGGGTTCGAGTCCCTTCGGGCGCGCAGCAGGTCAAGGGCCGGTTCCAGTCGTTGGAGCCGGCCCTTGTCGTGTCCAGCGGCCGGCCGAGCCAGGTAAAGATCACGTCACGGCCGGCGTGTTGTTCCCCGCCGTCCACATTCGACAGATAGAACCACCCGGTGCGTATGGAGGGAAGCGACCCGGCCGGACCGTCGTGGCGTCGGAGCAGCCGGTGCGTCGGCGAGGCGCATTGCGTGGAGGTCCAGGTGCGATCGGACGCGGTGGTGTTACGTAGCTCGCTGCGACCGTCCGTCGCTCTGGAGCTGAGCCGAGACCAGTGGGCCCACTTCGTCGCTCACTTCAAGACCGGAGCCTTCGACCTACCGCGGTGATGCGCTCAACGCGCCTTGCGGAGCTGCGCCGGTGCCGCCGCCGGCGGTAGGAGATCGCCGCGCGGGCGGCGGACTCGGGCCTGATGGTGCTGGGTTCGTAGGGGCGGGTGGGTGGTCCGCCGGCGATCGCGTCCCGGTACTCGTTGTCGATGATCCGGTAGAACGCGCGCTCGCGGCCACGTGAGCGCGACCGCCAGGATCCGTACCTCGTCCAGTACTCGCGCGACACCTCGCTCTCGAAGAATGCTTGGGCGTAGGCGCGCACCTGCTGAGCGTCGATCTGGCCGTGTTCCCATGCGTACGACCAGCCCATAATCACCAGATTCGCATAGTAGAAGAGCCGCTCATCCATATCGGGCGGACTTACGCGCGGCCCCCAGCACTGGGCGTATATGGGGTCATCCATTGCCATTCTTAGGAGGTCGAATGTATATCCCCGCTGCAACCACAGTCGCTCGTGGCGCACCTGCTTGCGTTGAAGCATCGTGGAGGCGGCCACCACCAGCAGGGTCGCGACCAGGGCCGCAACCCATTCCCGGTCACCGCTGTCCAGGCTGGCGATCACCGACGGCGTGAGGGCGGCGCCCACGAAGATCGCAATTGACGCGGCGGCGACGGCGAGCATGACTCCGATCTTGCCGAGGCTCTCACGGAAACCAGGAAACAGGTCGAATCTCGGAGTCTTCATCTGGTGGCCCCCTGACCGGGTCCGCATATCGCTAACCTCATTTTGCAGGTGCCCGCAAACAGCGCTCGTTTTTGATCTGCTCATGCCTGACTCATTCATCTGCGGCGCCAGTAGCAGGGAGCAATTGCTTTCTTCCGGGCTCTCCGGCCGAGCAATTTCTTGGACGACAAACCGGGACATGGTGTGATAGGCGGCGTGAGTCGCGCTGTCGAGGAGACCAACAGGCGGATGTTGCGGGCCCGCGACGCCATGGACCGGGCCTACGCGCAGCCACTCGACATCCCTGCGCTCGCCCGTATCGCGCACGTCTCCGAAGGGCACTTCATCCGCACGTTTCGGGCGACCTTCGGGGAGACTCCGCACCGCTACCTACAGCGGCGGCGAGTGGAACGTTCCATGTTTCTGCTCCGCGAGACCGACCGCCCGGTCACCGACATCTGCTTCGCGGTGGGCTTCACGAGCCTGGGCACCTTCAGCCGTACATTTCGGGACATCGTCGGGCAGTCGCCGTCGGTGTACCGGCGTACCGCGGCGAGCGTGCCGGTGCCGACGTGCTTCACCCGCTCGTGGATGCGGCCCGTCAGTTTTGGATAAGCAGGGGTCGGCGGGGGGCGACTAGCGTCGCCACCATGTTGAACGCGACCGCGATGTCCTCCATCTTCGTACTCGACCAGGACCAGGCCCTCGACTTCTACGTAGGCACGCTGGGCCTGGAGGTCAATACCGACCAGGATCTCGGCTTCATGCGCTGGCTGACCGTCAACGTGCCCGGCGACCCGGGGCGCGCGATCCTGCTGGAGAAGCCGGGGCCGCCGTCGATGGACGAGGCGACGGCCGAGCGGGTGCGCGAGCTGCTGACCAAGGGCGCGGCCGGCGGGTGGCTCGGCTTCAACACCGACGACGCCTACCGGACGTACGAGGAGCTGAAGGCGAAGGGCGTGGAGTTTACGGACGAGCCGACCGAGCAGCCCTACGGCATCGACTTCGGCCTGCGTGACCCGTTTGGCAACGCGATCCGGATCCGCCAGCTGCCCAAGTAGCCCTACGAGACGCCGACCGGGCGAAACTGCACGCTGACCCGCGGGCCGACCGGCTTTGCCGTCTTGGGCACGGCATGCTCCCACGTGCGCTGGCACGAGCCGCCCATCACGATCAGGTCGCCGTGGCCAAGGGGGAACCGGAGGCTTGCACCGCCGCCACGGGGGCGGAGGAGCAGCGGCCGGGGTGAGCCGAACGAGACGATCGCGACCATCGTGTCGATGCGGGACGAGCGGCCGTTGGTGTCGCCGTGCCAGGCGACGCTGTCGCGCCCGGTGCGGTAGAGGCACATCCCGGCCGTGACGAACGGCTCGCCGAGCTCGGGGGCGTAGTGGGCGGTGAGGGCGTCGCGCGCCTGCTCCAGCAGCGGGTGGGGCAGCGGGTCGCCGCCGCCATACCAGCACAGGAGGCGGGGCACGTCGACCTCCCGCTCGTACATCTCCCGGCGCTCGGCGCGCCACGGCACCTCGTGCAGGAGGGTGTCGAGCAGGAGGTCGGAGCCGTGCACCCAGCCCGGCAGGTGGTCGACCCAGGCGCCCCGGCTCAGCTGGTGGCGCCGGACCCGGCCGGCGAGCGGGCCGAGGCCGGCCTGCTCGGCGATGTCGAGCATCGAGGGCTGGTGCGCGACTTCCATAGGAGGCACCCTACGCCGGCTAGCACACCAGTGCTAATCCGTATGCCGCGAGCGTGTCGTCGAGCATCCGCTCCTGGGCGGCCGGCGGATATCCCGCGGGATCGCCCGAGCCCAGCGCGCCGGCGCCTTCGACCAGCGCGATCAGGGTGGCGGCGACGGACTCCGCGCGGTCCGCCGGCCAGTCGGGGGCGGCGGCGCCGACCAGGCGGGTGATGCGGTGCCGCCATGCCTGGTTGTTGGCACGGTGCTGGGCGATCAGCTCCTCGTCGGCGACCGCCGCGGCGAGAAAGCCGACCCAGACCGTGCTCTCGGTGCGCAGCTCGTCGTCCAGCGCGAGGCCCTGCCGGAGCACCGCGCGCAGCGCCTCCCGCGGAGAGTTCGCCGAAGCCTCCAGCGCCTCGACGCGGGCCCGGGTGCGCTCGTGCAGCAGGCGCCGGGCATGCAGGAGCAACGCGCGGCGGTGCGGAAAGCGGTGCATGACGAGGCCGGTCGTGCATCCGGCCGCGGCGGCGACCGCGCGGATCGTCAGGCGCTCGAGCCCCTGGTGGGCGAGCACGTCCCAGACCGCGCGGGAGAGCAGCGCCTCCTGCGCGGGGCGGTCGGCCGTTCGTGCCATGGCGCTAACCGTAACGCATGTTACCGTAACGCTTGTGACGGATAACGACACGCGATGGGTACTCGAGGCGCGGCCGTGGGACGACCCGGCGGGCGCGGCCTTGCGAAAGGAGCAGCGGGCGGAGCTCGACGCCCGCTACGGGGGCGACGACCACGAGCCCGGGCCGCTGCCGTCGGCCGCCGACATCGACCACTTCCTCGTCGCGGTCGATCCCGTCAGCGGGGCCGCGCTCGCGTGCGGCGGCCTGCGGCGCCTCGACGCCACGAGCGCCGAGATCAAGCGGATGTACGTGGTGCCCCAGGCCCGCGGCACCGGCCTGGCCACCGCCGTCCTCCGCGCACTCGAAGCGGCCGCGGTCGAGCGCGGCTGGACGACGATGCGCCTGGAGACCGGGACCTTCCAGCCCGACGCTCAGCGTTTCTACGAGCGCGAGGGCTACACGTCGATCCCCCTTTTCGGCGTCTACATCGGCTCCGCGGTCTCCGTCTGCTACGAGCGAAACCTCAAGACAGAGATTTGAGCTACCGCGACGTCCGCGGTGGTCCAGACCGTTGCTCCCGCGGCCTCACCCTGCGCGGTGCAAGATCAAGCCCCGGACGCGAAGCGCTCGGCGAACGCACGCAGGTCGCGGCGCTCGATCGCCGCCGCCATCAGGTCGGGGAAGGCATCCGGCGTGCACGCGAACGCGGGCACGCCCAGCGACGCCAGTGCGGCCGCGTTGTCGTGGTCATACGCCGGGGCGCCCTCGTCGGAGAGCGCGAGCAGCACCACCACCTGGACGCCCGCCTCCACCAGCGCGGCGATTCGCCGCAGCATCTCGGCCCGGATGCCGCCCTCGTACAGGTCGCTGATCAGCACGAAGATGCTGTCGCGCGGGCGGGTGACGAGCTCCTGGCAGTAGGCGATCGCCCGGTTGATGTCGGTGCCGCCGCCGAGCTGGGTGCCGAAGAGCACCTCGACCGGGTCGTGCAGCTGGTCGGTCAGGTCGACGACCGCGGTGTCGAAGACGACGAGCGACGTGCGGAGCGAGCGCATCGACGCGAGCACCGCCGCGAACACTCCTGAGTAGACGACCGAGGCGGCCATCGACCCGGACTGGTCGACGCAGAGGACGACGTCGCGCTGCACAGCCGTGGTGCGCCGCCCGTATCCGACCAGGCGCTCCGGCACGATCGTGCGGTACTCCGGCTGGTAGTGCTTGAGGTTGGCCCGGATCGTACGGTCCCAGTCGATGTCGGCGTGGCGCGGGCGGTTGACGCGCGTTGCGCGGTTGAGCGCGCCGGTGACCGCGGCCTTGGTCTTGTTGGCGATGCGCCGCTCCAGCTCGTCGACGACCTTGCGCACCACCTGGCGGGCGACGTCTTTGGTCTGGTCGGGCATGACCCTGTTGAGCGAGAGCAGCGTGCCCACGAGGTGCACGTCGGGCTCGACGGCGTCGAGCATCTCCGGCTCCAGCAGCAGGCTGGTGAGGTTGAGCCGCTCGATCGCGTCGGACTGCATGATCTGCACGACGGTGCTGGGAAAGTACTCGCGGATGTCGCCCAGCCACCGCGCCACCTGGGGTGCGGACGCGCCGAGACCGGCCGAGCGCTGGCGCCGGGAGCCTTCGGCGTCGCCCGAGCCCGAGTCGTAGAGCGCGGCCAGCGCCGCGTCCATGGCCGCCTCGTTGCCGCCAAGCTCACCCAGCGACTCTTCGGCCGCGCCGCCGAGCACCAGCCGCCACCTGCGCGAGCGCTCATCCATGGCGAATCTCCCGTCCGAGCAATGTGGAGAGTGTGGGCAGGACGAGGGCGGCCCGCTCGTGGTCGATCTCGGCGGCGACCGCCTCGGCGGTGACCCCGCCGCGTACCCGCTCGCCGATCGAGCGCCGCTCGGGCGGGGCGAACGTGCCGAACGTGCGGCGCAGCAACGGCAGCACGTCGGTGAACGAGTCGGCCGCCACTTCGGAAAGCCACTCGTCCACAAGGGACAGCAGGGCCGCGTCGTGTACGAGCAGCAGGCCGCCGCCCGCCAGGAAGCCCTCCACCCAGTGCGCCGCGTGCGCCGGTGGCGTACCCGCGGTCAGCACCAGGCCCATGCGGCGCCGGGTCTCGCCGGCGCCGAGGCGGTCGGCGTCGTACAGCAGGCGGGTCAGCCGGCCCGTGATCAAGCCGTGGACCTGGTCGGAGGCGGCGAGCCCAGCGAGCGTGTCGAGCCACCGCTCGCGCATCTCCGGCTGGTCGAGCAGCCCCAACGCGCCGTGTACCGCGTCGATCTGCGTGCGCAGCGAAGCGGCCGCCTCGTCGGAGAGGGACGCGACCGCGCCGGGCAGCCCGACGCAGATGCGCACCAGCAAACCCTCGGCGACCGTACGCAGCGCGCTCACGTCGGTGCCGCGCACGTCGCCGTAGCGCAGCGTGCGGGCCAGCGGCGGCACCGCGCCCATCAGGTGTGCCACGTCGGTGTCGAGCGCGGCGCGGGTGTCGAGCGCGTGGAGCACCGCCGGGGTCGCCTCGGGCAGGTCGGCGAGCAGGCACACCTCGACGAGCGGCGTCACCTCGGCGAGCGTCTCGGCGGCGCGGGCGGCCTCGGTGACCTTGGCGGTGGCGGCGCTGGGCACGGTCGTGCCGTATCCGCCCGCCTCGACCACCGCGACCGCGAACTCCGGCAGCCACCGCAGCCGCCACTCCTCGCGGAACGTCCCCTTGCCCCGGGTGCCGCCCAGCGGCTCGCCCCACGGGATGCCGAGCAGCCGCAGCCGGTGCAGCAGCCGGCTGCGGGCCAGGTCGATCTCGCGGCGTAGGTCGAGGTCGAGGGCGCGTTCGAGGGCCTCGGCCTTGAGGCGGAGGCTGCGCTGCTGCGCGGCCAGGTCGCGGGCCAGCGGCACCGCGGGCATGTCATCCGGCACCTCGCCGAGGCGCTCGCTCACGACCAGCCGCCGGCCGATCAGCTCGACCCGCAGCTCGTCGCCGTCGCAGAGCACGGCGCGGGTCGCCTCGGTCAGCTCGGCGAGCCCGGCCAGCGGGCGGCCGCGGAGCGTGGCGAGCGCCTCGGTGAGCCGGACCGCCTCGATGACGTGCGCGGACGACGTCGGCACACCCTCTTCGCGCAGGATGCCGGCGGCCGCCACCAGCCACCGCGTCACCACTTCGTCGGGCGTGGTGAAGAGATGGTGGTACCAGCCGGGCGAGCGCACGCCCGCGCCGTAGCCCTGCCACGACGCCAGCCGCCCGTACGTCCACGGCACCCAGGTAAACGTGACCTTGGTCTTCTTGCGCCCCTTGAGCAGCGCGGTGTCGTGTGCGGCGGTGACCTTGGCGGTCAGCGCCGGCACGTGCCACGCGCCGCAGACCACCGCCACGTTGTCGTGCGACTTGCGCACCTCGCGGAGCACACCGCGCATGTACGCCTCGCGTACCAAGTCTTCGGGGTCCTCTTCGGACTCGGCGCGGATCGCCGCCATGGCCTCGCCGATCGCCTCGAAGGCCGGCGCGCCCCGGTGCTCGACGACGTCTTCCCACCAGCGCTCGGGGTCGTCGTAGCCGGCGGCGCGGGCGAGGTCGCCGATCGGGTCGGCCGGGCGTTCGGGCCGCTCGGCCTCCTCGCGACGCGACAGGCGATAGGCGTAAGGAAGATCGAAAAACCGCACTGGTACGCCGTGGGCGCCCGCCCACCGCATCGCCTGCCACTCCGGCGAGAAGACGGCGAACGGCCAGTACGCCGCCTGGCGCGGATCGTCGGCGGCGTAGCCGAGCAGCGCCACCGGCGGCTCCAGCCGCTCGTCGGCGACCCAGCGCACCAGCTCGTCGGCCTCCGGCGGCCCCTCGATGAGCAGCACGTCGGGACGCTGCTCGTCGAGCGCGCGCAACACCGCCCGCGCCGATCCGGGGCCGTGATGGCGTACGCCGTAGAACTGCTCAGGCATCGCGCGCGGCGCGGTAGAAAGCGGACCAGCCGTCGCGCTCGCGCACGACCGTCTCCAGGTACTCCCGCCACACCACCGTGTCGGTCGTCGGGTCCTTCACCACCGCGCCGACGATGCCGGACGCCACGTCGCGCGGGCGGAGCGTGCCGTCGCCGAAATGCGCGGCCAGCGCCCAGCCGTTGGTGATGACCGAGATCGCCTCGGCGGTGGAGAGCGTGCCGGTGGGCGACTTGAGCTTGGTGCGCCCATCCTCGGTGAGACCGGTGCGCAGCTCACGGAAGACGGTGACCACGCGGCGGATCTCCTCCAGCGCCGGCGGCACCTCGGGCAGCTCCAGCGAGCGGCCGAGCTGTGCCACCCGGCGGGCCACGATGTCGACCTCTTCGTCGGCGGAGGCCGGCACCGGCAGCACCACCGTGTTGAACCGCCGGCGCAGCGCGCTGGAGAGCTCGTTGACGCCCCGGTCGCGGTCGTTGGCCGTGGCGATGATGTTGAAGCCCTTGACCGCCTGCATCTCGCTGCCCAGCTCGGGGATCGGCAGCGTCTTCTCCGACAGGATCGTGATCAGCGTGTCCTGCACGTCGGAGGGGACCCGGGTCAGCTCCTCGACCCGCGCGATGCCGCCGTGCTCCATCGCGCGCATCACCGGGCTCGCCACGAGCGCCGCGGCCGTCGGGCCCTCGGCGAGCAGGCGGGCATAGTTCCACCCGTAGCGGATCGCCTCCTCGGGCGTGCCGGCCGTGCCCTGCACGAGCAGCGTCGAGTCGCCGGAGATCGCCGCGGCGAGGTGCTCGGAGACCCAGGTCTTGGCCGTGCCCGGCACGCCGAGCAACAGCAGCGCCCGGTCGGTGGCGAGCGTGGCGACCGCGACCTCCATGAGCCGGCGTGGCCCGATGTACTTAGGCGTGATCTTGCCGCCGTCGCCGAGCAGGTAGGTCACCACGGCCTGCGGCGACAGCCGCCAGCCGGGCGGGCGCGGCCGGTCGTCCTCGGCGGCGAGCGCGGCCAGCTCGTCGGCGAACAGCTGCTCGGCGTGCGGTCGCATTACCGTCATCGAAGCTCCTCGTACATCTCGCGGCGGAAGGTCAGAGCGGCGGCCAACTGCGCGACGGCGATGGCCTGGCGGGTCGGCGGGTCGGCGGCGTGCAGGGCCTCGGCGAGCGCGGCGGCCCGGCCGGCGAAGCTCACCGGCATCGAAGGAGCGGCGGTGCGGCACAGCTCGCCGATGTGCCACGCGTGGCGCTCGCCGGCGGCCAGCACCTTGATCGCGTCGAGCACGGCCACGGCCAGGTCGTCCGGCCAGGGCCCGGTCTGCATGGCGAGCAGCCGGTGCGCGCGGATCGGATCGCGGCCCAGCGCCTGCGCGGCGTACCGGGCCAGCGCCTCCGGCGGCAGCGCCTCGTAGAGCTGTGCGGTCAGCGCCTCGTCGTAGGGGTCCTGGTCCTTGTTGACCGGGCGGGACATCTCGTCGGCCAGCACGGTGACCCAGGCCGGGTCGCGCTGCACGACCGCGGCCCGAGCGAGTCCCTTGTGGAGGGTCGGGCCCCAGTGGTCGGCGACCGGCAGGGCGAGCACCTGGTCGGCGGTGCGCGCGAAGGCGGTGGTCCAGGTATCCAGCGGGGTGCGCGCCAGGATCTCCTCCAGCAGCCAGGCCTGCGGACCGATGCCCCGCGGCGGCTTGGGCTGCACGCCGTCGCGCCGCATCGCGGCGTCGCACTCGCCGGGCGGGGTGACCACGAGCCGGTCGCGACCCAGCGCGCGGCGCTCGATCCGCACGCAGGCAAGCGCGCGCTCGGCCATCCGCTGGCTCAGCGCCGAGCCGGGGAGCATGGAGAGCAGGTCGGCGGCGACCGCGCGCACCTCCTTGCGCCGGTCGTCGAGCGCCCGCTCCAGCAGCGGCTCGTCGGCTAGGGACAGCCCGGTGGCCAGGGCGCCGAGCAGCCGGGCACGGTCGTCGGGGTCTTCGATGTCGAAGGTCTCGCTCAGCAGCGCGAGGCCGGCGGCCGGGTCGGTGGCCCGCACGGCGGCCAGGTAGGCCAGGCGCTGGCCCGGTGTGCCGGTCGCCCAGTCTTGCGGATCGGGATCGGCGGTCGCCTCGGTCAGCAGGTAGCGCCAGTCGGCCCGCCGGGCGGCGAGCCAGCCGCCGCGGCGACCGGCGACGGCGCCGAGCGCAGGGCGCAGGGCGGTGCGCCGCCGGCCCGCGTCGAGCAGCGGCGGCAGCAGCTCGGGCGGCACCCGATAGCCCAGGTCGGCCGCGTGGCCGAGCCAGTCGCCGAGCAGGCCGAGCGCCACCTCGGTGCCGCCGGGCACGCCGCCGTCGCTGAGCAGCAGGGCGAGCCGGCGTCCGGCGGCGGCCGGCACCTGCGGGGCGATCTCGTCGGGCGCCGGCTCGATCGGCAGCCGGCCGGGCACGGGCGTGACACCGGCCCGCGCGTAGGCCAGTGCGACCGCGGCGCCCTCCAGCAGCCCGGACGGCCCGCGCCCGCCGAGCAGCACCCCGCCGACCGCCCCTCCCTCGTACGGCCGGCGCTCGGTGCCGACGAGCGCGGCGGAGAGCAGGTCGGGCGGCAGCTGGGGACCGCGCCGGTCGCCGGTGGGGCCGATCGGGGCCGGCACGTATCGCCCGTCGGGCCAGGCGGCGAGCGGCCGGAACCCGCCCGGACCGTACTCCCCGGCCAGCGTCACTGGGCGGCCACCGCTCCCGGCGAGCAGCCACCATGGCTGGTCGTATCCGGCGCTGAGCGGCAGCGCGTCACCGGCCGCGTCGACGAGGTGCCCGTCGTCGGTGAGCGTCACGCCGCCGAGCAGCATCGGCACGTTTTCACACCACGGCTCCGCCGCCACCGCCGCGGACCAGCCGGCGAGCGCCGCCGCGACGCCGACCGCCCCTGCTGGCGGCCCCTCCGGCTGGAGCGTGGCGTGCCGCTCCGCGACGAGCGCGCGCATCGGCAGGTTGCCCGGGTGCCAGCACAGGTCGGCGTCGAGGATCGTGCCGGGCACCACGTCGGCCGGAAACGCCTGCCCGATCGGCGTGAACGCGAGCAGCAACGCGAACCGCCCCGACTCCTCGCCGTGCAGCCAGGTGCGCCGGGTCGCCAGCCGCTCGTCGGCGAGGTCGACCTGGCCGAGCACGTGCCAGCGGTCGCGAACCCGGGGGCCGGCCAGCACCTCGTCGGTGGGCACCGGGATGCCGACCCGGGACCGCACGGTGGCGGCCAGCGGCGCGGGCAGCTCGTCGAGCCGGGCATGCGACGCGACGAGCAGGCGCAGGAGGGCCAGCTCGCCGAGCAGCCGGTCGGCCCAGTGCTGACCGACGCCGGCGATCCGTCCCAGGCGGCGCACCGCGTTGGCCGCACCGGGTGCCTGTGCGTCGACAAGGCGCGCGGCCATCGCCTCATACGGCCCGTAGCCGGACCGCTCGGACCCGGCCAGCCCATGGGCGACCTGGTCGGTGAGCCACCGGTCGAGCTCGTCGAGGCCGGCCGTGATCCGGTCGGCGCGCTGCTCGGCCCGCTTACGCGCGGCCTCCGGGTCAGCCGAGCCACGGGGTGCCGGGGCGGTGGCCGGGGTACGCGCCGCGCGGGCGGCTCGGGACGCCCGCCACTCGGCGACCCAGTCGGGTGCCGCCGCGTCGGGTGCGCCGCCGGCCGACCACAGCAGCATCAGGCCGAGCGCGTGCTTGCAGGGAAACTTGCGGCTCGGGCAGGAGCACCGGTATGCCGGCTCGGTCAGGTCGACGCAGGCCTGGTAGGGATGCTTGCCGCTGCCCCGGCACAGCCCCCAGAGCACGTCGTCGTCGCGCCCCGTGACCTCCCACTTCGTGGCGGCGCTGACCCCCTGTGCGGCGCGCGCGGAGCTGGTATCCGGAGCGAGCGCGAGCACCTGCGCGGTGCTCCACCGTTCGATCGGCACCGCAGAAATGTAGTGCGCCCGTGCGACATCTCGGGGGCCCACCCCGAGACGATCTCAGGGTCGGTTACCGGGGCCGCTCCGGGCCGCGGCCCTGATGTGCGGATATAGATACGCCCATAGCGTCATTGGCATGACGGAGTGGCTGGGGTGGGTCGGGGAGCTGCCGACGGTGGTCTTCACCGTGGCGCTGAGCGTGATCATGGTGCTCGACGCGATTCCCCTGGTGGGCATCCTGGTGCCCAGCGACGTCGTGGTGCTGACCGCGCTCGGCGCCCGCGGGCCGCTCGGCGGGGGCAGCGTCTTCCTGGCCATCGTGGTCGGCTGCCTGGCCGGCTGGTCGCTGGTCTTCCTCGTCGGGCGGCAGCTCGGCGACCGGGTTCGAGGCGGGCGTATCGGGGGTTGGATCGGCGAGGCCCGGTGGGCCGCCGCCGAGCGGGCGCTCCGCCTCGAAGGTGCCCGGATGGTCATGGTGGCGCCGTTCCTGCCGGTCCTGAACACCTTGGTGCCGCTGGCCGCCGGCGGGCTCCGGATGTCGTACCGCAGCTTCCTCCGCTCGGCCACGCTCGGCGCGGCGCTGTGGGGCGTCCTCTACGTCGGCCTCGGCATGCTCGGGCAGGCGGTGGGCGGCGTGCTCGGCGGCACCACCACCACGATGGTCGCCACGATCGCCGTCGGCCTCGGCTTCGGCTGGGTCGCCCTCTTCGGCGCCCGCCGCAGGCTGGCCATTGCGGAGCCGGCTGTGGCAGCGATCACAAATGAGGTACTGGATGGAACAGAGCGCACCGTTCGTAACTTGAGCCGTACAAGCTCAACTCAAGGACGGGGCGAACCTCATGACGACACTTCCGGTTCTGCCATTGACCGACGCGGTGCTGCTGCCCGGCATGGTCATCCCGGTCACCCTCGACACGACGACACAGGCCGCGATCGACGCCGCCCGTACGTCGGCCGGCAAGAAGCTGCTGGCCGTGCCGCGGCTCGACGGCGAGTACGGCTCGGTGGGCACGATCGCGACGATAGAGAAAGTTGGACGGCTCCCTACCGGCGAGCCCGCGGCGGTGATCCGTGGTCTCGCGCGGGCGCGTATCGGCTCCGGCGTGCCGGGTCCGGGTGCGGCCCTCTGGGTGGAGGCGGCCGAGCTGACCGAGGCGCCGCCCTCCGCTAAGGCGAAGGAGCTGGCCCGCGAGTACAAGGCGCTGGTTTCCGCCCTGCTGCAACGCCGCGGTGCGTGGCAGGTCATCGACGCGGTAGAGCGGATGACCGACCTCTCCGAGCTGGCCGACTCGGCCGGCTACGCCCCCTGGCTCTCCAACGAGCAGAAGGTCGAGCTGCTGGCGGCCACCGACGTGACCGCCCGGCTGGAGCTGCTGGTCGGCTGGGTCCGCGAGACGATCGCCGAGCAGGAGGTCACCGAGCGGATCAACGAGGACGTCCGCGAAGGGCTGGAGAAGTCGCAGCGGGAGTTCCTGTTGCGCCAGCAGCTCGCCGCCATCCGCAAGGAGCTCGGCGAGGAGGAGCCGGACGGCTCCGCCGACTACCGCTCCCGGGTCGAGGCGGCCAACCTCCCGGAAAACGTGCACAAGGCCGCGCTCGCCGAGGTCAGCAAGCTCGAACGGGCAAGCGACCAGTCGCCGGAGGCGGGCTGGATCCGCACCTGGCTGGACACCGTCCTCGAGATGCCGTGGAACACCCGTACCGAGGACAAGACCGACCTCGGCGCGGCACGCGAGGTGCTCGACGCGGACCACGCCGGCCTCGCCGACGTGAAGGACCGCATCCTGGAGTACCTGGCGGTGCGCAACCGCCGTGCCTCCCGCGGCCTGCACGTGGTGGGCGGCCGTGGCTCTGGCGCCGTGCTGGCCCTCGCCGGCCCGCCCGGCGTCGGTAAGACAAGCCTCGGTGAGTCGGTCGCGCGGGCCCTGGGCCGCAAGTTCGTCCGGGTCTCGCTCGGCGGAATCCGGGACGAGGCGGAGATCCGTGGCCACCGGCGTACCTACGTCGGCGCGCTACCCGGCCGCATCGTCCGCGCGCTGCGCGAGGCCGGCTCGATGAACCCGGTCGTGCTGCTCGACGAGGTCGACAAGCTGAGCGTCGGCTTCGCCGGCGACCCGGCCGCGGCCCTGCTCGAGGTGCTCGACCCGGCGCAGAACCACACGTTCCGCGACCACTACCTCGAGGTCGACCTGGACCTGTCCGACGTGCTCTTCCTCGCCACGGCCAATGTGATCGAGACCATCCCCGGCCCGCTGCTGGACCGCATGGAGCTCGTCACGCTCGACGGTTACACAGAGGAGGAAAAGGTCGCCATCGCGCGCGACCACCTGCTGCCGCGGCAGCTGGAGCGGGCCGGCCTGACGGCCGACGAGGTCACGATCGCCGACGAGGCGCTGCGCGAGATCGCCGCCGAGCACACACGCGAGGCGGGGGTGCGGCAGCTGGAGCGCGCGCTCGCGAAGGTGCTGCGCAAGGTCGCGGTCGCGCTGGCGGACGGCGGCGAGCCCATCCGGGTCGACGCCGGCAACCTGGCCACCTACCTGGGCCGGCCGCGGTTCACCCCGGAGACGGCGGAGCGCACGGCGGTGCCTGGCGTGGCCACCGGTCTCGCGGTGACCGGTGCGGGCGGCGAGGTGCTCTTCATCGAGGCCACCGCCATGGAGGGCGAGCCGGGGCTGACCCTGACCGGCCAGCTCGGTGACGTGATGAAGGAGTCGGCGCAGATCGCGCTGTCCTACCTGCGCTCGCACGGCGCGGAGCTGGGCATCGACGCGGCTTCGCTGGCCAAGCGCCGGATCCACGTGCACTTCCCGGCCGGCGCGGTGCCGAAGGACGGCCCGAGCGCGGGCATCACGATGGTGACGGCGCTGGCGTCGCTCGCTTCGGGACGCCCGGTGCGTCCGGAGGTCGGCATGACCGGTGAGGTCACGCTGGCTGGGCGGGTGCTCCCGATCGGCGGGGTGAAGCAGAAGCTGCTCGCCGCCCACCGGGCCGGGCTGACCGAGGTGATCATCCCGGCGCGCAACGAGCCCGACCTGGACGACGTGCCGGAGGCGGTGCGCGAGGCGCTCACGATCCACACGTTCGGTGACGTCGCCGACGTACTCGAACTGGCCCTGCGGCCGGCGGAGGAGCGGGCTCCGGCTCTCGTCGCCGCCTGACGAATCCCTTTCGCAGACCCCGCTCCGCGGTTCCGGCCGCGGGGCGGGGTCGCTGTCGTTACGGAATCGTAACTACTCGACAAATCCACTACGGCGGGTGAGCGCTGTCGTACCCGATGGTCGCTTAAGGTGGATTTGTCACCCCTGATCTGGTCATTAGGGCATAACAGCAGGTGACAGGTCCCGAATCAGTCTTCCACGAAAGTGTTACCAACCAGTAGCAAGGGTCTTGTGACCCGGGTCGCTTCGCGAGAACATCGGCACCGCGCTTGCTACCGGCTGGTAATGGCAGGAGCGGCCCTGATACGCGTTCCCCCACGCTCCCATCCGCCGCCGGCGCTTCCGTCGCGCTGGTGGCACCCATCGAGGAGGACCTTGTGAAGGATCCGCAAGGCAATCTGGTGCAGGGGCGCACCAGATGGCGGCGCTTCGCCGCGCTGATGGTCCCGGCGGCAGCTCTCGCCGGCGCCATCATCTTCGGCATGGCCAACGGCGCGATCGCCGCGTCGTTCAGCGTCTCGGGCCAGACCTTCAAGGTCTCCGCCAGCAAGCTGGAAGGTGACGGCTTCACGCAGTACGGCGGTGTCGCCAAGGAGAAGGACGGCACCCAGCACCCGGTCGCCATCTCCGGGATCAAGAGCGCGAAGCTGTACGACCTGTGCCAGTCGGTGAAGGTGCCCAACCTCCCGGTCGTGCTGACCATCAACGCGGGCGGCGACGGCGACCCGGCTACCGCCACCGACCTTCTGCTCGACGTGACAGAGCTGCGTGGCGACGCGACGTTCACCAACATCGACATCGGTGTGGACGCCTCCGACGTCGGCGGCCAGTCGGGTGCCTTCGGACAGCGTGCCCAGAAGGTCGTCATCACCGACCTCCAGCAGGAGGCGTGGTCGACCACCGCCGGCACGTTCACGCTGAAGGGCCTGAGGTTGAAGGTCAACGTGGGCGCCGATGCGAAGGAATGCTTCTACTGGCAGTAGTCGGCACGGGCCCGCGGAGCGATCGCCTTCGCGGGCCCTGTCCCGGCCCGGCCGTCGAATCTCTCCTTTGGAGGAGCTGGTGACTTCCCCGACGCCGCAGCACGCGAAGAGCAGCCCCCTTGCCCGCGGCTGGCGGGGTTTTCGCGTGTGGCGGCGGACCCGACCCTTCTGGGGCGGCCTGTTCACGATCCTCGCCGGCCTGGAGATCTTCGCGACCACGCAGGGGAGCCTGGGTGGCCTGACGTTTCAGATGGGTCCGACCGGATTCCTGTCCTGGCTGATCCCCACGATCCTGGTCGCCTGCGGCGTGCTGATGTGGGTGTCGCCGGGCCAGCGCCTCTTCTACGCGATCGTCGCCGCGATGACCGCCGTCTTCTCCCTCATCGGGGTCAACCTCGGCGGCTTCTTCATCGGTCTGCTGCTCGGCATGGTGGGCAGCGCGCTGGGCTTCGCCTGGACGCCGGTCGCGCCACCCGAGCCGGCGCCGGCCGGGAGCGAGCCGGATGCCGCGGAGGAGCCGGAGCCGGCCAACGAGGCCACAGTGGACAACCTGCTGGACGGGCCCGAGACGCCGCAGCGGCGCGACCACTGGCAAGGGTCCGATGTAGACACGACCGGCGAGATCCCAACGCAGCGGCCCGGTCCGGGCCGGTCTCAGCTCTACACGATCGCCGTCGTGCTGATGAGCCTGGCGTTGACCGGGGCGGTGATCCTGCGCGGCGGCACGCCGGCGCACGCGGCGCCCTGCAAGCCCGAGGCGCCGCCCGCCACGCCCACACCGACCCCGTCCGCCACGCCCACGCCCACCCCGGCGCCGGAAGGCGGCACCGAGGAAGGCGGCGGCAACATCATCGGCGACATCATCGAAGGTATCGGCGACCTGATCGGGATCGGTGGTGGAAACGAGAAGGCGCCGGCCGCCGAGGCCTCCCCGACTCCCACCCCGAGCGGCACGCAGGCGCCCGGCAAGCCGGCCGACCCCACGCCCACACCCACCTGCCCGCCAAGCGGCGCACCTGGTGCCGAAGAGCCTGGCGACGACGAGAAGCCGATCCTCACCCGGGTGGTCGAACCGCCGGCGGACATCGAGGCGATCAACCGCGTCCCGTCGATCATGACCGGCTCCAAGCTGACCAACTACAACCTGGAGTACCACGGCGTGACCGACCTCCCGCTGCGTGGCGGCGGCACGATGAAGGTGCTCTGGTTCAACATGACGAAGGCGGTGACGGACGACTTCGAGCTGAAGCCGACCGTCCCCAACAATCGCCGCATGTCGATCAAGGCGAAACCGCTGACCGTCGAGGGCACCGTGCGGTTTTTCACGCCGCGCTTCGCCGGCAAGCTGCTCGGCCTGCCCCAGGTCTACACGCCGACCGCGCCGCCGCCGCTGATCCCGGGCGTCCCGGTGCCGGTGCTCCCGATCGTCTTCACCGATGTCGAGATCCAGCTCGCCTACGTCGACTGCAAGACGCTCACCGCCAAGGACCTCGTCAACACGCCTTAGATCTCGCGTGCTTCGTCACGTAGGCCGCCGGCCGGCGCGGGCGAGGATGCGCGCACCTTGCCGCGAGCGCGGGAGGTGACGTTGCGTGAGCGGACGTCGCGGCAGCTCGAATGTCGATTTTGGATTTGACCTTCTCGAAGCGACGGGCGCCGAAGCCGGACTCCGAAAGGGTCCCTAGAGGCGGGACATCGCGGCCTTGAAGGGGTCGAGGCCGAGCGAGCCGAGGTTGAGCGCTTCGCGGTGAAACTCCTTGAGGTCGAAGTCGGCACCCTTGCGCGCCTTGGCGTCGTCTCGGGCCTGTAGCCAGATGCGCTCGCCCACCTTGTACGCCGGGGCCTGGCCGGGCCAGCCGAGGTAGCGGTTGAGCTCGAAGCGGAGGTTTTCGTCCGGCACCCGGCAGTGGGCGCGCAGGAACTCCCAGCCCAGCTCCGGCGTCCACCGCTCACCCGGGTGGAAGCCGAACGGGTTGTCGCGCGGGATCTCCAGCTCCAGGTGCATGCCGATGTCGACGATGACGCGGGCGGCCCGGAACGCCTGGCCGTCGAGCATGCCGAGCTTGTCACCCGGGTCCTCGAGGTAGCCGAGGTCGTCCATCAGCCGCTCGGAGTAGAGCGCCCAGCCCTCGCCATGCCCGGAACACCAGCTGAGCAGGCGCTGCCAGCGGTTGAGCAGCTCGGCCCGGACCAGCGTCTGAGCGATCTGGAGGTGGTGGCCCGGCACGCCCTCGTGGTAGACGGTCGTGACCTCGCGCCAGGTGGAGAACGCGGTGATGCCCTGCGGCACCGCCCACCACATGCGGCCGGGACGGGCGAAGTCTTCGCTCGGCGCGGTGTAGTAGATGCCGCCGTCGCTGGTCGGCGCCAGGCAGCACTCGATGCGGCGGACCGGCTCGGGGATGTCGAAGTGGGTGCCGTGCAGGTCGACGAGCGCCTTGTCGGCGAGGGCCTGCATCCAGTCGCGGAACGCCTCCTTGCCCTCGATCCGGCGGGCCGGGTCGGCGTCGAGCGCGGCGACGGCGTCGTCGATCGAGGCGCCCGAGCCGGCGATGCGGGCGGAGACCGCGCGCATGTCCGACTCCAGGCGGGCCAGCTCCTCGAACCCCCACGCGTACGTCTCGTCGAGGTCGACGCGCGCGCCCAGGAAGTAACGGGAGGCGAGCTGGTAGCGCTCGCGCCCGGCGGCCTGCTTTTCCCGCCCGAGCGGCGCCATGGTCTTGCGCAGGAACTCGCCGAACGCGGCGGTCGCGGCGGTGGCCGCGGAGGCGCCCCGCTTGAGCTCGGCGGTGAGAGTGTCGCCGGCGTCGAGCCCGTCGACGAACCCGTGGAAGAAGTTGTCGGCGTCCGGGTCGGTCCAGCTGTCGCACTGCTTGGCGACCTCGATCATCTGGGCGCGCGGGCTCACGTGGCCGGCCTCGGCCGCCTCCCGCAGCGTCACCTTGTACTGCTCCAGGGCGGCCGGGAACTGGCTCAGGCGGGCAGCGATGTTGGCGACCGCCTCTTCGCCCTCGCTCGGCATCAGATCGAAGACCATGCGCAGGCCGTGCAGCGCGCTCGCGATCACGTTGAGCTCGCTGGCGGCCTCTCCCGCGTCGTACCGCTCCAGCTCCAGGCCGAGCCGCTCGGCCATCGCCTCCTTCGCGACGCGCTCGGGCTCGGTGACCGGCTCGGTCGCGTCGATCGCGGCCAGCGTGCGGCGGGTCAGGTCGGCCTGGGCCGCGAATCCGCTCGGCGAAAGGTCGTCCAGCTTGTCGTCGTAGCCCTTGATGCCGGCATAGGTGGCGCCGGTCGGGTTGAGCGCGGCCCACTCGTCGACGTAGCGGTCCGCGAGGTCATCGATTCGTCCCACGGTGCGACCCTACGCGACGCCCCTGTCGTGCGCCTTGCCATTGCCTGTCACCCCGAAACGCTCCGAGTGACAGCCATCACCAGGTCCGAAAAGCGCGGGACTTTCGTCGTACCCCTGCGGCAGAGTGTCAGGAGTGTCCACCGCTACCGCTCCTGACAGGCTCAGTCTTCGGGCCTTCCTGCCGGGTTACCTGGCCCTGGCGGTGATCTGGGGTGCCAGCTTCCTGTTCATCAAAATCGGTGTGCGCGAGCTACACCCGCTCTACCTCACGCTCTTCCGGGTCGGCACGGGCGCGCTGACGCTGCTCGTCGTGCTCGCGGTCACGCGTGTCCAGCTGCCCCGCGACCCTAAGCTCTGGGCCCACCTGACCGTCGCCGGCGCGATCGGTGTGGCGCTGCCGTTCACCCTCTTCGGCTACGGCGAGGAGCGGGTCTCCTCGGTGCTCGCCGGCATCTGGAATGCGACGACCCCGCTCATCGCGCTGCCGATGGCGGTGTTCGCGTTCCGCACCGAGCGGCTGACGAGCCGGGGAGCGGTGGGCGTCGGGCTCGGCTTCGCGGGAGTGCTGACGATCCTCGGCGTGTGGGAGGGCGTCGGCGGCTCCCACCTCACCGGGCAGCTCATGTGCTTCGGGGCGGCGGCCTGCTACGGCTTCGTCATTCCGTACATGAAGCGGTTCGTCGCCGGGCGGTCCGAGTCGGGCGTGGCGCTGTCGGCGGCCCAGCTTGTCGCCGCGACGGTGCTGCTGGCCATCGTGACGCCGCTGCTGGTCGGCGCGCCGCCGGCACCGGCGAGCCTCTCGTTCGACGTGATCGGCAGCGTGCTCGCGCTAGGCGCGCTCGGCACCGGCCTCGCGTTCGTGATCAACATGCGCAACATCCGGCTCGCCGGGGCCAGCACCGCGTCGACCGTCACCTACGTGATCCCAATCGCGGCCACGGTCATCGGCGTGCTCGCGCTCGACGAGCGGCTGTCGTGGTATCAGCCGGTGGGCGCGGTCGTCGTCCTCGCCGGCGTGGCGGTGTCGCAGGGCCTGGTGCGCCGCCGCAAGCCGCCGGTCAGCCGTGCGAGCGAGCCCATTCGACAAGCCGCTCAGCAGGCCAGCTATTGACGACGTGCTCGGGGAGCACGCCGCAGAGCGCCGCCCGCTCGCAGCCAAAGCGCTGCCAGTCGAGCTGACCCGGCGCGTGCGCGTCGGTGTCGATGACGAACGAGCAGCCGGCCTCCAGGGCCTTGCGGATCAGGCGCTTTGGCGGGTCTTGCCGCTCCGGCCGTGAGTTGATCTCGACCGCCTTGCCGTGCTCGGCGCAGGCGGCGAAGACCGCGTCGGCGTCAAACTGGCTCTCCGGCCGGCCGGACTTGCTCGCCCGGCGGTGGCCCCGGTCACCCTCGCCCTCGGCGCCCTTCGGCCGCTTGGTGACCATGCGCCCCGTGCAGTGACCGAGGATGTCCAGGTGGGGGTTGGCGATCGCGGTCAGCATCCGCCTGGTCATCTTGGCGCTCTCGTCACGCAGGCCACTGTGCACCGAGCCGACCACGACATCGAGCCGGGCCAGCAGCTCCTCGTCCTGGTCGAGCGAGCCGTCGGCCAGGATGTCGACCTCGATGCCGGTGAGGATGCGAAAGCCGGCGGGCAGCGCCTCGTTGACCGCCGCCACGTAGTCGAGCTGCTTGCGCAGCCGGTCGGCGGTCAGGCCGCGCGCGACGGTCAGGCTTGGCGAGTGGTCGGTCAGCACCATGTACTCGTGGCCGAGCTCGACCGCCGCGAGCGCCATCTCCTCGATCGGCGAGCCGCCGTCGGACCACTCGGAGTGGGTATGGCAGTCGCCCTTGAGCGACTGGCGCAGCTGTGACGCCGCGTCGTCGAGGTCGACGCCCTCGGTGGCCAGCAGGCGCCGGAGGTACACCGGCTCCTCGCCGGCGAGCGACTCGCTCACGCAGCGCGCGGTCACGTCGCCCACGCCGGAGAGCTTGGTGAGCGTGCCTTCCGCGGCGCGGCTCGCCAGCTCCTCGGCGGGGAGCGCGGCGAGGGCCTTGGCGGCCGAGCGAAACGCGCGCACCCGGTAGGTCGCCTCGTTGGCGCGCTCCAGCAGAAAGGCGATGCGCCGCAGGTCGGCGACGGGGTCTCGGGTGGTCACGCCCCGAACCTACCGTCCCCCGCCGTACGCGTTCAGGTAGTAGTCGACCGGGTCGCCGCCGCCCATGTAGTGCCACGGGTGGTCGGTGATGTACGTGTAGCCGATCAGCTTGAACTGGTCGATCGCCGCCTGCATGTCGCCGCACTGCCAGAACGCGAAGGCGAACGAGTTGTGCAGCTTCGGCCAGCCCGGGCGCGGCTGGTACGACGGGTGCCAGATCGACCGCTGCGCGGCGGCCCGGATCTCGGCGCCCACCTCGGGGCGCTTCATGTACTCGACGTCTTCGCCGCTGGGCAGGTCGAGCCACATCTCGATGTGCGCCTCGACAAGGCCGCCGTGCAGCTGCGAGCCGGGCGGGGCGTACCCGGAGGTCTGCCGCGCGAAGGCGAACATCTGCTCGTGGCTGCCGAACCACTTGCGGCACAGGTACTGCTGCATCGCGCCGTGTGCCCACTTGTGCGTCGGGTGGCGCTTGACCACGTCCTGGAAGCGGCGCTGCTGCTCCTCGAGGTCCACCTGCCGGCCGACACCGGAGGTGAGCAAGAACGCGCGGGCGGTGGTGTCGTACTGGTCGCGGTCGGCCACCTCGTCGAGGCAGTTTTCGGCGAACCGCAGTCGCTTGAAGAACAGGTCGAACTGCTCCCGCTGGGTGGCCTCGGCGCGGGCCGAACCGCGCGCCTCCCAGGCCCAGAAGACACCGTGCGCGCCCTGCACGAGCAGCGGGAGCGTGGACTGCGGCTCGGCCGCCACCCACTCGCCGATCCAGTCCTGCACGCCGTCGACGTCGGCGCAGACGGAGATGTAGAAGGCGTGGTCGTCGGGGTCGCGCACGGACTGGAGGAAGCCGCGCGCGGACGCCCAGTCGCGCCGCTCCATCGCGGTGATCAGCTGCCGCGCGGCCGGGTCGCGCTGGGCTTTGTCGATGGTCGGCCGCGACGCGTCGCTCGCCTGCTGGCTCTGATCCGGCCGTTTCCTGGAGAACAGCCCCATGATCGTTTCCTCCCCGTATCGACGACCCTGGGGACTCTACCGGGCTGGACGGGGTTGCCGAGAAAAGATCAACTCGGTACTGTCCGCACGTTTCCACGGGGAGGAAAGCGCATGGTCGCCGCAGTACGCGCCGGTGCGTCAGTGCTCATGCTCGCCGGCTTCTATCTCGTCGCGCTCATACAGGTCGTCGCCGCCATCGCGTTCGGCGTCTGGCTGAGCACCCTGATGCCCGGCGGTCTCGCCGTCAAGCTCATCGGGCCGGTGCTGATCGCCGCGATCGGATCCGTGGCCATCGGGCTGTGGAAGGCGGCGCGCGCGAAGCCGAAGCCGCCGGAAGGGCTTAGCGTCGGCCCGGATCAGGCGCCCGAGCTGTGGCGCACCGTGCACGAGCTCGCACACGTCGTCGGCACCCGGGTGCCCAACGAGATCCGGCTCGTGCCGGACGTCAACGCCGCCGTGTACGAGGAGGCACACCTGCTCGGCCTGATCGGCGGGCGGCGCACCCTCTACATCGGACTGCCCTTGCTCCTCGCGTTCACCGTCGACCAGCTCCGGGCGGTGCTCGCGCACGAGCTCGGCCACTACTCGCACTCGCACACCCGGCTCGGCGCGATCGCGTACCGGGGACGGCTCGCGATCGGCGGCACGATCAGCCGGATCGGGCAGTACAACGTGGCGGGCTGGGTTTTCAAGGGATACGCCCGGCTGTACCTGCTGGTCGACAACGCCTCCTCCCGCCGGCAGGAGCTGGAGGCCGACCAGGCGGCGGTCCGCGCCGCCGGCCGGGCCGCCGCGGCCAGCGCGCTGCGCGAGATCCCGGTCGTCGACGCGGTTTGGGGCTTCTACTTCCGGCGGTACGTCGAGCCGGGCTGGGAATCGGGGTACGCGCCGGACGACCTCTTCGGCGGGTTCGCCGAGCTGATCGCCGCGCGCAAGGACGAGCTCGAAGAGCTGCGCGGGCAGGAGCCGCCGAGCGAGGGATCGGTGTGGGACACGCACCCGCCGATCGGCGAGCGGATCGGCGCGATCGCCGCCACACCCGAGGTCGCGCGTCCGGCGGACGGCCGCCGGGCCGGCGTGCTGCTGCCCGACCTGCGTGGCGCGGGGCGGGCGATGCAGACCAGGATGCTCAACGTCGGCGACCGGCAGGTGCTGCCGTGGGCGTACTTCACCGCGGCCACCGCCACCACGACGATGCAGCGCGAGGCGGACGCGGTCTTCCGGGCGATCGGCCGCGCGGTCGGCGCCCACCAGCTCGGCCTGTCCGCGCTGCTCGACATCGTCGCCGCCAACCGGCTCGGTGCCGCGGCGGAGAGCCTCTTCCCGGACGCCACCCGGCGCGAGGTGCCAAAGCGGTTCACCGACACGATGGCCATGCTGATCGCGCTCGCCGCGGTCCGGTCCAATGTGGCCTATTGGCAGCACTCGTGGACCGGGCCGGCCCGCCTCGTCGGCCGCGACGGCCAGCCACTGCCGACCGCGGAGATCGCCGCGCGGGCCGTGTCGCCGCAGACCGTGGGTGAGGCCCGCGCCTGGCTTGCCCACCTCGGCATCGACCCCGGCAGCGCGGTGGTGGTCGAGCAACGGGCCAGCGCGACCGGCGCGGGCGTGATCGCCGCGATCGCCAACGTGAAGGTCGACGGCGTTGAGCACGACCTGCTGGTGCTGGACAAGGGGCTGGTGTTCGTCGGCGACCCGGGCAAGTCCGACAAGGGGAAGGCCCGGCTGGAGGAGCTGGTCGGGTCGGCGCCGGCGGACGAGATCGCCAAGCGCCACCGCTTCCTGCCGTACGAGGAGGTCACCTCGTTCGCCGTCACCAAGAGCGTCCCGCTGCGCGCCGACATCACACTGCACAGTGGACAGACGATCTCGGTGCAGGAGGCGTGGAGCAGCGAGCTGATCACCAAAAACAGCCGCGACGTCCTCGTCGACGTGCTGAAGCGGGTCTCCGACTAGCAGATCTGAGCTACCGCGATGTCCGTCGGGGGTTTCGGCTGGCTCCGCGAGCCGCCGGCCGGGAGCGGGCCGCGGGCATCCGCCCGACAAAGCTCCACCCGGTGGGCTTGCGGCGCGGACCAGGCAGCGTGGGTCGGGGATCTCGGCGAGCGCCAGCTCGCCGCCGACCCGCGCGGTCTCCGGCGGGAGCGGCGGTCCGCAGCTGACACGGACCCGGGCACACTCAAGCTTGAGGCACACCAGACGGCATCACCTTGATCCCGAAACAATCTCCTAGTCGTCGGGGGGAGTGGGGCGGACGGCGGTCACCGAGCGGCGGTCTTGCGCGACCGCGGTGATCCAGCCGCCGGCGCGGCCGAGCCGGATCAGGGCGTCGGAGCGGGCCGGGAGGTCGAGCGTGGTGCCCGGCTTGGGCGGCCAGGCGGCGCGGGCGGCCGCACCGGGCTTGAGCCAGGCCGTCAGCTCGCCGATCGGGTCGGCGCCACCGAGGGCGGCGCGGGCCTGGGTCAGGGCTTCGAGCACCGCGTCGAGGGCCGGCCCCACCGCGTCGGCGTTGCCACCGCACATCGCGGCGACGAGCTCCGGCCGCGCGGCCGCGACCCGGGTGCCGTCGCGAAACGACCCGGCGGCCAGCGCCGCGGCGAGCGGGTCGGTCGCGCTGGCCGCGAGCGCGGCGGCCAGCAGGTGCGGCACATGGCTGACGATCGCCACCGCCCGGTCGTGTTCGTCGGCCGTCGCCGGCACCACGCGGGCACCAAGCCCGGTGAGCAGCGTGGCCAGCTCGAGCCAGTCGGGCAGCGAGGTCTCGCGCGGCTCCAGGCAGAGCACCCACGCGCAGCCGGTGAAGAGGTCGGGGTCGGCGGAGGTGAAGCCGGAGGTCTCCCGCCCGGCCATCGGGTGCCCGCCGACGAACCCGGCCAGCCGGTGTAGCCGGCGCCCGACCAGGTCGCGGACCGGCCCCTTGACCGATGTGACGTCGGTGACGAGTCCCGAGTAGCCGGCCTTGCCCAACTCGTCGAGCACGGTGTCGAAGGCGGGCAGCGGCACCGCGATCACCACAAGCTCGGCGCTGGCGACCGCGTCGCGCACGGTCGGCGCGACCTGCCACCGCGCGCTGGCCGGTGCCTTGGCCGCGGCGGTACGCGCGGTGGCCCGGGTGGCCGGGTCGGCGTCGTAGCCGAGCACCCGGTGCCCGGCTCGGGCGAGCGCCCGCAGCGTCGATCCCCCGATGAGTCCCAGCCCGATCACCGCGATGTCCACGCGGGAGACTTAAGCACACCCCGCTGTGGGGTGGTTACTGAGATCTCCGCCGGGGCGCGGTCTGGTAGTGCCTAGGGCTCGCTGGGGCAGCCGTTGCTCGCCTTGTACGACGCGACCTTGCTCACCGGCGAGGTGCTCTTCTTCTTGCGCCAGTCGTTGAGGAACGGGGCCGGCCAGACCACGCCTCGGCGGATCCACCAGTCGCCCGTGCGCTTGCACACCGGTGAGACGCCGAAGTGCAGGTGGCAGACGTTGTTGGCGTTACCGGTCTTGCCGACCGTGCCGAGCCGCTGACCGGCGCGGACCCGGACACCCGCCTCGATGCCGGACTGCACCACGGTCAGGTGTGAGCCGTAGTAGCGCACGCCGTCGTCGCCGAGCAGCGACACGGACAGGCCGCCGTTGTAGGGGCCCTGCACGCCGGTCTTCGAGTACTTGTCGACGCGGCTCACCTCGAGCACCTTGCCGTCGGTGACCGCCACGACCGGCTCGCCGCAGTCGGCGAAGATGTCGGTCGCCGGGTAGCCGGAGTGGGTCGGGTGATAGGACACGTTGCTGGCCTGCACCGGAAACACGTACTTCCACTTGCCGGCGGTGGCCTTGGCGGGGCTGCTCTTGGACGGGGTCGGCTTTGGCGATGGTGTGGGCGTCGCGCTCGGCGTGGGCGTCGGCTCCGGCGCGGCGGTCGTCGGGTCGGCCGCGGCCGTGGTGGCCGGTGGCTGCTCCCAGGCGACCGGCTCGCCGGCCTCGGGCGCATCCTGCGCGCAGCCGGCCGCCAAGGCGCCGGCCAGCACCACGATCATCGACGCTCGTATCCGTCGTCCCGAAAGCACCCGGCCATACTGGCAGACGAGCCTGGGTCCCGCCGACCCGGCGGGTAGGCTGCCTCTATGGCGGACCACTTTCCGCGTACCCCGTCGGGGTTGTTTCCGTCCCGGCCGCCGCGCCCCACCTACCGCGAGCCGCACCGCGTGCGGGGTGGTGCGCTGAGCGCCGGGCTGGGCGCGGGCGCCGCCTGGATGCTCTTCCTCGGGCTGCTCGGCAGCGATCTGCGCAGCTACGTCTGGTGGTCGGTGCTCGCGGGCGCCGTGGCCTGGTCGGTGGCCTTGATCCTCAGCCGGCAGGGTGACCGGGGCGTGGCCGCGGGCGTCGCGATCAGCGTCGGAGTGGCCTGGTCCGCGGCCGCCATCGCGGTCGCCGTGCGGTGGGGGATGACCGGCGACTGGCCACTTTGGTAGGCGTTGGGTAGGCGTTCTGTTAACTCGTCGTTGCGTGGCGCACCCGGGCTTGACGAAGGGCGCCACCGCTCGGCATCCTCGCGGCATGGCCTGGACAGTGGAGCGGCTCGACCCCGACCGAAGCCGCCGCCGGCTCCAGCTCCTCGCGGAGCTCGCCAGCGCGAAGTCGGTGCGGGATCGCGAGCGCCCTCGGCGACTGCGCGGAGATCGGCTGCGGGAGCTGATCGCCACGCGCCGGCGCCTGGCGAGCTGAGCGGAGCCCTCGAGGCAATTCATCGGGGCGTTGTGCGGCCAGTCGCCGATCGGAGCGGCTACCGTCACGCGTAGCGGAAACAACGGCCGTGGGATGCCGCCGGCCCACGCGGTTGGTTAACACTGAGCTTGATGGTTCGCTCGCAAGCTCGCTCACTTGGGGGGACCGTGTCGTACTTCGCTGCTGCCGTCGCGCGCGGCTCGTCCGGTTGGGCCGCGTCCGAGCTCGATCTGACCGGTGCGGCCGACATCGACGAGGTCGTCGACCGGCTACGTGACGCCGACGCGGACGCCGACGTGGCGTTGCTGTTCGTCGAGTCCGACGACTCATACCTGGCCATCCTCCGCCTCGACCAGGGCGAGGATCTGCGCGTCTTCGGTTCCGACTCGGTGTTCGCCGAGGAGTCCCGGCTCGGCGCGCTGCTGCTCGGCGACGTGAAGGCGCCGGCGCTGGAGATCGACGAGGTGACCAACCCGCCGGCGGACACCGACGACGAGGCGGCGCCGCCGGCCGCCGAGCCCGACGTCGACCCGGTCGGCGACCCTGAGCTCCTCGCCGACCTGGGCGTCTCCGCACACCAGCTGCTCAGTCTCTGCGCGCACGAGGGCCTGCTGCCGGCCGACGTCACCGCGGAGATCTGCCAGGTCCTCGGCTGCGCCGACGAGGTCGAAGACCTGCGTGAGCAGTGATCGGCTCGCCCGCCACGAGGAGTGGATGCGGCGGGCGTTGGCCGTCGCCGGTGCGTCCGGTGCGGACATTCCGGTCGGTGCGGTCGTGTACGGGCCGGACGGCGCCGAACTGGGCGCCGGCCGCAACGAGCGGGAGCTGACCGGCGACCCGACCGCGCACGCCGAGGTGGTGGCGCTGCGCCGGGCCGCCGCGGCCGCGGGCTCGTGGCGGCTCGACGGGTGCTCGCTCGTCGTCACGCTCGAACCGTGCACGATGTGCGCCGGCGCGCTCGTGCTGGCCCGGGTGTCCACGTTGGTCTTCGGCGCGTGGGAGCCCAAGACCGGCGCCGTCGGGTCGCTCTGGGACGTCGTGCGCGACCGCCGCCTCAACCACCGCCCCGAGGTGTACCCGGGCGTGCTCGCAGCGGAGTGCGCGGAGCTGCTACGCGGCTTCTTCCGGCTTGAGTAGCGACGTGGCCACCTCGCGGGCCGACTCGGTCCACGCGGTCGGGCGCAGCGTCGCCTGGTCGAGCCGCACGATCGCCCGCTTGCCCTCGGCGTAGCAGGTGCGGCCGTCGCGGGAGAGGAAACGGAAGCCGTACAGCGCGCTCGTCTCGCCGAGCTTGTCGAGCCAGAAGTGGACGAGCACCTCGCCCCCACCCCGGATCGGCCGGTGGTACGTGATCGCGAACTCGCGCACCGCGTGGAAGAGGTCCGGCATGGACGGTCCGTTGTGGTCGTAGTAGTGGCCCCGCGCGGTCCAGTACGGGGTGATCGCCCGCTCCAGGAGCACCGCGTATCGCGCGTTGTGCACGATGCCCATCGCGTCGAGGTCGTCGAAGTAGATCGCGATCGGCTCGACGTGGCCGTAGTCCACGGTGCGATCCGCGAGTGCGGCGTGCGTCATCATTCCTCCGGCAGCAGGGTCGGGTCGGTGCACAGCCCGCGCAGCCGCTCCAGCACGGCCCGGCGGGCCAGCGGGTAGACGACTTGCGGCGAGAGCAGGCGAAACTGCATGACGGCGGCGACGCCGGCCGCCTCTATCTCGTATGCCAGCATGGCCACGTCGGTGTCCGCCCGCAGCTCGCCGAGCTCGATGGCCTGGCGGGCGAGCTTCTCCATGTACTGCATCCACTCGGCGTGGGTCTGGGCGATCCGCTCGTAGACGGGGCCGGAGCGGGCGTTGTACTCGAACTTGACGGTGGCGAAGAAGCAGCCGCCGGGCAGCGTGCTGGACGCGTAGAAGTCGAGCCGCGCCACGTGCAGCGTCCACAGCCGGCCCACGCCCCGCGGCACCGACCGGGCCGGCCCGATCACCTGCTCCTCCCACTGCTCGCGGGCCCGCTCGACGGTGGCGAGCTGGAGGTCCTGCTTGGAGCGCCAGTGGGCGAAGAGGCCAGACTTGCTGACGCCGAGCGCCTCGGCGAGCTGGCCGAGGGAGAGCCCGTCGAGGCCGTCTTGGGTGACGAGCGCGACCGCGGTGTCCAGCACCGCCGTGCGCGTCCGCTCGCCCCGGGCCACCCGGCCGTCGACCATCACCCGGCCAGCATATGAATAAGACCGACCGGTCGTAAATCTAATTTGCCGGAAGAGTGACCTGCACCACCAGGCCGCCGCCGTCCCGCGGGCTGGCGTGCACCTCACCGCCGTGAGCCCGCGCCACCGAACGCACGATCGACAGGCCCAGCCCCGTGCCGCGGGCCGACCCCACCCGGTCGGTCAGCCGCCGGAACGGCTCGAAGAGCCCCGGGACCTCGTACGCGCGCACGACCGGGCCGGTATTGGTCACGCTCAGGCGCGTGCGCGTGCCCTCCTGGGTACACGACACCTGCACCCAGCCGCCGGTCGCGTTGTAGCGCACGGCGTTGTCGACGAGATTCTGGGTCAGGCGTTCCAGCAGCACCGGGTCGCCGGAGGTCGGCGCCGGCAGCAGCTCGTGCCGTACCTCGACGCCGGGCGCGCGGGTCTGGTCCAGCACGTTGCCGGCCACGTCGGCCAGGTCGACCGGCACCGGGTCGACCACCGCCTGCTCCGAGCGGGCCATCGTCAGCAGGCCGTCGATCAGCCGCTCGTGGCGGGCGTTCACCTCCAGGAGCGTCGTGCCGAGCTGGTGCAGCCGCGGCGGCGCGTCCGGCTGGCCCATCGCCACCTCGAGCAGCGTGCGGTTGATCGCCAGCGGGGTGCGCAGTTCGTGCGAGGCGTTCGCCACGAAGCGCCGCTGCCCGTCGAACGACCTGTCCAGCCGTTCGAGCATGTCGTCGAACGTGTCGGCCAGCTCGCGCAGCTCGTCTCGCGGGCCGCCGAGCGCGATCCGTTCGTGGAGGTTGCGGTCGGCCACCCGGCGGGCGGTCTCGGTGATCCGTGTGATCGGCCGGAGGGTACGCCCGGCGGCCAGCCAGCCGAGCCACACGCCGAGGACCGCGAACCCGCCCAGCGCGAGCGAGCCGCGGCGCAGCAGCGAACCGAGTGTCTGTTCGCGCAGGTCGAGCTGGATCTGCTTGGCGAGCGCTTCCTTGCGTTCGATGGCCGCCTGGTCGGCGGGCGGCAGCGACTTCTTGATCGCCGCGGCGGCCTTGTCGTCGATCGGCTTTTGGAACCCGGTGAACTCGGTGTACACCACGCCGGGCTTGGGCTCCTGCTTTTCCAGCGCGGCGGCCAGCAGCAGATAGGTCACGGCGAGCAGGGCCGTGCCGGCGAGCAGGAAGAGGCCACCGTAGAGGGCGGTCAGGCGCATCCGGACCGTCCAACTCCCGCGGATGTTCATGGAATCTGGTACCCCACTCCTGGAACGGTCGCGACCACCGGCGGCGAGCCGAGCTTGCGACGCAGCGTCATGACCGTTACCCGCACGACGTTCGTGAACGGGTCGATGTTTTCGTCCCAGGCCCGCTCCAGGAGCTGCTCGGTGCTGACCACGGTTCCCTCGGCCCGCAGCAGCTCCTCCAGCACCGCGAACTCCTTGCGGGACAGCGGCACGAAGCGACCGTCGCGGAAGACCTCGCGGCGGGCCGGGTCGAGCGCGATGCCGGCGCGCTCCAGCCGTGGTGGTATCGCCGGGCGAGCCCGCCGCCCCAGGGCCCGCACCCGGGCCACCAGCTCGACGAAGGCGAACGGCTTGGGTAGGTAGTCGTCGGCGCCGAGCGCCAGGCCGGCCACCCGGTCGGGCACCTCGGCGGCCGCGGTGAGCATCAGCACCCGCGTCTCGCCGCCGGCCGCGACCACGGCCCGGCACACCTCGTCGCCGTGTACGAGCGGCAGGTCGCGGTCGAGCACCACCACGTCGTAGTCGTTGACGCCAAGCCTTTCCAGGGCGGCGTCGCCGTCGTACACCACGTCGACGGCCAGTGTTTCGCGCCGGAGCCCTTCGGCGATCGCGTCGGCCAGGAGCTCCTCGTCTTCCGCGACGAGTACCCGCACGCGCCAATGGTGCCCAACGCCCGGATAAGGACGCCATAAGCATTCGCGCTGATGACCGTCTTACGCCCGACGCGGTGGGATCCGGAACGACAGAGAGGAGTGTGCCGAGATGAGAAGGATGCTCACCGCCGTACCCCTGCTGCTGCTCGCCGCCATCACCGCGTGTAGCGGGGGTGGGGAGGAGGGGCCGGGCGTGGCGACCGTCGGCAACGTCGCCACGGCGTCGGCCAGCCCCGATCCGAGCGCGCCGGCCGCGGATGACGAGGAGCGCAAGCGCCAGTTCACGCAGTGCATGCGCGACGAAGGCATCGACATCGATGACGCGGAGGGGCCGGGACGGGGCGTCCGGGTCCAGGCCGAGAAGCAGAAGATGCAGCGGGCGATGGAGAAGTGCCGCAAGTACCTCCCGAACGGGGGCGAGCCGGAGAAGCCGTCGGCGGCGGACCTCGAGAAGCTGCGCGAGTACGCCAAGTGCATGCGCGAGAACGGCGTCCCCGCCTTCCCCGATCCCGACCCGGAAAGCGGGAGTTTCAAGAACGAGCTGGACAGCGGCATCACCAAGAAGGACATCGAGGCAGCCGACGAGAAGTGCCGGGACAAACTGCCGACCGGTGGCAGGAAGGGCGGCGGTAAGTGAAGCGCGGGGTGATCTTCTCCGGCGTGGCGTTGGTGGCGGTCGCGGCGGCGGGCGTCGCGGCCGCCGGATTCGGGGGCGGCCGAGCCGACGGCACGGAGGAGCCGAGCGCCCAGCCGGCCACCACCACCCAGGTGACCAGACAGACGCTCGTGAAGGCGACCACGGTCGAGGGCGAGCTGAGCCACGGTGACCCGGTGCCTCTCGCATCACAAGCGCAAGGAACGGTGACCTGGCTCCCCGGGGTCGGCGCGACCATCTCGCGCGGCCAGGCGCTGCTGCGCGCGGACGAGCGGCCGGTGGTGCTGCTCTACGGCGCGCTGCCGATCTACCGCCCGCTCGCGGCGGGCGTGGAGGGCGCGGACGTCACGCAGTTCGAGCGCAACCTGCGCGAGCTGGGCTACACCGGGTTCACGGTCGACGACGAGTACACGAGCTCGACGGCCAGCGCGGTCAAGCGCTGGCAGGACGACCTCGGCGTCACCGAGACCGGCACGGTCGACGCGTCGCTTGTCGTGGTCGCCTCGGGGGCGGTACGGGTGGCCGAACTGACCGCGCGGGTCGGTTCGCCGGCGGGCGGCGAGATGTACACGTTCACCGGCACCACCCGCATCATCACCGTGCCGGTGGACGCGGGTGAGGCGGGGTGGGCGGTCAAGAACGCCCCGGTCACCGTCACCCTCCCGGACGGCAAGGAGGTCGCCGGCAAGGTCGCCTCGGTCGGCACGGTGGCTACCGGCGACGACAGCGAGGACCAGGGGCCCAACTCCACCGGTACGGATGACGCCCAGATCCAGGTGACGGTGACGGTCGCCGACCAGCGAGCGCTCGGCTCGCTGGAGCAGACGCCGGTCGACGTCGCGTACGTGGCCGACGAGCGCGAGGACGTGCTGACCGTCCCGGTCGCCGCGCTGCTCGCGCTCGCCGAGGGCGGGTACGGCCTGGAGGTCGTCGAGAACGGCGCCAGCCGGTACGTCGCCGTGGACACGGGACTCTTCGCCGACGGCCGGGTCGAGGTCAGCGGCGGCGGGCTGGCCGAGGGCATGACAGTGGGTCTACCGAAATGATCGAGCTGGACGGGGTTTCCAAGGTCTATCCGGGTGGCGTGACCGCGCTCGACAGCGTCTCTCTCGGCATCGCGACCGGCGAGATGGTGGCGATCGTCGGGCCGTCCGGCTCGGGCAAGTCGACCATGCTGCACGTGATCGGCACGCTCGACCGGCCCACTTCCGGGCGGGTACACATCGACGGGCACGACCTGGCCGGGTTGTCCGACCGGCAGGTGTCCGCGCTGCGCACGTACCGGATCGGGTTCGTCTTCCAGCAGTTCCACCTCGCGGCCGGCGTGCCCGCGGTGGACAACGTGGCCGACGGCCTGCTCTATGCCGGCGTGCCGCTGCGCAAGCGGCGGCGGCACGCCCGGACGGCGCTGGAGCGGGTGGGTCTCGCGCACCGGCTCGACCACCGCCCGCACCAGCTCTCCGGCGGTGAGAAGCAGCGGGTCGCGATCGCCCGTGCGGTGGTGGGGGAGCCGGCGCTGCTGCTTGCCGACGAGCCGACCGGCAACCTCGACTCGGCCTCGGGCGCCGCGGTGATGTCGGTGCTCCGCGATCTCCACGACACGGGTACGACGGTCGTGGTGATCACCCACGACCGGGACATCGCGGGCGCGCTGCCCCGCCAGGTGCACATGCGCGACGGGAAGGTCGTGCCGTGAGGCCGGCGAGGCTGAGCCCGGCCGACGTGGTCCGCGTCGGCGCGGCGGGGCTGCGCGCCCGGCCGCTGCGGGTGTTCCTCTCCGCGCTGGGCATCGCGATCGGCATCGCCGCGATGATCTCCGTGGTCGGCGTCTCGGCGTCGTCCCGGGCCGAGCTGGACCGCACGCTCGATCGGCTCGGCACCAACCTGCTGACGGTCGGCCCGGGCGAGACGCTCTTCGGTGACGCCTCCCGCCTGCCCAAGGAGTCGCTGGCCATGGTCGACCGGATCGGGCCGGTGGAGTCGGTGAGCGCGGTGGGGCGGGTACCGGACGTGGCCGTGTACCGCAACGACCACATCCCGCGCGGCCAGACCGGCAGCATCGCGGTGGTGGCCGCGCGGCTCGACCTGCTCGACACGGTCGCCGCCGAGGTGGCGACCGGCACCTGGCTGACCTCGGCGACCTCCGAATACCCGGGCGTGGTGCTCGGCGCGGTGGCCGCCCGCCGGCTGGACATCCGCGCGGCCGGCGTACGGGTGTGGTTGGGCGGCACGTGGTTCAGCGTGGTCGGCATCCTGCGGCCCGGGCAGCTCGCGCCCGAGCTGGACCAGTCGGCGATGGTCGGTTGGCCGGCCGCGGAGGAGCACCTGGCCTTCGACGGCCATCCGACGATGATCTACACGCGGTCGCGGGAGTCGGCGGTCGAGGACGTGCGGGCGGTGCTCGCCGCGACGGCCAATCCCGAGCAGCCCAACGAGGTCAAGGTATCCCGCCCGTCCGACGCGCTGGAGGCCCAGCGGGCCACCGACGCCACGCTCAACGCGCTGCTGCTCGGCCTCGGCGCGGTGGCGCTGCTGGTCGGCGGCGTGGGCGTGGCCAACACGATGGTGATCTCCGTGCTGGAGCGGCGGGCCGAGATCGGGCTGCGGCGGTCGCTCGGCGCGACGCGGGGGCAGGTCCGCCTCCAGTTCCTGGCCGAGTCGCTGCTGCTGTCCGCGCTCGGCGGCCTCGGCGGCGTGACGCTCGGCGTCGCAGTCACCGCGATCTATGCGGCGACACAGGGCTGGCCCACCGTGGTGCCGCCGCTGGCCACCGCCGGTGGGGTGCTGGCGACGCTGTTCATCGGCGCGATCGCCGGCCTGTACCCGGCGGTGCGCGCCGCCCGCCTCTCACCCACCGAGGCGCTGGCCGCGCCGTGATGCGGCGCGTGCGGCCTGCCTCTCACTCACCGAGGCGCTGGCCGCGCCGTGATCAGGCGTGCTGGGGGAGGGCGACGGTGATTTCCAGGCCGCCGCCCTCCCGCGGCTCGGCGCGTACCGTGCCGCCGTGGGCCATCGCCACCGCGCGGACGATCGACAGGCCCAGGCCGAAGCCACGGCCGCCGTCCACCCGCTCGCGGTGGAGCCGCCGGAACGGCTGGAAGAGGGTCTCGACCTCGTACGCTGGCACGACCGGGCCGGTATTGGTGACGGTGAGCACGGCCCACCCGTTCGCCGCCTGGGTGGTGATTGCCAGCCAGCCGCCCGGGGCGTTGTGGCGCACGGCGTTCTCGACGAGGTTTTGCACCAGCCGCTCCAGCAGGATCGGGTCGCCGCGCGTGGGCGCCGGGGCGAGCTGGCGCACCACCTCCAGCTCGGGTGCCTTGGCCTGGTCGAGCACGAAGTCCGCCACCTCGCACAGGTCGACGGGCGAGTGCTCGGCCACCTCGTTTTCCGCGTCGGCGAGCGTGAGCAGGCCGTCGATCAGCCGCTCGTGGCGCTCGTTGACGGTCAGCAGCGACTCGCCGAGCTGCTTGGTCTCGGCCGCCGCGCCGGGTCGGGTGACCGCCAGCTCCACGAGCGCCCGGTTGAGCGCGAGCGGCGTGCGCAGCTCGTGCGACGCGTTGGCCACGAAGCGCCGCTGTCCGTCGAAGGAGCGGTCCAGCCGCTCGAGCATCACGTTGAAGGTCTCGGCAAGCTCCTTGACCTCGTCGCGCGGCCCGGCGAGCGCGATCCGCTCGTGCAGTGCCGCACGGGCGCCGTCGGCGCCGGCGATGCGGCGGGCCGTGTCGGTGATCCGGTGCAGCGGCTGGAGCGCCCGCCCGGCCACCAGCCAGCCGAACGCGCCGGCGACGACACCCACGCCCAGCAGGGCTATGCCGCCCTGGGTGAGCAGCGAGTTGAGCGCGTCCGCGCGGAGCTGCTCCCGCTCGGCCTGTGCGTTGAGGATCGCCTGCTTGATCACCTCAGGGTTGCCGAACCTCTCGAACACCTGCTCGTTGCGCAGCGCGAGGTCGCCGGGGTCGGTGAGGTTGCGGTCGAGGCGCTGCGCCATCAGCAGGTACGTCACGCCGAGCAGCACCGCGCCGGCGAGGAAGAAGAGCCCGCCGTAGAGCACCGTCAGCCGTACCCGGATCGTCCATCGGTTCATGGCACTCGGTACCCCACTCCCGGTACGGTCTCCACCACCTGCGGTTCGCCCAGCTTGCGGCGCAGCTTCATCACCGTGACCCGCACGACGTTGGTGAACGGGTCGATGTGCTCGTCCCAGGCCTTCTCCAGCAGCTGCTCGGCGGAGACGACCGCGCCGCCGGCCCGCATCAGCTCGCTCAGCACCGCGAACTCCTTGTTGGCCAGCGGCACGAAGCGCCCGTCCCGGAAGACCTCGCGCCGGGCCGGGTCGAGCCGGATGCCGGCGCGTTCCAGCACCGGTGGCACGGCCGGGCGGGCCCGCCGGCCGAGCGCGTGCACGCGTGCCGACAGCTCGGCGAACGCGAACGGCTTGGTCAGGTAGTCGTCGGCGCCGATGCCCAGGCCGGCGACCCGGTCGCGGATGCCGGCGGCGGCGGTCAGCATGAGCACCCGGGCCGCCGCGCCGGACTCGACGATCGCGCGGCACACCTCGTCTCCGTGCACCACGGGCAGGTCCCGATCGAGTACGACCACGTCGTACTCGTTGACGCCGAACCGCTCCAGGGCGGCTTCGCCGTCGTAGACGACGTCGACCGCGAACGCCTCCCGCCGCAGCCACTCGGCGACCGCGTCGGCCAACACCTTCTCGTCTTCGACCACCAGGATCCGCACCCCACCATGGTCACTCGGCGGCGGATAACGCCGGCGTTAACTCGCGGCGTTACGGCGTGGTTATGGGCGAGTCGCTTCACTTCCGGGACATGAGAAGACTCGTGGTAGTCGCGTTCGCGGCGGTGCTGGTGGCCGGATGCGGCGGGACGGACAGCGACGACGGCATAGCGACCGCGTCCAACGGTGGGGCCAGCCCCACGGCGAGCGCCAGCGCGAGCGCGGACAGCGCCGACCAGAACCGCAAGTTCGCCCAATGCATGCGGGACAACGGCGTACCCGACTTCCCCGATCCGGGCCCGGACGGCACCTTCGGCGGCGGAAACCCCCAGGCGATGCGTGCGGTACTCGACTCGGACAAGGGGCGGGCGGCGCTCGACAAGTGCCGCGACCTGGCGCCCAACGGGGGTGAACGGCGGGATCTGGACCCCGCGCAGCAGGAGCAGCTGCGGCAGTGGGCGCAGTGCATGCGTGACAACGGCGTCGACGTACCGGATCCGGACCCCAACAGCGGCTCGCTCTTCGGCGGCGGCGGGGAGCTCCCGTTCGACATGGACGACCCCAAGTTCCAGAAGGCCATGGAGGCCTGCCAGGACAAGTTCACATTCCGGCAAGGGCAGGGCTCATGAGGCGCGGTGCCGTGCTGGGAGCCGGGGGCCTGGTGCTCGTGGTCGCGGCCGGCGCCGCCGCCACGGTCGGTTTCGGTGGCGCCGACGCGTCGACACCCGAGCGCAGCGCCCAACCACCCGCCACCGCGAAGGTCACCCGCGCCACCCTCACCCAGACCGAGACGGTGGACGGCACCCTCGGGTACGGCGACGCGACGGCGCTCAAGGCGCGCGGGTCGGGCGGGACGCTCACCTGGCTGCCGGCCGAGGGCGCGGTGGTGAGCCGGGGCAAACCACTGTACGAAGTGGACGGCGACCCCGTGGTACTCCTCTATGGAGCGTCGCCGCTCTACCGCACGCTCTCGGCCGGCGTCGAGGGCGCGGACGTCAAGCTCTTCGAGCAGAACCTTTCTGCGCTCGGCTACGACGGGTTCACCGTGGACGACGAGTACACGTCGTCCACAGCGGACGCGGTCGAGGAGTGGCAGGAAGACCTGGGCATCTCGTCCACGGGCGCCGTCGGAGTCGGACAGGTCGCGGTCGCACCCGGCCAGCTCCGTGTCGCTGACCTCCAGCTCAGCACCGGCGATCCGGCGAACGGACCCGTGTTCACCTATACCGGCACCACGCGGGTGGTCACCGTGGACCTGGAGGTGGACAAACAGCAGCTGGTGAAGAAGGGCACCGCGGCCACCGTCGAGCTGCCGGACGGCAAGCGCGTGCAGGGCAAGGTTTCCGAGGTCGGCACCGTGGCGGCCACGACGAAGGTCGGCGACGACGAGACCACCACCCTCGACGTGACCGTCACCGTCGCCGACCAGAAGGCACTAGGCACGCTCGACGAGGCGCCGGTCGACGTGATCCTCCAGGCCGAGCAGCGCAAGGACGTCCTCACCGTGCCGCTCAACGCCCTGGTCGCCCTCGCCGAAGGCGGGTACGGCGTGCAGGTGGTGGAGGGCGCCACGACGCGGTACGTGGCCGTCGACACCGGCATGTTCGCCGGCGGCAAGGTGGAGGTCACCGGCGCCGGTCTGACCGAAGGGCTGGTCGTGGGGGTTCCCAAGTGATCTTTTTGGAGCGGGTCTCCAAGACCTACCCGGGCGGCGTGACCGCGCTCCGCGACGCCTCCCTCTCGATCGCCGCGGGCGAGCTCGTCGCGATCGTCGGGCCGTCAGGGTCGGGAAAATCTACGATGCTCCACCTGATCGGCACCCTCGACCGCCCGTCGTCCGGCCAGGTCACCATCGACGGGTACGACGTGTCCGTGCTGTCCGACCGGTCGCTTTCCGCGTTGCGTTCGACCCGGATCGGGTTTGTCTTCCAGCAGTTCCATCTGGCCGCCGGTGTGCCGGTGGTGGACAACGTGGCCGACGGCCTGCTCTACGCCGGCGTGCCGCTGCGGGAGCGGCGGCGGCGCGCCCGCGCCGCGCTGGAGCGGGTCGGGCTCGGGCACCGCCTGGACCACCGGCCTCACGAGCTGTCCGGCGGGGAACGGCAACGGGTGGCGGTCGCGCGGGCGGTGGTGGGGGAGCCGCCGATCCTGCTGGCCGACGAGCCGACCGGCAACCTCGACTCGGCGTCCGGCGCGGCGGTGATGGCATTGCTGCACGACCTGCACGCCAGCGGTACGACCGTCGTCGTGATCACCCACGACCTGGACATCGCCGCCTCGCTGCCCCGGCAGGTGCGCATGCGCGACGGGCAGGTGCTGTCGTGAAGCCGGCGCGACTGTCCCCTATGGACGTCGTGCGGGTGGGCGCGTCCGGACTCCGGTCCCGGCCGCTGCGGGTGTTTCTGTCCGCGCTGGGCATCGCGATCGGGATTGCCGCGATGCTTGCCGTCGTGGGCATCTCCACGTCGTCCCGCGCCGAGCTCGACCGCACCCTGGACAAGCTCGGCACCAACCTGCTCACCGTCGGCCCCGGACAGACCTTCTTCGGCGAGGAGTCGCACCTGCCGGAGGAGGCGATCGGCATGATCGACCGGATCGGCCCGGTCGAGTCCGTCAGCGCCACCGGCAACGTCGACGCCAAGGTCTACCGCACCGACCAGATCCCCACCGCCGAGTCCGGCGGGATCGGGGTACGCGCCGCTCGTACCGACCTGCCCGGCACGGTGGGCGCCACGATGGCGAGCGGCACGTGGCTGAACGACCGCACCGCCGAGTACCCCGCCGTCGTACTCGGCTCGACCGCGGCCGACCGGCTCGGTGTCGCCCTGGCCGGACCGTCGGTGCAGGTGTGGCTCGGCGAGCGGTGGTTCACGGTGGTCGGTGTGCTCGCCCCGGTGCCGCTGGCCGCCGAGCTCGACACGGCCGCGCTGGTCGGCTGGTCGGTGGCCACGTCGGAGCTCGGCTTCGACGGGTACGCCACCACCGTCTACACCCGCACGACCGAGTCCTCGGTGGAGGCTGTCCAGGGCGTGCTCGCGGCCACCGCCAACCCGGAAAACCCCAACGAGGTCGAGGTGTCCCGCCCGTCCGACGCGCTGGCCGCCAAGCAGGCGACCGACGAAGCCCTGAACGGCCTGCTACTCGGCCTCGGCGCGGTCGCCTTGCTGGTCGGCGGCGTCGGCGTGGCCAACACCATGGTCATCTCGGTGCTCGAACGGCGCGCCGAGATCGGTCTGCGCCGCTCGCTGGGCGCCACCCGGGGCCAGATCCGCCTCCAGTTTCTGGCCGAGTCGCTGCTGCTGTCGGCGCTCGGCGGCCTCGCGGGCGTACTGGTCGGCATCGGCGTGACCGGCGTGTACTCCTGGACCCAGGAGTGGCCCACGGTGGTCCCCGCCTGGGCGATGGGAGGCGGCCTGGTCGCCACCCTGCTGATCGGCGCCGTGGCCGGCCTCTACCCGGCTGTCCGCGCCTCCCGCCTGGCCCCCACGGAGGCCCTCGCGACCCCTTAGGCGATCGCGGTGTCCAGGGCGATCTCGACCATCTCGGCGAACGTACGCTCGCGCTCCTCGGCGGTCGTGCGTTCGCCGGTCTTGATGTGGTCGCTCACCGTCAGCACCGTCAGCGCCCGGGCCTTGAACCTCGCCGCGATCGTGTACAGCGCGGCGGACTCCATCTCCACGGCCAGCACGCCGTAGTCGGCGAGGGTGTCGTAGAGGTCGGGGCGGTCGGTGTAGAAGGCGTCGGCGGCGAGAATCGGCCCCACGTGCATCTGGACGCCCCGCCGCTCGGCCACGTCCACAGCGGTGCGGAGCAGGCCGAAGTCCGCCACCGGGGCGTAGTCGATCAGGCCGTCGAAGCGCATCCGGTTCATGTTCGAGTCGGTCGAGGACCCGATCGCCGCGACCACGTCCCGCAGCTTCAGCGACTCGGTGAGCGCGCCGCACGACCCGACCCGGATGAGGGTCTTGACGCCGTACTCGTTGATCAGCTCGTGGGCGTAGATCGACGCGGACGGCATGCCCATGCCCGACCCCTGCACCGACACGCGGACCCCTTGGTAGGTCCCGGTGAAGCCGAACATGTTGCGGACCGTCGAGTAGCACTTGGCGTCCTCGAGGTAGTGCTCCGCGATCCACTTGGCCCGCAGCGGATCCCCCGGCATCAGGACCCGCTCCGCGATCTCGCCCGGCTTGGCGCCGATGTGCGTACTCATGACCGCGATCCTGCCAGGCGGCATGCCCCCGAGGAGCGACCCCCACCGGTCGGGTACCCTTCTCGGCGGTGGTGTGTCCGAGTGGCCTAAGGAGCACGCCTCGAAAGCGTGTGAGGGTGCAAGCCCTCCGCGGGTTCAAATCCCGCCGCCACCGCTCCCAAGCAGGCAGAGTGCCTGGCTGGCGCTCGCAAACCAGCCAGGCGTTTGTGCCATGTGGGTTCAGTTGTGCCCGCGCGAGGCCTGGTGAGGCCCCTGGCGGCACTTCGTCGCCGTCCGTTAGGTCGGCGTTCGAGCGCCAGAGCAAGCCGCCGACTCGGTTGGCGACCTTCTGCCGTACATGCCTCCGGACGTTGGCACCGTACAGCCCGCAGCGTTACGGGGGCCGCCCCACCCGTGTATCGAAATGACGGCAGTATCGGCAACGTATATGGAAAGCCGTACCGAAACGCGACACGCGACGTTCGTAGTGGTGGATAAGCGGCAGGCCGCTTTAGATTTGAAGACAGGCGGGCCTACAGCATCACCTAGCGCCCGCGAATACGTTTTCCAAGGTCGGAGTCCGGGTTAAGGACAGCGTCGCAAACGCGGTGTCCGGAGTCTTTTGCGCCGCCCGCGAACGAAAGCCCGCCGCTTGCGGTTCGCTTAGCTGCGACGCCCTCCCAATACTTCTCTTCACGCTCCCATCGAACCTGCCGGAGGAGCGAGTGAAGTTGGTCGCTCGTAAGTCGCGGCTGTTCTCTCGTCCAGCTGGTCGTCCGATGTGCGGCTGCTCCCACACCAGCGAGGATCGCGGGGGCGGTCAAGGCGGAGCGCGTTGCCAGGTCATCGGAAAAGGCTCGGACGAGACTGGAGACGGTGGATGAGACTTCGTTGAGCGCAATCTGAGGCTCAATATCAGCGAGATCAGACTTTTCGATCGTTCCCGAGGTTGCCTCTATGCCCGGTTTGCCGAAGAGTACCGTTACGCAGAGGGATCGAAGCCCAGAAAGCGTCATCCACTCTGGATCACTCTGCCCTAGTTGGCGTTTGCGTGAGTTCACGAAATGGCTGAAGCTCTCACTCTTGCCGCCAACCGATACCTCCGTAATCGACAGAACGCGTTGAGCAATCGTCGTGCCGAAATCGCGCTGGTCCATCGAGAGAGCTAGGGTCTTGGCGACTGACACGCCGAACAAGTTCCGGTCATGGAAGATCTGTCGAGCATCGCTGGTTGTTATGTCCCAGTAGATCTCGAAGGCAACAGGGGTCCGGCCAATGGTCGCCTCGTCCAGATCGAATGCTGCTGGGTCGTTCATGATCGCGTGCATTGCGGCAACCTGGGTTTCGCCATCGATGGCTACGATAGGGACCCCCAGTGGCAACGATGCGACGCCGTCCGGCCCGGGTTCTAGCGGTCGCGAAGACCAGAGGCAGATTGGAGGCGAGGACCATGCTTTGTCGAGTTCACCCCGCAGCCCCGCGGCAATGTAGGCGGCGTACGGCTTCACGTTCTTGCCTTTTGCGGTGCCCTTCAGCAGGCGCTGGACTTCGGATCGCAGCTCCGCATGCTCCCGTAGCTTGCGGTCGCTCCGGAGGGCCGTCGCGTTCTCCTCCCTGACAGGGTCCGGGACGAGCGTAAGGAGCGTGCCCCAGGTCATCACCCCCACCGCAGCGTATTGACGGAACGGCATCAGCCGGATCGGCACGCCCTCCAGTACACCAAACGTCACCCTTTGCTCCTCACCGTGTGGTCTGTAGCGCGGACATTACGTTGGAGTGGTTCATCACCGCAACCCCCGCAGTTACCTGAACTGGAACTGCGGGAGAACCAGTACGCGCGCACGCGGTGCCGCAATGCTTCAGCGGCCTCCCCGCGGGCGCCGCCGAAGGAGATGCGTCCCTGGTGGAAGCACGTCAGTGGCAGCACCGCAGAGACGTCAGCTCCGCTTCAAGCTCTTGGCTCGGGCAACGCGGCAACGGGAGCGGCCGCGCCGAACCGGACCAGCCGGCGCCTGCTCCTGGACAGTCTCAGTTGTCGTCTCATTCGAGGGGGAACCAGGTTGTGTGGCGGCCTACCCAAGATTGTCTGTTGCCTGGTACGCACGGCGCCGGTCGCGGTGTGCGTCTGGCGACTCCAATGAGCCGCTGGGCCTTCGCTTATCCCATGGTCACCAGGCGGGACCAACCGGCCTCATCGTCACCTGCGAGCAGGTGCACGTCGACACTGCGGCAGACTTGGAACCAGGTCGGGTCTGTGACTCGGCTAACGACCAGCACCGCCGTGGCAGGGCAACGTTGGGCAGTGACACGGTGCCGATACTCGATCACTTGGCCGAGTCCGAGCCTCAGCTGATTGATGTCGTTACCGCCGCTACAGCTTTTGACTTCGGCGATCATCTGGAAGCCCGCCGGACTTTGCCAGGCGATGTCTACAGGTGGGTCGACCAGCTCGCCCGCGAGGATCCCACGGCCGTTTAGATAGTCGATGAGCCGCCGGCAGAGGGCGTCGTGCTCCATCAGAGCGGCTTCCTTCGCCTCTGGGCTCGTTGCTTGCATGGATGGGTAAAGGCCTTCGGCGGGCTTGCCGCGATAGGAGCGATCGAAGCCGGGACCGGCCGTCCCCTCTGCCTTCCGGTCGTCACGCGATGCTTCGCCCAACAGCCGCAAACGGATCTGGGCGGCCTCGGCATGCATCTCTACTGGACGGGCCTGGAAGTCCTCGAACACCTCGTGGTCCAGCCGGTTGCCATTGCTGCGTGGATCGACGATGTTCAGCGTTTTGCGGGCAACTCCTGCAGGATTTCGGAAGTCGGGGTGCTTACGACCTGGGTGGATCGCGGAGCTTTGTAGCAGCGCCGACAGCTCTTTGACTCGTGCCTCGTCTGCCCCAAGCTGTCGCCCTCCGTTTTGGACGACGAGCTCGCAAGCGAGGAGGATCTCTTCGCGGGTCCAATCAGGTCTGGGCAGACTCACGACGCGAAATCCGAGTTTCTGAAGCAGCCGAGCAACGGCTGCTTCCGCGCCCTTGAGATCCGCGCGGGTCAGAGGCTGACCCTCGCTCCGTTCGTGAGCCACGCTCATGATCGCCCCCACGTCGTACAACTTGTCTTCGTGATCCAAGAAGTAGGCATAGCTTGTGCCGAAGTGGGCGGCCTTAAGAAAGGCGCGGCGGCCGAGGTCATCGCATTGTGCGATCGCGGCCAAGACGTTGGCTTGCGTCACGGCGTCGAGGTTCACGGTGAGACGGTACGACGGCCGTATGACCAGTCTTGGCGGACCGCCCCCAACCCGACGGTGTCCCCAGGTTGTCCACAGGCTGTGGATAGCACGTGTGTACGAGTGGGTGGGCCAAGCGAAAGGCCCGGCAGCCATGACAGCGACCGGGCCTTCGAGGGTGGCGGAGGATACGAGATTCGAACTCGTGAGGGGTTGCCCCCAACACGCTTTCCAAGCGTGCGCCCTAGGCCTCTAGGCGAATCCTCCGCCGGACAGAGTACAGGCATACCCCGCCGGGGGACGAAGCAGGCGCACGGCGCACCGCCCGCCCCGGGTCCCGGCCTTCCGGGCGCGGCCCGGTAGACTTGGCGGCGCCCCTCGTGCGGCGTCATCCTGTGAACCTCCCCAGGGCCGGAAGGCAGCAAGGATAAGCGGGCTCTGACGGGTGCACGGGGGGCCTCTTCATGGTCAGAGCGGCCCAAGAGGTCAAAGCGGCCCCCGAGAGGTCGAAGCGGCCCAAGAGGTCAAAGCGACCCCCATGAGGTCGAAGTGGCCGCCAGAAGCACCCGGCCGAGTGTCGTACCCCGCTGGCAAGCTCCCCGGCAGGCGGGGAGAATGGCGCGGTCGAGAGGAGGCGGCGAGAGTGGCACTGGCGCTCTACCGCAAGTACCGGCCCCGCACGTTCGCAGAGGTCATCGGGCAGGAGCACGTCACCGAGCCGCTGTCGCAGGCGTTGCGGAGCGGGCGGCTGCACCACGCCTACCTGTTCTCGGGGCCGCGCGGGTGTGGCAAGACCTCGAGTGCCCGCATCCTGGCCCGCTCGCTCAACTGCGAGCGCGGGCCCACGCCGGAGCCGTGCGGCCAGTGCGACTCGTGCAAGTCGCTGGCCAACGACGGGTCCGGGTCGATCGACGTCATCGAGATCGACGCGGCCAGCCACGGTGGTGTCGACGACGCGCGTGAGCTGCGGGAGCGGGCGTTCTTCGCGCCGGCGACCAGCCGATACAAGATCTACGTGATCGACGAGGCGCACATGGTCTCGTCGGCGGGCTTCAACGCGCTGCTCAAGCTGGTCGAGGAGCCGCCCGACTACGTCAAGTTCATCTTCGCGACCACCGAGCCGGAGAAGGTGCTCGGGACGATCAAGTCGCGTACGCATCATTACCCCTTCCGGCTGATCCCGCCCGGGGTGTTGCGTCCTTATCTCGAGCAGCTGTGCGCGGCCGAGAGCGCCAAGGTCGAGTCGGCGGTGTTCCCGCTGGTGGTGCGGGCCGGTGGGGGCAGCGCACGTGACACGCTCTCGGTGCTCGACCAGCTGATCGCCGGCGCCGGTCCGGAGGGTGTGACCTACGCGCGGGCGGTCGCGCTGCTAGGTGTGACCGACGTGGCCCTGATCGACGAGATGTGCGACGCGCTGGCGGCCGGGGATGGCGCCGCTGCCTACGGCACGATCGACCGGGTGGCGGAGGCGGGGCACGACCCGCGGCGGTTCGCGTCCGATCTGCTGGAGCGGCTGCGCGACCTGATCGTGCTTCAGCAGGTGCCCGATGCCGCGACCAAGGGGCTGATCGACGGGCCCAGCGACCAGATCGAGCGGATGGTGGCGCAGTCGGCGCGGCTCGGTCCGGCGACGCTCTCGCGATGCGCCGACATTGTCCACAACGGACTTGTGGAGATGCGCGGCACCACCGCGCCGCGGCTTCTGCTTGAGCTGATCACCGCGCGCATGCTGCTGCCGGGGGCCGACAAGACCGAAGACCTGCTCCAGCGCCTGGAGCGGGTGGAGCGCGGGGTCACTGTCCCAGTGGAAGCGGCGCGGCCGCAGCCCCAAGCGCGAGCCTCAGCGCCACCCGCGCCGGCCGCGACGCCACCCGCGCCGGCCGCCGCGCCACCCGCGCCGGCCGCGACGCCACCCGCGCCGGCCTCAGCGCCACCCGCGCCGGCCTCAGCGCC